>JBIPLF010000035.1:0-20881 GCA_044368015.1 Rickettsiales bacterium
GGCGTAGGTGCTTTTATATTCGGTGGCGAGGCTGGCGAACTGGTCGAGCGAAATGAAGCCCTTGCGCAGCGCAATTTCCTCCAGACAGCCGATATTGAGGCCCTGACGGGTTTCGATCGTCTGTACAAACTGCGCGGCGGCGAGTAGCGAATCCGGCGTGCCGGTGTCGAGCCATGCCGATCCGCGCCCCAGACGTTCCACCTGCAATTGTTCGCGCTCCAGATACACGTTATTCACATCGGTGATTTCCAGCTCGCCGCGTGCCGAGGGTTTGAGGTTTTTGGTAATCTCCACCACCTGATTGTCGTAGAAATAGAGTCCCGTCACCGCCCAGGAGGATTTGGGGGATTTGGGTTTTTCCTCAATGGAGGTGGCTTTGCCCTCGCGGTCGAAGGCCACCACGCCGTAGCGCTCCGGGTCGCTCACATGATAGGCAAACACCCGCGCTCCTTGCGAGATTTTGGCGACTTCTTCCATCCGTTCTTCCAGATGCGGCACGTGGAAAATGTTATCCCCCAGCACCAGCGCGACGGGATCACCCGCGATAAAGCTCTCGCCGATCAGGAAGGCTTGCGCGATGCCTGCTGGTTCTGGCTGCACGCGGTATTCAAACCGTACTCCAATGCGGGAACCGTCACCCAGCAGGGATTGCAGCATCGGCAGGTCACGCGGGGTGCTGATGACCAGCAGTTCGCGAATGCCCGCCTGCATGAGCGTGGCGATGGGGTAATAGACCATCGGCTTGTCGTAGATGGGCAGAATCTGTTTGCTGACGGCCAGTGTCATGGGGGCCAGCCGGGTGCCGGAACCTCCGGCAAGTACGATACCCTTCATTTTTTCTTGTCCTTTGTGGTTGGGTGCCATTGCGAGGTCGCGCATGACATCCATTTTGGTTTCTTACGCCGCTTTTTCTTCCTCGGCCCGGTTGCGATACATCGCCGCGAAATCCATGGCATCCAGCATCAAGGGCGGGAAGCCGCCATCGCGGGTGACATCGGACACCACGCGCCGGGCAAAGGGGTAGAGGAGCGTCACGCATTCCACCATCAGGGTTTCCTGCGGATCGTCCAGCAGCTCTTTACCCAGCGAGAAGATCCCCGCATAGCTCAGTTCTACCAGAAAAATCGGCTCCTCACCGGCCAGTGTTTTGCAACGCAGCACCAGCGTGACTTCAAACAGTCCATCCTGCAATTTGGCGGCGCGCACATCCACGCCCATTTGCAGGCCTGGACGGTCCTTCATGCCAAACAGGTACTTAGAGGGGTTGGGGCTTTCAAACGACAGGTCTTTGATGTATTGCGCGTTCAGGTGGACGCGTTTGCCGTCGAGTACCGGTACAGCGGTTGGGGTATTGTTGGTCATGGGAGCAGGCCTTTCCACGATAGTTGCTTGTCAATTGCTGCGCGGAAACCTATGCTGAAACGGTTCAGGATGCAATGATTTAGCAAAGGGCTGCACATGGTGTGGGTGGATATTCTGGTACTGGCGGTGATCAGCGCGATTATTCTGTTTCGTCTGCGTGGGGTGCTGGGCAAGCAGGTAGGGCATATGCCACAGGAGCAGGCGCCTGTCGCCGACCCCAAGATGGTCGAATATTATCAGGACCGGGCGCGGGCTTTGATCGACAGCGTGGAGGATGATCTCACGGCCGTGGAAGGCAAGCCGGATCTGGAATCGGCGGTGCAATCCCTGAAGGAGGTAGACCCGACCTTCTCGGTTAAAGGCTTCCTGAAGGGCGCGCAACTGGCGTTTGAGATGATCCTCGACGCGTATAAAAAAGGCGATAAGGACACACTCGCCACGCTGCTCAGCCCGGTATTGCGGGCGCGGTTTGCCGCCGAGATTGATGCGCGGGCAGGGGCGGAGCGGATCACGGAAACGACGCTGCTTTCCATCACCAGCGCCGATATGGTGTCGGCACAGGTGGAGCGCAAGCTGGCGCGGATCACGGTGCGGTTCGTCAGCGAGCAGGTGAGCGTGGTGCGCGATGGCAGCGGTGCGTTGGTGGAGGGCGACCCCACCGATGCGGAATCCGTGGAAGACGTGTGGGTGTTTGAGCGTTCGGTTAGTGCCAGTGATCCCAACTGGCAGTTGGTGGATGTGCAGGATGAGTAGATGATTCGATGCGCGATGACTGGATGATTTGATACGATCCCATGGTTGCGTTTTCTGCATCGTGTTGAGTGTTTCACCTCCCCCTTGATGGGGGAGGTCGGCGAGCGGCGTGAGCGTAGCGAATCGCCAGCGAGGCCGGGAGGGGGTGGTCATCCTGACGTCATCACCCTCCCCCGGAATCGCACGCGATTCCGACCCCTCCCATTCCGGGAGGGGGCTGGAGGAGAGGCATTTGAGATGGACCAGAAAACGCATCGTTTCATCTTTGTGTTCAGTGCTCCATGCCAAAAGCACGGCGTTAAGAATCAAGCTTCTTGCGGTGCAGCAGATTCTATGTTAGTGATGAAAAGAATAGAGAGAGAAAGAGCAGAATGACGATCCATAAACGCGAGCGCCGTCCTTTCACCACCGAACAGGCCAACACCGATGTGGCGAGCCTGATGGGGGATCAACGTTACCTGCGCCAATCGGCCGCGCTCATCAACGACGCCCTGCAAAAAGGGTTTGATGTGTTGCAAATGCCCAATGGCGATGTGGTGACCACGGGGACGAAAGTGGTGGTTTCCACCTATTCCTGGGATGAAAAGCGCGGCCGTCTGGTGAAATCCCGCAGCCGTCGTACGCGTCGCCGTGTGACCGGATTGCCCGATAGCCAAGTTTCCTACGTCGAAGAGCTGGAGGAGCTTGAAGACGAGGAAGTATAGCGCTATAGTCCCGCTCCATCTTACAAGCGCTATCGTTTCTTGGCCGGGTAGCAAAGTGGTAATGCACGGGACTGCAACTCCCAGATCAGCGGTTCGATTCCGCTCCCGGCCTCCAGTCACTTTTTCCACTCATTGGTGGCTATTTCAGGGAGCAGCCTCGTCATCCTGAGGGGTTTACCCCGAAGGATCCCTCCGTTTACGAAACACGGAGGAGTTGACGCAAGCCGGGAGATGCTTCCACTTCGCTACGCTCGTGTCAGCATGACTGGACACCCTCCCCCGATTGCTTCCACAGATAGTTAAATTCGGCGCCGACAATCAGGATCAGCGCCATGATGTAAAAAAACAACAGGGCGGCGATGATGCCCCCCAGACTCCCATAGAGAATATTCACCTGCTGGAAATGCGAGAGGTAGCCGGAGAAAAGCGCAGCCCCTCCCATCCATCCCAGCACGGTGAGCAGGGCGCCGGGCCAGGTCTCCGCACGGCAGAGCCTGGTGTTGGGCACAATATGGTAAATGGCGCGCACCATCAAAAACAGCAGTACAAAGGTGAAGCCAAATTGCAGATAGGTCCAGACGGGATCAAGCAGGGTGCGCAGCGGGTGGGTGATGGGCGCAAAGGGCAGCCAGGACTGCACCAGTTGCAGCAGCAGCGGCCAGAATACCAATATCAGCATGGCGAGAATGACGAGAAAGGTCACCACCACCAACTGGCCGATGCTGAGGATGCGTCGCAGCAGATAGGGCGGGGGCGTGGTCACCCTATAGGCGCGGTTGAGGATGGTGCGCAGGCCTTCTACGGTAGAGGAGGCCGTCCATAGCGCGCCGATGATGGCAAGGGTCATGAGGCCCTGCGGGGGGCCGGAGATGATCTCCTGAATGCGGGGTTTCAGGGCTTCGGCCACATGGGGCGGCAATTGCGGTAGCACCAGTTGCACAAAGCGCACACCGACTTCCCACTCACCAATCACCCCGGCCAGCGCAAATAAAATCACCAGAAAGGGAAAAAAGGAGAGCAGCCCCAAAAACCCCAGATACCCGGCATGCTCGATCCCGTCATGCAGGATGGCGCTTTCGATGGCGCGGTAGGTGGTGGTGAGGAGGCGGAGAAGGGTTTGCATGGTGCGTTTCTACCATCGAATCATCGCGCATCCAAGCATCGCCTTCAATACTGCCGCTGCTCGCAGAAATCGACCACTTCCAGCAAGGCGTCGCGGAAGGGGCTAGATTTGAATCCGGCAAGCGCCTGACGCGCCCTTTCGCAATGGCGGGTGACCTGCTGGCGGACGGCGGCGAGCGCCGGACCGCTGACAATCATCCGGCAGGCCTGTTGCAAATCGGTATCGGTGGGGGGAGTGCCGTCATAGACCCGTTCCCAGAAGGCGCGCTCTTCCGCCGACCCTTGGGCATAGGCGAGAATCACTGGCAGGGTCATTTTGCCTTCAAAAAAATCATCGCCAATGTTTTTACCGAGCCGCGCCGGATCGGCGGCGAAATCCAGCAGGTCGTCGGTGATCTGGAAGGCCATGCCGAGCGCTAATCCGTAATTATGTAAGGATTTTTGGGCGTCCTCGCGTCCGGATACTACCGCACCGACCTCGCAGGCGGCAGCAAACAGCGTGGCGGTTTTGGCCTCAATCACCTGCGCATAGGCTTCCATGCTGGTGGTGAGGTTGCGTACGGTGGTGAGTTGAAACACCTCGCCTTCGGCAATCACGGCGGAGGCATTGGCAAGGATGCGCAGCACCTCCAGCGAGCCATCGGCGACCATCAGCTTGAAGGCCTGTCCCAGCAGGTAATCGCCCACCAGCACGCTGGTTTTATTGTCCCACAGGGCGTTGGCGGTGGCAAATCCGCGACGGGTGGTGCTGTCATCCACCACGTCATCATGCAGCAGGGTGGCGGTGTGCAGGCATTCCACGGCGGCGGCCAGCCCAATATGCCGTTCGCCTTCGCTCAGGCCGCACAGGCGTGCGCTGGCGAGCGTCAGCATCGGGCGCAGCCGCTTGCCCCCCGCCGCCATGATATGGAGGCTGAGTTCGGGGATCCGTTGCACCTGACTTTCCGCCATGGAGAGCAGGCGGGTATTCACCCGTTCCATATCCGGGGCCGTGAGGCTTCGCAGCGACTCAAGGCCGGGCGGGGGAGGAGGGGTGAGGGGGCGAGAAGTCTGATTTGTCCGCACAAACTACCCCACTGATTCGGAAAGGGCTTCGGTGATGCGGCGCAGTTCGGCGAAGTCTCCCTTGCAATAGAGGGCGAGGTCGCATCCGGCGCGCAAGGAGGCGACGGCGAGCGATCCGACATCGCCTTGCAATGCTTTCATGCTGAGGTCGTCGGACATGATGAGGCCCGTGAAGCCGATCTCCTCGCGGATCATGCGCAGCACCGGAGCGGAAAGGGTGGCGGGCTGATCCGGGTCAAGGGCCGTATAGACCACATGCGCGGTCATGGCGTAGGGGGCCTCACTTGCCAATGCCCTGAAGGGCAGGAAGTCGGTGCGTTCCAGTTCATCACGCGGGGTGGTGACGGTGGGCAGGGCTTCGTGGCTGTCGCAGGCGGCGCGCCCATGCCCCGGAATATGTTTGAGTACCGGATGCACCCCGGCGGCCTTCAACCCCCGGCACATGGCGCGCCCATGGGCGATCACGCGCTGCGGGTCTGGCCCGAAGGCGCGGTCTCCAATGATGCAATGGGCACCTTCCACCGGGACATCCAGAAGCGGCAGGCAATCGACATTGATGCCAAGCTGCATCAGGGTGTTGCCGATGCTGTAGCCGTGATCGTAGCAGCTATCGGCATCCGGAAGCGTGCCCGGTGCGGGCCATTCCGGCCAGTGCGGTGGTTTGAGACGGGCGACACGCCCCCCCTCCTGGTCAATCAGCACAGCGGCATCCTCTCCAGCGGTCTGGCGGAAGGAGGCGACGAGGGATGCAACTTGCGCGGGCGATTCGCAGTTGCGGGCGAAGAGGATCAACCCATGCGGACGTGTATCACGGAACAGGGCGGTTTCATCCGGGGTGAGTGTCAGGCCTGCGCAGGACAGAATGGCGGGGAAGGGCATGGGATTCCTCTATTGATCAATGGATCCAAGTGATCCTTTTCCCTCACCCTACCCCTCTCCCATTGGGAGAGGGAAGCGAGCGCGTTGCGCTCGCGGGTGAGGATTATATTACGGTTCCAGCAACCGTTGCCACCATCCGTTGCGCTTGGGGCCGGACTCCTCCTCCGCGCCGCTGTCATTGGCGGGTGGGGTGGCAGCGCCCTCGGTTGTACGCGGAGCTGCTTTGGCACGCGACGCCCGCTTGCGGGGGGCGGGTTTGGCCTCTGCTGCCGGTGCAGGCTCGTCGTCCATCCGCATGATGCGGGCTGGCTGATTGGCGGTTTCGGGCAGAAAGGGAGCTGCATCCAACGCCGGATGGGTGGCGGCCGGTTTGCGGCGGCGGCGATCGCCGGACGCTTTGGGAGCGGCTGCCTTCGGGGCATCGCCGACGCGGTTACCGATGTTATCGTCGGTCGGTTCGGGGATGGCGGCATCGTCAAAGCCGTGACTGACCTCCATGTTAAACAGCGGGAAAAGGTTCTCCGGAACCCCTGCATCGGGCTGGAAGGTTTCCTCCTGCATCGGTGCGTCCAGCGCTTCCGGACGGCGATCCGCACCACCAGCTCCCCCCCGGCGACGGCGACGGCGACGGCCGGTGCGCTCGCCACTTGCTTCCTGCGGTGCGGTGGTGCTGGACGGAGCGGTTTCCGCCTCCGGTTGTTGGACGATCACCGGTTGCGGCGTGCGCTGCGGACGGGGAGTGGAGCTGCGGCGGGGTGATGCCACTTCAAAGGTGAATCCGCGATGGCTGGCGAGGGTATCCACCTCAATCCGCACCCGCACGCCGAATTGCTGCTCTATCGCCAGTAATTGCTCGCGTTTCTGGTTGAGGAGGTACAGCGCGACATCCGGTGTGGCTTTGGCGGCGAGTTCCTCCAACTGTCCGTCGGCGGCGACCTTACGCAGGCGGCGGAGCAGTTCGATCCCGAAGGATTCCACCGAGCGCATCACCCCGCTGCCATCGCAATGCGGGCAGGGGAGGGTGTTGATTTCGCCAATGCTCGGACGCAACCGCTGGCGCGACATCTCCAGCAATCCAAACGGGCTGATGCGGCCTAGCTGAATCTTCGCCCGGTCTTTGCGGAGGGCGTCTTTGAGGGCGCGTTCCACCGCACGGCGGTTGCGGTTTTCCATCATGTCGATGAAGTCGATGACGAGCAGCCCGGCGAGGTCACGCAGGCGAAGCTGACGGGCGATTTCCGCCGCGGCTTCGATATTGGTTTTAACGGCGGTTTCCTCGATGCTGTGTTCCTTGGTGGAACGGCCGGAATTGACGTCAATCGCCACCAGCGCTTCCGTGGGGTTGATGACCACATAGCCACCCGAACGCAGATTGACGATCGGCGAAAAGAGCGAACCCAGTTGCTGCTCCACATTATAGGCCTCAAACAGCGGGGCGTTGTCGGTATAGTGCTTCACCTTGTCCGTGTGGCTGGGCATCAGGTTCTTCATGAAGCTTTGCGCGTCGTCGAACCCTTCCTGACCTTCTACCCAGATGCCGTCGATATGGCCGTCATACTGGTCGCGGATGGCGCGCTTGATGAGGTCGTTTTCCTCATGGATCAGCGCGGGCGCGGAAGAAGAGAGGGTTTGTTCGCGGATTTCGTTCCACTGGCGGCGGAGATATTCGAAGTCGCGCTTGATTTCCTCTTTGCTGCGATCGGACCCGGCGGTGCGGATGATGACGCTCATGCCGTCATCCACTTCGATATCGTCCAGAATATCGCGTAGGCGACGGCGCACATCCAGCGAGCGGATTTTGCGGGAAACACCTCCGGCATCGGCGGTGTTGGGCATCAGCACGCAATAGCGTCCGGCTAGCGATAGGTAGGTGGTCATGGCCGCGCCCTTGGTGCCACGCTCTTCCTTCACTGCCTGTACCAGCAGGATTTGGCCATGCTTGATGACTTCCTGAATATGGTAGCGCTTGTAGAAATCGTAATGGGTGCGTTCGGAAAATTCTTCGTCACGGTCGCGGTCGGAGAAGCGTTCGACTTCCGGTTCGCGCTCGCGTTCGCGTTCACGGGGGGCGCTGCTGCTTCCGGCGTTGCTGCCGCCATTGCGGTCGCGGCGTCCCCGGCGACGGCGACGGGAGGTGCGGGCTGGTTGCGAGGATTCGCCTCCTTCTTCAGCGACACGGTTGCCGAGTGCGTCCTCGTCCTCCTCGTCTGCTTCCTGTTCGGATTCGGGGAAGAAGGCAATGGCGTCTTCGGTGCCGAGTGCGGCTTCAGATTCGGTGGATTCAAACCCGGTATTGCCGGTATCGGCATCCTGATTATCCCAGATGGTTTGCGCAATGGAATCCGGCGCGGCGTCGGCCTCAGCCCAGACGGGATCGCCGTCGCCGGTGTCGGTGGCGTTGACATCCATACGGTCCAGCGGTTCGCGGATCACATCGCGGTCGGCGCGTGCGGCGGCTTCCCGTGCGGCGCGCTTGCGGGCAGCCAGCGCTTCGTTCAGCGCTTCACGGTCGGAGAGCGGAATCTGGTAGTAATCGGGGTGGATTTCCGAAAAAGGCAGAAACCCCTGACGGTTCCCGCCATATTCAACAAAGGCCGCCTGAAGCGATGGCTCAATGCGCGTGACCTTGGCGAGGTAGAAATTATCTTTGATCTGCTGGCGTGTGGAAGAGATGAAATCATATTCTTCCACCCGTCCGTCACGGGTAATGGCAACGCGGGTTTCTTCCGGGTTGGTGGCGTCGATCAGCATGAAAGAGGGCATGGGTTTCTCCTAAGCGCACCTTACTTATGCGCGGTTAGGCCCCATGGGATGCAGGAAACAGCGAGAATCAGCACTCCGCCGCTGAGGGGTGACGTGCCTCTCCCGATGCGGCATCAACGCCGCACGCCACACCCAGGCGCAACGCACCGGGATGGCTTTGAATGGTAGGAGCGAACAAGCGCATCATTCCTCTTTATGCTAGAGCCGTACCTTCCGTTCTGCCGCGAGACTGTTTTTTCCTGCTGCGGGCGCTGTCATTAGCTGAAAGGTATGTCTCCTCAATTTCCTGAACCCGTGTGGGGCGTTAATCATCGTGCAACTGCATCACCTGCGACCTAACCGCATGGGGTGAAGGACCCGCTGCACAGAATTTTGTGAATTCCAACGTCAAAGTCAGTATAGGTGCGGGAACGATCCTTCACAACCAAATTATGTGGCCCTTATGCATTTTTGCTTTCGTCTTTGTGTCTTTTTTACCGGGGGGCTGCTGGTTTTCCTCTTGACCATGGCAGGAGGGGCGCAGGCGGTGAGCCTAAAGGGCGTGCGCTCCGGCGAGCAACCCCATGGCGTGCGGGTGGTGTTGGATGTAAGCGGCGCGGCGCCGTATCGGGTGCAAACGCTCTCCAATCCGTACCGGGTGGTGATTGATGTGGAGGGGATCACCGGTGGCGATACCTCCGGGAAGATCGTGACTGCCTCCAAAGTGCTGACCAACATCCGCTGGGCACCGAATCGCAAGCAGACGGTGCGGGTGGTGTGCGAGGTGAAGGGTAAACCCACCATCCTGCGTCAGTTTGCGCTGGGAGGGGAAGGCAACGCCCGGATTGTGGTGGATATCGCAGCGGGGGCTGCTGAGGGCAAGAAGGGTCAGAAAACAGAAAGTAAGAAGAAAGAGAAGCAGAAGGCTGGCAAGCCAGAGCCGCAGCAGGAAAAACAGAGGGAAGTCCAGCCACCGGAAACGCCAGCGTCAAAGAAACCCGTTGAGAAGGACAAACCGAAGCCGGTGGTTACCCCCACGCCTGAAGCGGAACCGGTGGCGGAGTTGCCCCGTGAACCTGCCCCGTCTGTGCCACCCGCCCGCAAGGACGGGAAACGGGTGATCGTGATTGATGCCGGGCATGGCGGCAAGGATCCGGGCGCGCAAGGCGCCAGCGGCGTGTTGGAAAAAGAGGTGACGCTGGCGTTTGCCCGTGTCATTCGCGAGCGTCTGGAGGCTTCTGGTGCCTATCGCGTGGTGCTGACGCGGGAGGATGACCGCATTCTCCGCCTGCGCGATCGGTTTCAGGTGGCGCGGGATGCGGGGGCGGACCTGTTCATCTCCCTGCATGCCGATGCCTTGCCGGGGACCGATGTGCGGGGGACGTCGCTCTATGTCTTATCGGATAAGGCTTCGGACGCCGAGGCCGAGAAGCTCGCCGCCGGGGAAAACAAAGCCGACCGGCTGGCCGGGGTGGATCTCTCCGGCACCGATGAAGGGGTGACGAGTATCCTCATCGATCTGGCGCAGCGCGATACCAATGCCCATTCCTCCCGGTTTGCGGAAATGTTACATCAGGAATTGAAGCGCGAAACCCGCATGGCAAAGAACGCGCTCCGCTCGGCGGGATTTGCGGTGCTCAAGGCGCCGGATGTGCCGTCGATCCTGATTGAGCTTGGGTTTCTCTCCAGCCCTTACGACGAAAAAGAGTTGCAATCCCCCGCGCAGCGCGACAGGGTAGCCCGCGCCATTACACGGGCAATCAACCATTATTTTAAGACGCAATAAGCATGGAACGAGTGGTGAAGCCGACTAAACACTGGGCAATGCGCTGGCTAGGACGGCTGGTGACGTTGGGGCTGTTTGGCGTCATCGCGGGGCTGGCGGTGATTGTGGTGGTGGTGTATAAATACAGCGCCGATCTGCCCGACCACGCGCAGCTTTCTTCCTATAGTCCGGACATGGTGACGCGGCTCTATGCGGCGGATGGGCATTTGCTCGCCCAATATGCGACGCAGAACCGGGCCTTTGTGCCGTTTCATGCCATTCCCAAACGGGCGATTCATGCGTTTCTCTCGGCGGAGGATCAGCATTTCTACCTGCATCCGGGGCTGGATTTTCTGGGGATCGGGCGGGCGATTTTTACCAACATCGCCAATGCCGGACGGGGCAGGGGACTGGTAGGTGGTTCGACCATCACCCAGCAAGTGGTGAAGAATTTCCTGCTTACCAACGAAAAATCCTTTGAGCGCAAAATCAAGGAGGCGATTCTGGCCTTCCGCATTGAGGGGGCGCTGACCAAGGATCAGATTTTGGAGCTGTACCTGAATGAGATTTATCTGGGGGGAGGCACTTACGGGGTGGCGGCGGCGTCGCTGCATTACTTTAATAAGTCCATCGACGAGTTGAATATCGAGGAAGCCGCTTATCTGGCCGCCCTCCCCAAGGCTCCCGCCTATTACGATCCGCGCAAGAATTACAACCGCGCCAAGGAGCGCCGCGACTGGGTGATCGGCCGCATGGAGGAGGATGGCTACATCACCGAGGCCGAAGCCGAAGCGGCCAAAGCCACCGTGGTACGTTTCTCTTCCGAGGATACCACCACGGCGCGGGCCGAGTTTTTTGCCGAGGATGTGCGGCGGTTCCTGAAAACCAAATACGGGTATGACGGCTTATATAAGGCGGGGATGACGGTGCGCACCACGCTTGATCCCCGTTTGCAGGCGATTGCCGAGGCCTCGTTGCGTCAGGGGTTGATCGCCTATGATCGTCGTCATGGGTATCGCAAACCCTATGGAAAGGTGATGCCGGGTGAAGTGTGGCAACAGGCGATGCGCCGTTTTGTGCCACCGGTTGCGTATCCCTCCTTCCTTCCGGCTGCGATTCTGACGCTGAATGATGAAGGCGCGGTGGTAGGCTTGCCAAGCGGGCAGCGCGGGGTGATTCCCGCAGAGGAATTGCGCTGGTCTAAGGGGGGGCTTGCCGAGGGCGATGTGGTGCTAACCGAGCCGCTGAAGGGCAAACCGGGAAGCTACAGCCTGCAACAAATTCCACAACTGGACGGTGCGCTGGTGGCGCTTGACCCTCACACGGGTCGGGTGCGGGCGATGGTGGGCGGTGCCGATTACACCAAAACCGAATATAACCGCGCTACGCAGGCCTTCCGTCAGCCGGGATCGGCCTTCAAGCCCTTTATCTATGTCGCGGCGCTGGAAAACGGCTTCACCCCTTCCAGCGTGATGGTGGATCGCCCGATTACCATCCATCAGGAGGCGGGGCTTCCGGTGTGGCAGCCCAAGAATTACACCGATAAATTCTATGGGCCGACCACGTTGCGCGAGGCGCTGGAGCAGTCACGCAATATCCCCACCGTGCTGTTTGCGCAAATGACGGGACTGGACAAAATTCAGGAAATCGGCAATCGCATGGGGGTCTATGACCAGCTCCCAAAAAAATATTCGGCGGTGCTCGGTGCCTATGAAACAACCCTGATGCGACTCACCACCGCCTATGCGAGTTTTGTCAATGGTGGCAAGCAGATTGCACCGCATATGATCGAGCGGATTCAGGATCGGCATGGCAAAACCATCTACCGGCTGGATGATCGGGCCTGCGAAGGCTGCATGCTGAAAGATGGCAGCGCGCTCACGCTTGCGGTGCGTCCGCAACCGGTCGATAACCGCAAAACGCTGTTGGCTCCTGCCGTTGCCTATCAGATTACCTCTATCCTGCGTGGGGTGGTGGAGCGGGGGACGGCGAAAAAAGCCTCCGAGCTTCCCTATATGCTGGCGGGTAAAACCGGCACCACCAATAACAGTATTGATGCGTGGTTTATCGGCTTCTCACCCGATCTGGTGGTGGGGGTGTTTACCGGCTTCGATACCCCACGGGAGCTGGGCAAGAAAGAAACCGGTGGCGCGGTGGCGCTGCCCATTTTTACTGCCTTTATGTCTGAAGCGCTGAAAGGACAGCCGGTGATTCCCTTCCGGATTCCTTCGGATGTCACGCTGTTTAAGGTGGACGCCAAAACCGGTCAGCCGCCGACGGCCTCTACCCCCACAGAGCGGATCATTTTTGAGCCGTATCAGCTGGGTACCTCGCCGGAAACACGCTATGTGCCGGAGCCAGTGGAGGGGGGCATTTCCGAGGGAGGACTCGCGCCCAATCCCTATGAGGGGACGCCGTCCTTCGGTGGCGGCACGTCACGGAGCTACGAGGCACCCGCACCGGCGGCAACACCGGATTCCGGTGCATCCTACGGCGCGGGGGGGCTGTATTAGGCCCTGTTTAGGCATAGATGAAGGATTTCGCCATGAGCCTGATGTTGCTGGAGAACAAGGAAGATGTTGCGGGCGTACCCGGATGTACGTTCGCAACATATGCCGCCGTTATGCGGCAACATCAGCCATGGCCCTCCGGGTTGCGGCAAACCTGCCCGCCCACTGCGTCGAAGCGCTTGAACGTAGCACCACTACGACCGGCGCGCTTCTCCTTGTGGATCAAACAGGTTTGCCAGCAACGAAACCTTCATCTATACCTAAGCAGGGCCTAGATGTGGTTCTCCCTGATTGATGCCTGCGTCAACCGTGGCCGCACAGTTTTGCTGTTGCTGTTGCTGGTGCTGGTGGCGGGTATCCAGACCTATCACGCCATTCCGAAAGAGGATGAACCGGACGTTCAGATACCCATTATCTATGTATTGATGCGACTGGAAGGGGTGGCCCCCGAAGACGCCGAGCGATTGTTGATTCGCCCCATGGAGAAGCGACTCCGGGCGATTGAGGGCATTAAGGAGATGAAGTCTCAGGCATCTGAAGGCATCGCCTCGGTGACGCTGGAGTTTGATGCCGGATTCGATAGCGATCGCGCCCTTCAGGATGTGCGCGAAAAGGTGGATGAGGCCAAGCCGGAGCTTCCCAGAGAAGTGGAAGAGCCGGAAGTGCATGAGGTCAATCTCAGCCGTTTTCCGGTGGTGAATGTCATCCTGCGGGGCAAGCTGGAGCAGCGCAGCCTGCTGCAACTGGCGCGTAAATTGCGCGACCGGATCGAAACCATCCCCACCGTGCTTTCCGTTACCATCGCCGGGGAACAACTCGAAACGCTGGAGATTCTGGTCGATCCCGCTACTATCGAACATTACGGGCTGAAGCCCGCCGACGTGTTTGAGATTCTGCGCCGCAACCATGTATTGATTCCGGCCGGTTCGCTCGATACCGGCAACGGGCGTTTTGCCATTAAATTACCCGGATTGCTGCAACATACGGTCGATTTTTACAATCTGCCCATCAAGGCGCATGGCGACGCCGTGGTGGCGCTGAAGGACATTGCCCAGATTCGCCGTACCTTTGTGGATCGCGAGGAATATGCGCGGGTGAATGGCGAACCGGCCATTGTGCTGGAAGTGAGTAAACGCACCGGATCGAACCTCATCGACACGGTGCAGCGGGTGCGGGAGATTGTGGAGGAGGACCGTGCTTACTGGCCCGATGGTGTGCAGGTGTTGTTTTCCGGCGATAAATCCAACGGCATTCGAGATATGCTGACTGATTTGCAGAACAACATCCTGTTTGCGGTGTTTTTCGTCATGGCGTCTATTCTGCTGTATATGGGGTGGCGGCCTTCCAGTCTGGTGGCGCTGACCATTCCGGGCGGGTTTTTATTCGGCATCCTGTTTCTGGGGATCTTCGATTATACCCTGAATATTGTGGTGCTGTTCAGCCTGATTCTCTCCATCGGGATGCTGGTGGATGCCGCGATTGTGGTGTGTGAATATGCTGATCGCCGGATGCAGGAGGGGATGGATAAACGGGAAGCCTATCCGCTGGCTGCCAAGCGCATGCTGTGGCCCGTGCTGACCTCTACCCTCACCATTCTGATCGTGTTCATGCCCTTGCTTTTCTGGCCGGGGATTGTCGGCCAGTTTATGCGCTATATGCCCATTACCCTGATGGTCACCCTGATCGGCTCTTTGCTGATGGCGTTGTTTTTTATGCCTGCCCTTGGGGTATGGTTCGACAAGAACCCCTCCTTCGCGTTATCGGCGTCTGGTGCGTTGCGGGCGGCAACCCCCGATCGCTTTACGCAACTCTATGTGCGCTGGCTTGCTGCCGTACTCCGCAGGCCAGGATGGTTCGCCACTGCGCTCACCGGAAGCGTCGCCGCGATGATTGCGCTTTATGCGATGCTGGGGCCGGGGGTGGAATTTTTTCCCAAAATTGAACCGGAAAATATTCTGGTACAGGTCCATGCGCGGGGGAATCTGTCCGTGGAGGAGAAAAACACCATTGTCCGCGAGGTGGAGTCACGGGTGCTGCCTATCCGCGGGGTGCGCGTGCTCTATGCCCGTGCAGGGCGGCTGGCGAACCTGCGGGACGCGCCGGAGGATACGATCGGCGTGCTGCAACTGGAAATGACCCATTGGCAGACTCGCCCCAAAGCCAGCGCGATCATGGCCGAAATCCGCCGCAACACGCGGGATATTCCGGGCATTTATGTGGAGGTGCTGGAGCAACGTCCCGGACCCTCCGGTCAAAAGCCGATTGATGTGGAGTTCCGCTCGCGGGAGCCGGAAACGCTTGCCCCCGCACTGGCGCAGATGCGTGCGGCGATGGAACGGATGGGCGGCTTTACCAATATCGAGGATTCGCGTCCCATTCCCTCTATTGAGTGGCAATTGGTGGTAGACCGCTCCCGTGCCGCGACCTACGGGCTTTCGGTGGAAGATGCCGGACAGGTGATCAAGCTGGTGACCAACGGGCTGAAGGCGGGAGTGTATCGCCCCAATGACGCCGATGACGAGGTGGATGTGAAGGTGCGCTTTCCGGAACGATTCCGCAGTCTGGACCAGTTGGATAGTCTGACGCTGGCGACCCCGAAGGGACCGGTTCCCCTTTCGCATTTTGTCACGCGCACCGCGCATCCGGAGCTTTCCCGGCTGGAGCGGGTGGATGGGGTGCGCGTGCTCTCGCTGCGCGCCGATGTGGAGAGTGGCGAAATCGCCGACCGAAAAGTGCAGGCGCTTCGGGACTGGTTGCAGACGGCAAGGCTCGATCCACGCGTGGAGGTGCGTTTTAAGGGTGAAAGCGAGGATCAGCAGGAAACCGGCCAGTTTCTCCAGCGGGCGTTTCTGCTCGCCCTGTTTGGTATGTTTCTGGTGTTTGTGACGCAGTTCAACGGTATCTACAAAGCCTTCGTGGTACTGAGTGCTGTGTTTCTCTCGACCGGCGGTGTGATGCTGGGGCTGCTGGTGACCTATCAGCCCTACGGCATCGTGATGTGCGGGGTGGGGATCATCGCCCTTGCCGGAACGGTGGTAAGCAACAACATTATTTTCATTGATACCTTTGAGGAATTACGCCGCGAGGGGTGGTCGGTGACCGACGCCCTGCTGGAAACCGGTGCGCAACGGTTGCGAGCGATTCTGCTCACGGCAGGCACCACGGTGATTGGCCTGATCCCCATGGTGGCGCAGATGAATATCGATTTCGTCAACCGGGAGGTGAGCTTCGGCGCACCCTCTACCCAATGGTGGGTGCAGCTTTCCACCACCATCGCGGGCGGTATGAGCTTTGCCACCGTCCTGACCCTGTTCCTTACCCCCTGCCTGCTGGTGCTGGGCGACAGGGCGAAGCAACGCTGGAGGTAATGCCTCAGGCAGCATTCCGGTGTGAGAGCGCTTCGCATGCGAGCTTCATCCGCTGGCAGGCCTCCACCAGCAGCGCGTCGGATGTCGCATAGGAAATGCGGAAATACGGGTCCAGCCCAAACCCGGACCCGGCCACCACCGCCACCAGTGCTTCTTCCAGAAAATACTCGGCGACATCGTCGCTACTGTTCAGGGTTTTGCCTTTGGGAGTCACGTTGCCCATCAGCCCCGCGCAGGAAGGGTACACATAAAACGCGCCTTCCGGTGTTTGGCAGGTCAGCCCCGGCACCTGATTGAGGGCTGCAACCACCAGATTCCGCCGCCGCACGAACATGGCGCGCCAATCATCCAGAAACGCCTGTGAGCCGTTCAGGGCCGCCGCTGCCGCCGCCTGACTGATGGAACAGGGATTGGAGGTGCTTTGCGATTGCAGCATCTCCATCGCCGCAATCAGCTCTGCCGGGCCTCCGGCATAGCCGATCCGCCATCCGGTCATGGAATAGGCTTTGGAGACACCGTTGACCGTCAGGGTGCGGGGGTACAGCCCCGGTTCTACCTGCGCGATGGTGCGGAAGGTAAACCCGTCATACACCAGATGCTCGTAGATATCGTCTGACAGGATATGCACCTGCGGATGCCGCATCAGCACCGCGGCAAGTGCCTGCATCTCGGATTCCGTATAGGCTGCGCCGGTGGGATTGGAGGGCGAGCACAAAATCAGCCATTTGGTGCGGGGGGTGATCGCCGCTTCCAGCGCTTCCGGCGTGAGTTTGAAGCCTGTGCTTTCCGGGCAGGGCACGCAGACCGGTGTGCCTTCCGCGAAGGACACAATATCCGGGTACGACACCCAGTAGGGCGCGGGGATAATCACTTCGTCTCCGGGGTTGAGGCTCGCCAGCATGGCGTTGAAAATCACCTGCTTGCCGCCACAGGAAACCGTCACCTGCTTAGGGGTATAGGTGAGGTTGTTCTCGCGCTTGAACTTCTCGCAAATGGCCTGTTTCAGCGCGGGCGTGCCGCCGACGGGCGTGTATTTGGTTTGCCCCTTCTGCATGGCTTCAAACGCGGCCTGCTTGATAAAATCCGGCGTATCGACATCCGGCTCCCCGGCGCCAAGGCCAATCACATCCTTGCCCGCAGCTTTCAATTCCGCCGCCTTGGCGGTGACCGCCAGCGTGGGTGAGGGTTTGATCCGTTGTAAACGCGATGCCAGTAGTGACATAAAAGAGGCTCCGAATGTGACGACACTATTTCAGTAAATACCGGGACCTTGTAGCAGTCAGGACACAGAAATCAACCGTCAAGCGGGACGTTTCAGCCATTTTCCAAGGCCAGCCGCCAGTACCACCCAGCCAACGCCGAAACCTGCGCCGTACAGCATCCACAGGCCCGGCAGGCTATGGTCGGGTTCCCGTACCCACCACAGGATGCGCGCTACCAGCAGCAGGAGCAGCATCCCGCAGAGCAACCACATGGCACGCGCCACGCTGCGCGACGTGAAACTGGAATTCGCGACGACCGGTGAGGCAAGTGCGTCTGTCATCCGTTGCCACATAGCGTTACGCTTCCGCCTGCGTGAAGGCGGCAAAGGCACCGCCCGGCCGATAGCGCGCCAGATAATGCGGGGCAACGCTTTCCATCGCCGTGGGGGTGATGCCCAGCCATTCCAGCCCATTTTCCAGACCAGCGGGGAGGATGTTATCGCTCCGCAGCAGCGTTACCTGATCGCGGGTCAGCAGGGGTGCTGGCAGCCATTCACACAGCGCTCCCACCAGATGGGCAATCGGAAAGGGCAACGACACCAGATGCGGATGAAAACCGGCTTCCGTGGCCGCATACAGCATCAGATCCCGCAAGGAATAGGTAGCAGGACCCACCAGCGGCAGCAGGGCATTTTGCATGTTATCCTGCTCCAGCACGGCGCGTACGGCAGCGGCGACATCCCCCACATACACAGGCTGGAAACGGGTTTTGCCGCCCCCCACCAGCGGCAATAGGGGCGAGAGCGACGCCATCTGTGCAAACCGGTTGAGGGATTGATCCTCCGCTCCGAACAGCAATCCCGGCCGCAGAATCGTTGCGCCGGGGAAGGCGGCGCGCACGGCCTGCTCCCCGGCGAGCTTCGTGCGGGCATAGACGGATTTCTTCGCGCTATCCACTCCCAGCGCCGAGATATGCACCAGGCGTTTCGCCCCTGCTTCCGTTGCGGCGCGGGCGACCTGCTCGGCCCCTTGCGCGTGGAGCGTGGTGAAACGCTGTCTGCCATGCTGTGCCAGAATCCCCACCAGATTCACCACGGCATCGGCGCCAGCGACGGCGCGCGCGACACTCTGCGCATCGGCAATATTCACATGGTCGAGGAGAATCTGCCCCACCTGACCGGCGGTTTTAAGCGGTTTTGCCCGATCCGGAAAACGCGACCCCACCCGCACCCTTGCCCCGGCCTTCGCCAGCGTGGACACCACATAGCGGCCCAAAAATCCGCTGCCACCGAGCACGGTGACGGAAGCGCCGTTTAGTTCCATCGTTGCATTCTCCCTTAGGATTCCACCAAATGTCCTCCTTCATATACCAAAAAGCGCGTTGGTTCCAGTCCCGGCAGTTGACAGAAGCCAAAGGGAATGCCTATAAGACTCCTCTCGCTTGCCCAGATGGCGGAATTGGTAGACGCGCTAGCTTCAGGTGCTAGTATTCGCAAGGATGTGGAGGTTCGAGTCCTCTTCTGGGCACCATTGGCACGTCTTATATCGTCCTATAAAATCCAAGACATCGGCAGAAATCATAGGTATATTGGCCCTTAGGTGTCCAGCACCGTCCGTGCACGGCTGGGGACATCTGGCAATTTGCTGGGTACTTTTCTGGGTACCCGGATTACAGCCCGGAGGCTTTATGCTGCTGTCTGATACCGTTGTGCGAAATACAAAGCCTAAAGAGAAAATGTACCGCCTTAAAGACGGTGACGGGTTATTTCTTCAAGTGGACCCAAGGGGTGGAAAATACTGGCGTCTGCGTTATTTCTTTGGAGGAAAAGAGAAAATGCTGTCGTTTGGTACTTACCCAGAGGTGTCATTGAGTGAAGCGCGGGAAAAGCGCCATAATGTCCGAAAACTTATTGCTCAGAACCATGATCCCGCCGAGATGAAGAAAGAAAATAAGCGGAAGGCCGTTCGTGATGCTGAAAACACTTTCCGGGCGGTGGCAAAAGAATGGCATGAGGCAAACAAGGCCAAGTGGTCACCTGCTCATGGCGCAAAGATTCTTCGGCGACTGGAATTGCATGTATTTGCTCCTGTTGGGAGCAGGGTAGTAGCAGAAATAAAACCCAGTGAATTATTGGAAGTGCTGCGGAAGATAGAAAAGCAAGGCACCACAGAAATTTCGCACCGTGTGCTCCAAACCTGCAACGCTATTTTTCGTTATTCTATTGCAACAGGAAAGAGTGATTACAACCCTGCTGCTGATTTGCAGGGAGCACTCAAGGCACATAAAGCACATCATTATCCGGCACTGAAAACAAAAGAGATTCCGGAGTTTTTGCGAAGGCTGAACAATGTACAAACTACCCCTATGAATAAATTGGCAATTCGCTTGCTGTTACTCACCTTCGTTCGGCAGGGGGAATTAAGACAAGCGCAGTGGAAAGATATTGATTTTGAGGCAGAGCAATGGCGATTGCCCCCAGAGACCACAAAAATGCGGGATGAGCATATCGTGCCGCTTTCCAAGCAGGCTCTTGCCATCCTTCGTGAGCTTCAAGAAATCAGTGGCACAAGTATCTATCTTTTTCCCTCGCAGAATCGTCAGAAGAATCCAATTATGAGCGAAAACACCATCGGAAGCATTCTGAAAAAGAAGATGGGGTATAAGGGGCAAATGGTAGGCCATGGGTTTCGCGCACTTGCTTCTACTTCGCTCAATGAGATGGGTTTTTCTGCTGATGTGATTGAACGCCAGCTTGCCCATGCCGAACGCAATAAGGTGCGTGCCGCTTATAACCGTGCCCAGTATTTACCCGAACGTCAAAAAATGATGCAATGGTGGGGTGATTATATTGAGAATGCCATGCGGAGCGGAGAGGTGGTGGTGCGCGATTTCGGCAAGCGCACTGCTTCCTGATGGTTTGGAGAGCATGATGCATAACCTCTCTTCTTATGCATCATCAGCCCGTCGCTAGCCAAAGCGGTGGGATAAAATCTTGCCGCGTCCTATAAAGTATACGCTTTACAAGCGGTATGGGCGCGCGTAAGATGTGTAGTGTGTCGTGCACGTGTGTGTTTCTGCCTGAGATAGCGCAAGCACGGGGCGACGCAAGTGGGGCTTAACACAGATCGTGTTGTCACTTCGCTATGGCAGGAGGTGACGGCACTATCTAAACCAAGGGGAATGGTATGAGTAACAATGAGAATTTTGGGCAAATGCTCAGACGATTGCGCGAGGGGGCGGGTATTTCTCTGCGGTCTTTTGCAAGAATGGTGGATCGTACCCCCACCTATATTTCCAAGATCGAGCGGGGAGAATTGCTGCCGCCAGCCGAGGAGGTCATTCGGGAAATGGCGCGGATTTTACGGCAGGATGCCGAGGAGATGATGGCGCTTGCGGGGCGGATTCCTG
>JBIPLF010000024.1:0-31207 GCA_044368015.1 Rickettsiales bacterium
TCTTTCACAGCCTTGAGGAATACCGGCAGAAATCCTCGGTTCTCCGCAACGATTACGGCACTCCGGTGGAGGAATTTGAAATCCAGTTCATCGACGGGGACGATATTGACTGCGACCTGTTTAAGGCTTTAGGGGTGCATCAGGGCAATTTCGACGCTTACCTGAGCGCCTGCGCCGACTGGGATGAAACCCAGAAGATCAAGGTCATCATTGCCGTGGGTGAGTGCGGCTATCGCTTCGATCCCGCAACCGGCGACCCGGATGATCTTGACGTTGATCTCTATGAAATGGATAGCCTGCGTGACCTTGCATATCAATTCGTGGACGAAGGGCTATTCGGCGACATCCCGGAGCGTATCCAGTGCTATCTGGATTATGACGCTATCGCCCGTGACCTTGGCATGGATTACTCAGAAATCCGCATTGCCGGAACCAATTACATCTACAGATGTTTGTGAGGGAAAGGGTTTCTCCTCGACATTTTTATGGCTTAAACTACGGGCTTATTAGTCATACTATCTCCTATTTATCCGTTGATATTTTAAGGGGAACATAGGCAGGACACCAGCGAATGATTCCGGTGAGCAACGGGACAATACCGATGACACCCCACCAGCTTTGCGTGGCAAGTCCAAATCCAATTATACACAGCCCTACGGCAATCCTTAGGACTCTATCTGTTTTTCCTACATTGCATTTCATATCTTTGAAGCCTCCTAAGCATTTTTGTTCTTGAATATTTAAGCAAGTACTAATACAATGTCAATATGAAAGACAAAACCATGCACTCTAGTCTCGAAGTGATGCAACGCAACGCTGCCAAGGCGGAAGCGATGCTAAAATTGCTCGCTAACGCCAAGCGTTTGATGATTCTATGCCATCTGGTGAAGGGCGAAAAATCGGTTGGACAACTGGCTGATTTAGTTGAATTATCGCACTCCGCACTCTCCCAGCATCTGGGAAAAATGCGCGATCAGGGGCTGGTGGAAGCCGATAAACAAGGTCAGATGGTCTATTACCGTATTGCAAACCCCGAAGTGGAAGCGATACTGTCCACGCTATACCTGATTTATTGCAAGGAATAACTCAAAAATTTAACCGATATTTTAGAATATACTAAAATAAAATAGGAGGCTTTATGGCGCTGCAAACCGTCGATGCAACAACCCTGAAACACTGGATGGCAAACGGTGAGGCAGTGGTCGTGGATGTACGCGAGCCTGCGGAACACGCTGCTGAGAACATCTTAGGTGCTACCTTGCTACCGCTTGGTAACATCACCCAAAAAGCACTGCCAGAACTTGGTAGCAAAAAGCTTGTTATCCATTGCCGTTCAGGAAAACGCGCCGCGAGTGCATGCGAAAAATTACTGACGGAAGACCCTAATCTTGAGGTGTATAACCTCGAAGGCGGCATATCAGCATGGTCTGCTGCGGGGTATAAAGTGGAATCGTCCGGAAAATTCTTCCTGCCGCTGGATCGTCAAGTGCAACTTACCATCGGCCTTGGCGTGTTGATTGGAAGTCTGCTGGCGTATTTCGTGAACCCTCTATTTTTCTTGCTCACCGGGTTCTTCGGCGCAGGGCTGACCTTTGCTGGACTCAGCGGCTTTTGCGGCCTCGCGATGGTCATGGCCAAAATGCCGTGGAATCAAATAGCAGGCAGCGGAACTTCCTGCTGCGTGAAATAATATGATCCTACTGGGTTACACACTAGCGGTTCTAATGGGGCTGACGCTGGGACTTATAGGTGCTGGCGGCTCCATTCTTACTGTGCCGATATTGGTATATCTGCTCGGTGTGAAGCCGGTGGTGGCAACTGGCTATTCACTGCTGATAGTAGGAAGCGCAGCCCTCACGGGTGCCATTCGTTACTGGCGTAGTGGCTTGGTGAATCTTCGCGCCGCGCTCATGTTTGCCGTGCCCGCAATGCTCACCGTTCTGGCCACCCGTATATTCATCGTGCCAGCAATTCCAGACCCCATTCTGGGTATTCTCAAAGACATTTTTATCATGCTGTTGTTCGCGGCATTGATGATTGCGGCGGCATTATTCATGCTTAAGCCGCTGAAGGTCGAGAAAGCTCCGCATCCCCAAATGACTCCTACACGCGCCGCAAAGCTGGTGATGGGCAGCGCGAGTGTGGGGCTGCTGACTGGTATGGTGGGCGCAGGCGGCGGCTTCCTGATAATCCCGACATTAATTGCGCTCTTTGGCCTGCCAGTCAAAGAGGCCATTGGCACGTCACTTGCCATCATTGCTATTAATTCACTGGTGGGATTTCAGGGTGATGTTGCGTCCGGCATCTCGCTCGACTGGCATCTGCTCGGCTTATTTATTGGCCTGACGTTGCTTGGAATGTGGATTGGCACCACGTTTGCCAAGCGCATGGATGGCGAAAAACTCAAAAAGCTGTTTGGCATATTTACCTTGCTTGTCGGCCTTGCAGTGCTGGCCGAAGAAATACACGCGCTACTGACCACTTAAATAAGGGAAAACCAATGAAAATAGAACATTTCTTCGATAAAGACACCGCAACATTCACCTATGTAGTGAGCGATGCAGCCACTAACAAATGCGCCATCATCGACTCGGTGCTGGATTACGATATGAATGCGGGAAAAACCACCACCATATCGGCGGATAAGGTGATTGCCTATGTCACAGAGCAGGGTTTAAGTGTGGAATGGATTCTGGAAACCCATGCCCATGCCGACCACCTGACCGCTTCCCATTACCTGAAAGAAAAACTCGGCGGCAAGATTGGCATCGGCGAGCATATCAAGGAAGTGCTTAAGTTTTGGGTGCCGCTGTTTAACACGACGCATGATACGCCGCTGGATGGTTCGCAATTCGATCATCTGTTTAAGGACGGTGAAACTTTCACCATAGGCTCTATAGAAGTAAAGGTCATGCACACGCCCGGCCACACGCCCGCTTGTCTGACTTATCTGATGGGTGATGCGGCCTTCGTCGGTGACACCATTTTTATGCCTTATACCGGTACGGCGCGAACGGATTTTCCCGGCGGCAGCGCACAAACACTCTATCGCTCCATTCAGAAGCTGTTAGCTCTGCCAGAGAACACCCGCATCTTCACCTGCCACGATTACCCGCCACAAGGCGAGAGCGAGAATTATGTTTCTACTGTGTCCGAACAGAAAGCCAAAAACAGCATGGTGCATGATGGTGTAGGCGAAGCAGAATATGTCGCGGCCAGAAATGCCAAGGACGTAGGAAAAGCTGTTCCGCGTTTGCTACTGCCTTCAATTCAGGTGAATCTGCGTGCAGGTGATCTGGGTAAAGCAGAAAATAACGGCATCCAGTACATCAAAATTCCGTTAAACAGGATATAAGATCATGGCCAGTGAAGCAAAAACAAATGCCTACGTCACCGAAACCGGCGAAAGCCTTTATGCGGTGAATATCACCGTATCAGGCCATACACTCAAAGGCGATGAGCCTGTTGCAAGCGGTGGCGGAAACCTTGGCCCAGCGCCTTACGATATGCTTCTTGCAGCACTTGGTGAATGCACCGCCATGACGGTGCGTTGGTACGCCAAGCAACAAAACTGGCCGCTTGAGAGGGTGGAAGTTAAACTCACCCATCAAAAACTGGACAAGGTGGATACGTTTGAGAAACAAGTGACCGTGCATGGCGATGCTTTGACGCCAGAGCAACATAAAAAGCTGGTGGATGTCGCTGCCAAATGCCCTGTACAGCGTACACTTGAGTCCGATGTAGTAATCCGCACATTAAGCTGATGCGAACCGATTATGACCGATAAAAATCAAAAACCCTTGAGTGATGAGCTTATGCGACGACGTGCATTTGCGCGTTGGGAGAATGAAGGCGGCGCTACGGATCAAGGGCATGATAATTCTACTATTAAATTGCTACCAGCCAGTACCCCTAAAAGGAAACCGCCTATGTCTGCTGGCAATAAATGATATTGCCAAAAATCATTTGCCAGTGAAGGAAGATAACGCGTAATTGCCTATATTTACTTTCCGCCTTCGCCCAGTTGACGCACGGTGTCAATGTAACGGCCATAGCGTTTTAATGCTTCAGGAGAATGCTCCGCAACGGAGCCGCATACGGTGATGCCGGTGACGGTCATGCCGCAGAGTTTGAACAGGGTGCGAAGCGCCTTGCTGGTCGGTTGGCCAGAAAGCCAGCGATACATGAAGCGTGGCATACCGCAGGTGATGATGATATGTACGCTCTTGCCCTTCAATACAGGCAACGCAACTGGCCGATTTCCTTGATATTCAAACGCAAAACCGCGTGTAATAGTGCGCTCAAGAAAGCCCTTTACTAACGCGGGAGGTAGGCCAAGCCAGATGGGAAACACCAGCACCCAATGCTCAGCCTGCAACATTTCATCGCGTAGCATGTGCAAATCAGGCTCAAGCGGCTGATCTTTGTTGTAACCTTCATGCAGAACCGGATCAAAGGTGAGCGTTGCCAGTGCCACTTGTTTTATCTTATAACCTGATTTTTCAGCACCTTTAGCATAGGCTTCGGCAAGAGACGCATCGAGCGTGGTACGTTCGCGGGCTGGGTTGCCATTAATGACCAGTATGTTTTTCACTTCACTATCAAGCCATTTTCTTAGGCAAAATAATTGAATCCGGATGTTCCATTTCCTCATCAGCAACTACGGCTCCCAATGCACCAACCGTTCCGCCAATGGCTGCGCCAACGACTAAGCCAGACATTCCGGCGGCAATGCCTAAAGCCGTACCTATAGCAGCGCCAGCGGATGCAACCGAAGCAATGGCACCAATAGCACCATTGTCATAAGGGTGATCCGTATGGTTCTCAAGCTGCATTCTTTTTACTTTTGCCATAAAGATTCCTGACTTAAAGCTGTAATGCTTCATAATAAGCGTCGGCTATCTCGCATAACAAAGCGATGTGGAATTGTTTGAGGAGTGTATGTTTCGCGTAAGCATCACTCACAACTTTATCATTCAGATTAATTTTGATGCTGTTTTCCCAGCTTAGAGGCAGCGCATTATGCTTGGCTACAGCTTCACATCTCCGGCCCAAAATCCGGCCCTTGGCGCTCTTTTCGGTGGCTGGCGCGGTTGAAGGCGTTTGTCAGGTCTGGCGCTTTGGTATGACCCTGCATTTCCATGTAGCGCCCAATATCCAGCCGGATATTCAGCATAGCTTCGCGGTGTTCGCGTTTCAGGATTTGGACTTTCTCCTGAATTACCACGCGCTCCTGTAGCTGGCGCGTTATCAGCGCCTGCTTTTCATCGCGGTCACGGGTGGTACACCGCGCTGTTTCACGCTCATTGCGGTCACGGACTTTCTGATACGTCCCGGTGATCCTATGCCAGATACCAGTAAAGCCACGCGGCACACGCGCCATGCGCTTTTGTTGCTCCAGCTTCCAGCGTTCTTCCTGTTCATTTTTCAGCCGTTCTCGTTCAAGCCGGTGCTTATCCCGCATGGTGAGAACAGACTGCCGGAGCGGCTGGAACTTCTGCTGTGACTGCTGTTTGATGTCCGCGATATAGGTTTGCAGAACATCCGTCATGCGTTTGGCGATTTCGGCCTTGGCCTGATCGACGGAGGGCAGTTTGTCCAGTTCGCCCAGGCGCTCTTTGATCTGCTTGGGCTTCACGTCTGCCCAACGGCTCAGGGAATAAACCTCGCCCTTGTAATCTACCGCCACATAGCCGCGCCGATCCCCACGGGCGAGGGTAAAGCCATACTCCGCAATAGCCTGCGCGAAGGCATTGGAGCTGTCCGATACCTCCCACGCCTTCTTGAACAGGGCTTTGATGATTTCCGGGTCTTCCTTTGCCCGTTTCGCCTGTTGCCATTCTTCCCGGCTGAAATTCGTCGGATCACGGTATTGCTTGTCGATAAAGCCTTTCGGCAAATCCCAGCCGTATTGCAGATAAAGCTGTTTTGAGATGTCCTGAAGTTTCAGCTTATAGTGGGGCAGGTTTATGGCCTTCATTTCATCGGCATTGATCCGCGACCAGATGCAGTGGGCATGGCGGCGGCCTTCCTTCTCATGGAACACCACCACGCGGGGCTGGCCGATAAGGCCGAGCTTTTTTTCCGCGTCGTCTATCGCTTTCTCAAAATACTCCACCGGCACGGTTTCCGTGCGGGGCGGGTTGAGGCTTAGGGAAAACATGAACTGCCTGCATTGCGTTCCCCGGCTTAGGCCGTCGATTTCCCGTAGCGCACCATGCACGTTGTCAGAAACAAAGCCGCTGACCTCATATACCTCCACATGCTCATTATCCTTCGCATTGAGCAAATGCGCGGCCATCTGCTTCGCGCCGCCGCGCTGATTGCCCTCAAGTATCATCCCGGTTTCTCTCATAAATCTTGAGCGCCCGGAGCAGCATATTGCGTATCTCGATGATGGCGCGGCAGGCTTCCTGAATCAGGGCTTCGGTTTCCGGGGTAAACTGGGCGGAGCCGCTGTTGATAGCCCGTGCGATCTGGTTCAGGTTACTGGCCATGCGGGTTTGGCCGAGGGCGCTCAGGATTTGCGCCAATAGCTTCTCCACCCGGTTCGGCTTACGCTTGTATTTGCGCTTGCGCGGCTCCACCCATTCCCGCAAAGCGCATTTGCGGACATAGGTTCCAACCGGCTGCGATCCGGCCAGCTTTTTGAGCGCGGCCAGTTCGGTAAAATAGAAGCGAATAGAAAAAGTGCGGCTTTTTTCAGGGGGATTGCGGCTATCGGTCATATCGTCCTCCATGCAGACAATAGAGCGCCTTGCCGGTTTCTTTGGGAAACAGGAGGGCGTTCGGGATCAGGGGGAAAATCAGGCTGGGGCAGCCGGGGAAATTGGGCTGGCAACCCTAAAACAAGCAGTCTAAGCTCTGGATCGGTTCTAAGGGCATCTACCAGCCCCGACCATTGTCCGCCGAAGGAGGGGCCAAAGCCCCTCCTTGGATTTTACGGGGCTAGGTAAGCGCCATCTCGTTTGGCGACGTTTGCCGAGCCGTGATCGCCGTGTTAGGCGCAACCGTATTCGCCACAGAAGCCGCCTCTGCATTGGAAACAAGTGGCAGGAACAGTTGCTGATTCATCGTCGTGATGGTTACATGCCCCTTTAGAGGGCTGCCATCAGGCAGTGCGTTGAGCGCATCTTGCAGAGCCGTTGCAGGATCATCGGTTGCACGCGCAGCCTCCACCATGGTATCGAAGGCCTGACGCTCATCAATCGTATCCAGCACCGCTGGGTCAGGAGTGAAGCGCTTGACCCCACCCGGCACCGGAAAACTTACCCCGTTAGGGTACATAATATCTCCCGTTGTAACAGCGGCCCTCAGCGCTGCATTTTCCGGATTACTAAGGCTCGTTTCCAAAGCCGCCGCAGCCGCGGGGTTATTAAGCGCATCAACCAAGGCTGTATTAAAAGCCCGACGCTCGTCCGGCGTATTCAGCGCCGCATAATCAACCTCAAAGCGCCGCACCCGACCATCCGACATACCAATCTCAACGCCGCCTGCAAAGAACAGTTCCGAGCCAAATCCCATACCCAGATTATGATGCTGATAATCAAAAATCACCGGACCGGTAAAGGTAAAGGGCTTTGCGGCATCCTCGCTCCCCAGCAACAATAGTGGCTTCTTTCCCTCCTGAACCTGCTGTTCAGTATGGACATGCAGCCCCGCCATGGTTCCACCCAGAGCCTCATCACCCGACGCAATCTGCAAATAGCCATCCGGTCCTGGATTAAATTCCAGAGGCACTTGCCAATCGATAGCTCCCCTTGTCATCCAAACGTGAGCATTGTCCTGAATGGTGATGGGTGCAGAATCCGCAGGCAGGTGGGGGCTATTGAAACCCGCCGTCGCATTATCGCGCACCACCCCTGGGGGAGGGGTACCATCAAAAGCCACCGAACCGGTGCCATGGGCATCAAACGCTTTGGCCTGCGTGGTAAGGCTGGTAGTAACAAATCCTGTAGGAATATCCAGAGTCAATCCAGACGCATTAAACGGCACGGCCTCAGCCTCATAGACCCTCAAATAACCCTTCTCATCCCGCATCGTCCAGGTGCCAGACACCGCCCCCATCGCTCCGCCAGCAATATCCCCGGCCGCCGCAGCAAAGTTATCGCCGGAAAACTGACGGTCCCCCGTAACCGGGGCATTTGCCGGATTCGCAAATACGGCATTGATGCCCGTAATGTGCGGCGCACCGTCTTCCCCGACGAATACGGTATTGTACGTAGGCTGATCGTATACGACAGGCAGGTTCGCTTGATCGGCATCTGCCGCCTGAGCATGATATGTTACCGGATTTTGTAGGAAGTCGGGGATAGGAAGGGGTACGACGGGATCGGGGGTAGTTCCCTCCGCTGCAACCGAGGATCCGTTGCCCTCAACCAGCCCCTGCTTCAACAAAGCCTCAATCGCACTTTGCCAATTATTCGCACTCATTTACAATCTCCTCTTCCGATTTGTGACACACATACAAGGCTATATTACGCAGAAAATCGCGCTTTTCCTCGCACGTCACAAAAGATTCATCGGATGGAGTTGTTCTTCTTTAAACGTTCTTCCTCGCCGATATCGCGCTTGAGGACGATCACCGCCCCCACCGCCACAAAAATCACGGCGAAGGTAATGGAAAGCTTGGTAAAAACAGGCCAGGAGAGCAGCTCGGTCCAGAGCTGAAGCAGGAACAGCGCGGCATAACCGATCACCATTCCCGCCAGTAGTTTGTAAGTAGAAAAAGGCATCATCTGGAACGCGCCATAATCACGATATAGGCCTCGCGCTTGAACAGCACTAATGTGCGGCGGATCTCACGCTCCATCGTTACCACTTCCCAGCCTTCGCGCGCATGTTCGTTGAGGAAACCCGCAAAGCGCTCCGGATTCACCTTGGATTCACCCAGAAAAATGGAACCCAGCAACCCCTCACGGTAAATAATCACATTATATTCGCGCATCAGATATTCCTTTTGGGTGGCTCCCTCCCCGTTAAAAGGAGAGGGAGCACAGATTGCTTACACGCCTACAGCGCTGCGGCCATACCCGCAAAATCCGTGGTGCCGAGCGCCGCATTCAATACGTCCAGCGCCTCATCCACCAAACCGGCAGGAAGCTGCGCGTTGGCGGTGTCGAGTGCGTTGTTGATTTGATCCTGAATGGCGGGATCGCTGAGCGCGGTATTGATCGCGTCGTTGATGTTCACCGTGCTGCTGCCGACGCCGTTTACCGTACCGGTGACCGTACCGTCGCCGTTGAAATTCACGAAAATATCATCGTAGCTATAGCCGGTCTGCGCCTGAAAATTATCGGCCAGTTGTTGCTGTACGTCAATCTGCTCCTGCAGGCCCGGAAGCGCAGGAAGCGCGGAATAGGTATCCATCAGCACATCGAAATAATCGCCTACATTGATACCGCCCGTCAGCGCCCCCAGCAGATTCGCCGCAGCGGGAATGACCTCAGAGATAAAATCGGTGACGGTATCTTCACCAAAAAAATCGAATGCATCGTTGGTATCGAAACCAAACTGGCTGAGGGATTGCAGGTTAAAACCGAAATTGGAAAGCAGGCTCATAACGACTCCTTAAAACGTTGAGATGACTCTTCCTACCTTGTTCAACACAAAAATCAACCCTTGAATCCCTCTCGCTCGCGCAGCCATTGTTTGATGCCCAGCAAGTCCTGCCACACCAGACGCTTGGTACCCGGCTGACGCAACAAATACGCCGGATGGTAAAGCGCCGTGGTGGGGATCGGCGCAGCGAGATACGGGTTGGTATAATCGAAGAACTTACCCCGCAATCGGCTGATGCCCTTATCGTCACCCAACAGGTTTTTGGTGGCAATACCGCCGACCAGAATCAGCAGGGCGGGCTTCACCAACGCGATATGTTTCTGCACAAAGGGTTCGCAGATCGCCAGCTCCTCCGGCGTGGGGTTGCGGTTTCCCGGTGGCCGCCAGAACACCGTGTTGGTGATGTAAAAATTCTCAGAGCGGATCAGGCCGATATGGCCAAGCATACTATCCAGCAACTGGCCGCTCATACCGCAGAAGGGAATCCCCTGCTCGTCCTCCTGCGCGCCGGGAGCCTCGCCTACCAGCATCACCCGTGCCGCCGGGTTGCCATCGGCAAACACCGTGTTCATAGCCGTGCGTTGCAGCGGGCAACCGTCGAACCCCGTAACCGCCGCCCGCAAGGCTTCCAGCGAATCGCAGGATTCCGCAAGCTTGCGCGCCTCCTGCACCACCGCACGCGGGGAGAGAATGGGGGGGGCGACGTCATGCTGAGCGGAGCGAAGCATCTCCCCACTTGCGACAGGTGCAGATGTTTTCGCCGTTGGGAGATCCTTCGCCTGCGGCTCAGGATGACACCCCTCCACACCCAACCGCTTGACCGGCACTTCGCCCACGCACTCATCCACCCCGGCATCCAGATACCAGTGGCACAGTTGGGTGGTGGAAAGTGCGCGCGCATTCATTCCTTTACATGTAGCAGGTTTCCTTTTTGCTGCAACCTGCTAGCATGACACCTATGCAACGCGATTCCATGCAATATGATGTATTGATTGTCGGCGGCGGGCCTGCGGGACTTTCGGCGGCGATTCGCCTCGCCCAATGTGCAGCGGATGCGGGCCGGACGCTCTCCATCTGCGTGATCGAGAAAGGCGCAGAGATCGGCGCGCACAGCCTCTCCGGCGCGGTGCTGGAACCGCGAGCGCTGAACGAACTCCTCCCCGACTGGGCGGAACGTGGCGCACCGCTCACCACCAAGGCCGGGAAGGACCGTTTCCTGCTACTCAGCAAAAACGGCCATATCCAGCTCCCCACCCCGCCACAGATGCGCAATCACGGCAATTACATCGTGAGCCTTGGCCTTTTCTGCCGCTGGCTGGGGGAACAAGCGCAAAGCTTGGGCGTGGATATTTTTCCCGGCTTTCCGGCATCGCAACTGCTCATGGGTGAAAATGGCGACGTGCAGGGCGTCATCACCGGCGATATGGGAGTGGGACGCGACGGCGAACCCAAACCGGGCTTTCAACCGGGTGTGGAACTACGCGCCACCTATACGCTTTTTGCCGAAGGGAGCCGGGGGCACTTAAGCCAGCAATTGATGGAACGCTTCTCCTTACGGCAGGGGGTCGATCCGCAAACCTACGGGATCGGCATCAAGGAAGTGTGGGAGATTGACCCGGCGAAGCATCAGGCGGGGAGCGTGCTCCACACCGTTGGCTGGCCGATGCCCTCTGATACCTATGGCGGCTCCTTTTGCTACCATTGGGGGGGAAACCTGCTTTCCATCGGCTTTGTGGTGGGGCTGGATTACACCAACCCGCATCTGGATCCGTTCGCGGAATTTCAGCGCTTTAAGCATCACACCTCCATCGCTCCCTTGCTGGAAGGCGGCAGGCGCATCGCCTATGGCGCACGGGCCTTGAATGAGGGCGGGTACCAATCCATCCCGAAGCTCATTTTCCCCGGCGGGGCCTTGATCGGTTGCGCGGCGGGATTCCTCAACGTTCCCAAAATCAAGGGCACCCACACGGCGATGAAATCCGGCATGGTGGCGGCGGAAAGCGTGTTCGCGGCCTTGCAAGGGGACGCCCCTCCCCTGCTGGAAACCTACCCGAAAGCACTGGAAGCGTCGTGGGTGTATGAGGAACTACGATCCGTCCGCAACATCCGCCCCGGCTTCCGCAAGGGCCTGTGGTGGGGGCTGCTGCACGCCGCGCTGGATACCTATCTCTTCCGTGGCAAGGCCCCGTGGACGCTCCGCAACCATGCCGACCACACCACGCTCAAACGCGCAAAGGATTGCGCGCCGATCGCCTATCCCAAACCGGATGGTGTACTGAGTTTCGACCGGCTGTCCTCGGTGTACTTAAGCAACACCAATCACGAGGAAGACCAGCCGGTGCATCTGACGCTGAAGGATGCGAGCGTCCCCATTCGCCACAACCTTGCCCTCTACGATGCGCCAGAGCAGCGCTATTGCCCGGCGGGGGTGTATGAGATCGTACGACCCGAAGGGGCAGAACCGCATTTGCAGATCAACGCGCAGAACTGCGTCCATTGCAAAACCTGCGACATCAAAGACCCGACGCAAAATATCCGCTGGGTGACCCCCGAAGGCGGCGGCGGGCCAGTGTATGGGATGATGTAGGGGGGGGTTCAGGGGCCAGGATTCAGAGTTCAGTGAAGAAAGCGCTTGACCTCTGCATCGCCTCGCCTTCTCCTGCGCTGACCCCTGAATCCTGAATCCTGAATCCTGACCCCTGAAATGCGCTTCCCCCCCTCCTTTCTCCGCGAACTGAACGCCCGCGCCCGGCTGTCCGAAATCATCGGCCGGCAGGTGAAGCTCGTGCGCAAGGGCAAGGAGCATTCCGGTTGCTGTCCGTTCCATCAGGAAAAAACGCCCTCCTTCACCGTGAGTGATGTGAAAGGTTTTTACCATTGCTTCGGCTGCGGCGCGCATGGCAACGCCCTGAATTTCTACATCGATTACGAAAAACTCCCCTTCCCGGAGGCGGTGGAGCGGCTCGCCCGCGATGTCGGCATGGCGATCCCCGAACCCACGCCGGAAGTGGCCTCCCACTACCGGGCCCAGCAATCGCTGGAAGAGGTGATGGAGATCGCCTGCCGTTACTATATGGCCGAATTGCTCTCTCCCCGTGGCCTTCCGGCGCGGGATTATTTCCGCAGCCGGGGCATCACGGGGCAGGATGCCAAAACCTTCCGTCTGGGCTACGCCCCCGATACGCGGCAGGCGCTGAAAGCCCATCTGGCGCAGGCGGGCGTGCCGGAAGCCCTCGCCGTGGAGGCGGGGTTGCTGATCCGCCCGGAAAACGGCACCCCCTACGACCGCTTCCGTGGCCGGGTGATATTCCCCATCCTCACCCCGCAGCAGAAGGTGATCGCCTTTGGTGGGCGGATTCTGGGCACTGGCGAACCCAAATACCTCAATTCTCCGGAAACCCCGCTCTTCCATAAAAGCAGCACGCTCTATGGGCTGAATCTGGCGCGCAAACCGGCGCTGGAACACGGCAAGGTGCTAGTGTGCGAGGGCTATATGGATGTCATCGCCTGCCACAAGGCGGGGCTTCCCGCCACTGTCGCGCCGCTGGGGACGGCCGTTACCGAAGAACACCTCCACCTGCTATGGGGGCTGGCCTCGGAACCCACCTTCTGCTTCGACGGCGACAATGCCGGGCTGAAGGCCATGTGGCGGGTGGCGGAAATGGCCCTGCCACTGATTGCCCCCGGTACGTCGCTGCGTTTTGCGCTGCTCCCCAAGGGCGAGGACCCGGACAGCCTCGTGCGGCGGGGTGAGGCGGAAAGCCTGCGCCAGACCGTCACGCAGGCGCACAGCCTGTTCGATACGCTGTGGAAACATGCCTTCAGCGTGATGCCCGCCGAAACACCGGAGCAACGCGCCGCGCTGGAAGCGCACCTGCTGGGACTTTCAGAGAAGATTCTGCATCCTGCCCTCAAAAGCCATTACCGTGAAACCTTCCGTAACCGCATCTGGGAATGGCGGAAATCGCTGGGTGGCAAAAAAGACACCCGCCCCAAAACCGTGTCCGCCCTGCTCACCGCGCCCTCGGCCCCCCATCAGCGCGAGCGCGAACAACGCCTGCTGCTGGCCGCCGCCCTCACCTATCCGGAAATCCTCGCCACATCGGAGATGGAAGAACGCATGCATCAGATGGAATGGGTGACCTCTTCCCTTGACAGGCTGGCCCTGACTGTATTAGAAGCACTCGCTTCGATTCCGGAATCCGATGGTGCCATGCTTCACGAACAGCTCGCTTCCCACACCGACTACCGGGCTTTTTTCTCCGATGCCGCTGCCGTGCCTCCCCCCGCCTCTGCCGAAGACGCAAAGGCCCTGTGGGATCGCTGGTACGAAGGCGAGCAGGAAAAATGCCGCGTGCTAGCCGAGAAAGAGGCGATTGACGCCCTGTCGCAAGGATTTTCTGAGGATTCCTGGCAACGGTTTCTCGCATTGAAGACACAAAACTAATGTTTTTAATTATTTAGTGATAAACCTGTGACATCCTGCCTTTTTTTCGTTATGAAACATGCTTTTGGCAAAGAGTGAGCGCATGACCGATCATACCCATGATTTCGACGATGATGATATTTTAGGCGTAGAAGACTCCGGAGGCGAGGCAAGAGAAGAGCTTCCCACAGGCAAAGACACCAAAACCACCGCTTTCAAAAAGCTGGTGGCACTGGGTAAAACCAAGGGCTTTGTCACGTTTGACGAGTTAAACAACGCCCTGCCTGCCGACCAGACGTCGCCGGAGCAGATCGAAAGCGCCATCGCCACCCTCGCCGAAGCCGGGGTGAATATCGTGGAGCAGGAATCCGAAGGCACGGCCGTTGCCAAGGATGCCGATGCCGAGGAAGAAGAAGCCGAGGATTTCGGCCGCACCGACGACCCCGTGCGCATGTATCTGCGCGAGATGGGCAATGTGGACCTGCTCTCCCGTGACGGGGAAATCGAGATCGCCAAGCGCATTGAAAGCGGCCGTGAGCGCGTCATCGGCTCCTTGTGTGAAATTCCGTCCGTCATTCAGGAAATCCTCTCCTGGCACGACGACCTCACCAGCGGCACCAAGCTGCTGCGCGAGATTATTGATCTGGATGCCACCTTCGGCGCAGGCCCGGACAATCCCATCGGCATTCAGATGCTAGACCCGGACAGCACCGGCGAGGTGAAGCCGGAGGAAACCACCCCGCTTGAACCCAGAGACGATAACGTCGTGTCGCTCGCCGAAAAACGTGAAAGTAAACGCGCTCGCGACGAGCATGGCAACGAGATCGAAGGCGCCGAAGGCGAGGGGGTTGAGGAGGAGGAAGACGAATTCGACGATGTCAACCTCTCCATTTCTGCCATGGAGCAATCGCTACTGCCGAGCTTTATCGACACGCTGGATAAATTCACCGTGATGGGCAAAAAACTGCGCAGCCTTCAGGAGAAGAAACTGGGGAGCGTGCTCGGCACCGACAAATACACCGAGAGTGATGAAAAATCATACCAGAAGCAACGCAAGCAAATCGTCGCCCTGATGCAATCGCTGCGGCTTAATAACGAGCTGGTGGAGCGTATGGTGGAACGGGTGGGGCAGGATCATGCCCGCCTGATTCAAATTGAGATGCGTATCCTGCGGCTTGCCGAAAAACACAAGGTGAACCGCAAAAGCTTCCTCAAATACTATACGGCTTCGGAACTGCATCCCGGCTGGCTGGAAGGGGTCGGCAAACTCAAGGAAAAAGGTTGGGCAGAATTTGCCAGCAAAGAAACCAAATCCGTGGGCGAACTCCGCACACAAGTGCATGATTTCGCTCAGGAAGTAGGGCTAGACATCACCAACTTCAAACGCGTCTTCCAGGCCGTGCAGAAGGGCGAACGCGACACCAATCAGGCCAAAAAAGAGATGATCGAGGCCAATCTGCGGCTCGTGATCTCCATCGCCAAAAAATACACCAATCGCGGGCTGCAATTCCTCGACCTCATTCAGGAAGGCAATATCGGCCTGATGAAAGCGGTAGACAAATTTGAATACCGCCGGGGCTATAAATTCTCCACCTATGCCACCTGGTGGATTCGGCAGGCCATCACCCGCTCCATTGCCGATCAGGCGCGCACCATCCGCATTCCGGTGCATATGATTGAGACGATTAACAAAATCGTCCGCACCTCACGCCAGATGCTCCATGAAATCGGCCGCGAACCCACACCGGAAGAACTCGCCGAAAAGCTGGGCATGCCGATTGATAAAGTCCGCAAGGTGATGAAAATCGCCAAGGAGCCGGTGAGCCTCGAAACCCCCATCGGCGACGAGGAAGACAGCCATTTGGGCGATTTCATTGAGGATAAAAACACCATCCTCCCCGTGGATGCCGCCATTCAGTCCAACCTGCGCGAAGCCACCACCCGGATACTGGCCAGCCTCACCCCGCGGGAAGAACGGGTGCTGCGGATGCGGTTCGGTATCGGCATGAACACCGACCACACGCTGGAAGAAGTAGGGCAGCAATTCTCCGTCACCCGCGAGCGGATTCGGCAGATCGAGGCCAAAGCGCTTCGGAAACTCAAGCACCCCAGCCGGTCACGCAAGCTGCGGAGCTTTCTGGATACGTAGCACAAGGGTGCAGGCTAAATCTTCGTTTTGCCACCCAGACTCACCGGCTGCACCGGAGCTGGCACCATAGGTGCCACTCCCGGCTGCACCTCGGTGCTCGCTTCCGGTACGGCTTCCGGCTGCAATCCCACATAGAGCTTACCGCCAATGCGGAAATCGAGCGAGGTCACGGCGCGGTCGAGGATTTTTTCTTTCACCTGTAATTCCGCCAATTGATGCCAAGCATCTTCCGGTTGATCCTCCGGAAGGCGCACCTCTAACCCATTGTAAAAATAGACGTTCCAGCGACGCCCCCCCACCCAGGCCACCGAGGCGACTTTGGGAAACAGCGCTTGTTCGTCGAGCAGCATTTGCAGCAGATCATGCAGATGGGTGGTCGCCCCCTCCCCCACCACCAGCGGCAGATGCATATAGGCTTTGGGGTCGCTGGCATGGATGATCGCCCCGTTGCGATCCACCAGAAAATACCGTTCTCCCTCGCGCCACAATGCCACCGGCTGCCGCTCAATGAGCACAATCTTTAGCGTATCCGGTAGGTTGCGGGTGATGCGCGCCTCCTCAATCCAGTCAATGGCTTGCAGCCGTGCCTGCATCTCTGGCAGGTTATAGGCGAAGAGCGGATCGCCCTGCTTCACATCCATTGCCCGCTCGATGGCGGAAAGCGGAGTGCGCCGACGCCCCTCAATCGACACATGCTGCACCGAAAGCCCCATCCCGGTAGAGGCGGTGAGCATCCGTGCGCCGATATCCTTCCCCCAATCCGCCAACACGCCGCCCTTCCACAGCCAGTAACCACTGGAAGCGCAGAGCAGCAGCAGCATAAAAGCGCTGCGCGTCACCACCCGCCGCAGCATCCGCGAGGTGGCGCGCTGCCGAAACGCCTGCCGTGATAGCTTCTCCCGCGTGGTCAGGCGTTTGGCGATTAGTTGCCGCATCGTGCCCCCTTCACCAGACGCTCCACCAGCTCCGGATAGGCAATCCCCACATGCTGAGCGATCTCCGGAGAGAGGGAAAGCGGCGTCATGCCCGGCTGGGTATTGGTTTCCAGAATCACGATCCGCCCGGTCGCCTCATCATAACGGAAATCGGAACGGGTAAGCCCCCGGCATCCCAGCGCCCGGTGCGCCTGCAATGCGTAGTCCAGAAACGTCTGATAGAGCGCAGGCGGTAACGGCGCAGGCATCACATGCTGGGCCTTGCCGTCGGTATATTTGGCTTCGTAGTCGTAAAAGGCGTTTTTCGGCACAATTTCAATCGCACCGAGCGCAGTGTCGTCAAGCACCGCCACCTGAATTTCACGCCCGGGGATATAGGTTTCCACCATCACCCGGTCGCCATAGGGCCACTGCGCGATGATCGGCTGGGTGGCATCGCCGGGATGGAGAATCGCCACCCCCACGCTCGACCCCTCCGAGATGGGCTTCACCACAAAGGGGCGCGGCAGTGGATCGCCTTTCGCAAGCTCGGTAATCGACAGTACCCGGTGTTCGGCAATCGGCAAATCGGCACTTTGAAACACCCGCTTGGCAGCGATTTTATCCATGGCGAGCGCCGAAGCAAGCACGCCGGAATGGGTGTAGGGAATGCCCAGCACCTCCAGCACGCCCTGAATGCAGCCATCCTCGCCGAACTGGCCATGGAGCGCATTAAACGCGATATCCGGGCGGAGTCTCGCCAGCACTTCGGCGATGTCGCGCTGTACGTCAATGCGGGCGACACGGTAGCCGAGTCCCTCCAGCGCTTCGCTCACGCCCTTACCACTGGAGAGCGAGACCTCCCGCTCTGCCGACCACCCCCCCATCAAAACCGCGACATGTTGCATAACGCGAATCCTAAAAGGAGGATCCGCGAATGGCCAGCGAAAAAGGGGGAAGACGCACCGATGACCACTGCACTGTCAATACACGCGGTACAGTCGCACAACGTCATTAAAGTTTAATGAATGCCACTTATTAGCGTACTGCACAGATACCAAACAGAGGTTAAACACATGTACACCACGAAGCAAGACAGTAAAAACAATACCAATAACGAGGCATCGCCGTACCAGTATAACTATGTGCGACCTCCATACCACATTGTAAGCTGGAAAGAACTTGAACCTTTACTGGATAAGCACCGCAAAGGTTTTCTGGCAGATCCCGAATTTTCCCATACCTACCACCTGATCCAAAAGGCCATGGACGCTGGCACCTTACCAAAACCTCGACCGATAGAAGCAGGTATTATCCCCTACTATAAGGAACGCGAACAGGAATATGAGCGGCTATGCCCGGATTATGTCGCCTTTGCGCATCAAGCTGGCTTGCCAGAGCCATCGGAGAGCTGTATCTCAAAAACCCCTTTGAAGTCATGTCGCAATATGCCTGCCTGCAATATGGCCATGCCTTACACCCAAAAAAGCTCTCGATTCCGGGCATCCTGTGGCGCAACAATACCCTCAAGGCCCTGCATGAGATTCAGGAGCATGTCATCGAACAAGACCCCGCACTCTATACCACGCTGATGTATTTCAATCCGCAATCCTTCCGGGACACATTCTGGGATCTACACGGCGTAGGATTGGAGAAATCAGGGCTTTATGGCCTGTCCATAGGGGATTTTATGACCTATGTACTCACCATCAACAGCACAGTAGGTCCCGACCTGCGCCGGATCGGGCAAGGGCTGGATGTCATTAAGGGCAATTTCAAAGCCGGGCTGTACAACTTCTTTCAGGAAGTGCTGGTACGTCCTTTCCAGCATGGTGCGGCGGAAGCCCCCACCACTGCCGACGAGGAGTTCATCACCAAGCATGTAACCGCGCATCTGTTCTCACCGGAGAATGCGGCCGTGACAGGGGCGGAGGTGCAAGCATACATCAATGAGGTCTACGCACAGCACCGCAAGCAGACGGAGCCAGCCGCCGCGAATCTGGCGGAGGTTTTGCAACCCGGCATTCGGGTCGCCTGAGTCCGGGATATACGTCATTGCGAGCGAGCAACGCGAGCGCGGCAATCCAGTAACCGGATTTTTGCTGGATTGCTTCGTCGGCTGCGCCTCCTCGCAATGACGGCGTACTCTCCTATGAATAATACAATTTCTCGTCCGTCGCGCCTTCGGTACGGTCGATCATCAGGGTGATAGCACAATCGCCGGTGATGTTCACCGTGGTGCGCACCATGTCCAGAATCCGGTCAACCCCCAGAATCAGCCCAATGCCTTCAATCGGAATGCCCACCGAACCGAGCACCATCCCCATGAAAATGATGGAGCCGCTGGGAATCCCCGCCGCGCCGATGGAACCAAGCGTACTGGTAAGAATCAGCACCAGATATTCGTGGAATCCTAAGTGAATCCCGAACATCTGGGCAAAAAACACCGCGCAGATCCCCAGATAAATGGCTGTACCATCCATGTTGATGCAGGCACCGAGCGGTAGCAGGAAGTGCGTGTTCCGCTCCGAGGCCCCCACCTTCTGCTGCAATTCGCGCATCGCGGTGGTGAGAGTCGCCTTGCTGCTGCTAGTGGAAAAGGCCATCAACTGCGTGGTCAGCATTTTGCGATAGAAAGGCATCGGCGACAATTTACCGAATACGGCCAGCATCACCCCAAACAGCATGTATTGGAAAATGCACGCCGCCACCACGCAGGCGACGAGCTTGATGAGCGTCAACAGAATCTCCACGCCCATGCTACCGACCACCCAGGCCATAAAGCCAAACACCGCCAGCGGCGCCAGCTTGACAATCGCCTCAATCATGCGGAACAGCACACCGGCGGTTTCGCGGATCAGGGTTTTGATGGTTTGGGATTTTTCACCCGCCAAATTCACCATAATCCCGAAAAACATCGTGAAGACGATCACTTGGAGGAAATGATCCTCCGTCATGGCCCGCAAGGCGTTGGTAGGGATCAGGTTGAGCAGAAATTCACCCACACCGGGCGCTTGCTTGGCGGTATCCGGCGGCGGGCTGGCACTCAGTTGCTCCGGCGAAATGTTAAGCCCAACCCCCGGCTGAAACAGATTGCCCGCGACCAATCCAATCACCACCGCGAACATGGCCGTGGAGAGGTAGGCTGCTACCCCCTTAATCCCCACCCGGCTGAAATTCTTGGGATCATCCATGCTGGTAATGCCGGACAATATGGCAAAGATAATCAGCGGCACCATCACCATTTTGATGAGGTTGAAAAACACCGTACCCAGCACCTTGAAGCTGGCGGCGTCTTCCTTCATCACAATCCCGGCGAGTACGCCAAGCACCAGGCCTATCACTACCTGTTGCCACAGCTTGAGCGATGTGACGGCTTTCAGCATGGATCCCCCATTCTTTAATAGATCAATGGGGCGGCATCATACACAGGAGGAACGTAAGCGCAAGCTTCTGGCACGGCAGTCATATTTTGCCATTGCGAAGCACCACCCACTACGTTATAATCTCGTTATAACAGCAAGGTCACGCTATGCATATCACCATCCGTGAAATCGGCAATTCCAGAGGGATCATCATCCCGGCTACTGCATTGAAAGAAGCTGGTATTGGTGAGATGGCGGATCTTCAGATTGAGAAGGATCGACTGATCCTCACCCCGCTGCACCCCTCCTGCGCGCAGTGGCTGGAAGCGATTCGGCAGGACCCGCCAGATACCGGGGAGCCTGTGTTTATGGATGGAATCGAAGACCCGGAACTGGTGGCTGAGTGGAAATGGTAGGCTATCCGAAACGGTTTGAGGTCTATTGGGTATCGCTGGACCCTACCATTGGCGCAGAAGTGCAGAAAACCAGACCTTGCGTGGTGATTTCACCCGATAGCCTGAATGAAGGATTGCAAACGGTCATGGTCGCCCCCATGACCACCACCCATAAACGCTGGCCCTTTCGCATCCCCATCACACACCACCAGACAAAAGGGCAAGTGATGCTCGATCAGATACGCACCGTTTCCAGAAAACGCCTCTACAAACAGGATGGTACCGTGAGCCCCAAAGCACGGCAGGCCATTCTGGCATGTCTGGCACAGATGTTCGCGCCCTGAGACTGCTTGTTACCGTGGCACCACCGCTTCAGCCACCGGCCCGCTATGCTCCCGCAAATTGCCAGTCTTATCCGCCGCTGGCAGAGCCTCTGCCCCGCGATGCGTTTGCGCTGTTTTTGCCAAAGACGATGCCTGTCCCACGGCGGGGGCCTCGTCATGATGCGTACCAAGCTCCATAACGGAAGCGCGGGCCGCGTTCTCCGCACGCATTTTCTTAATGTAAATCGGTGGCCAGTGCGCTTCGCCGAGCGCGTCCCCGGCCATTTCATCGACGGCCTGATTAAACAGAGTACGCGCCTTTTCCTTATCCTCGTAGCGCGATTCAAAATCGGAGATCTGTACCTTATCCAGCTTATCCTTCAGCGCAAGAAAGGCTTCCTGCCCCTGATGGGTGATAGCCTCCAGCAACGCCACCGTTTTAGAGGCGCTCTGTACATCAAACCCGCCATGGCCGAAAAAGCTGATGAGATTCTCGAAGGTAAATTGCGCTCCGGCGACATCGCGTAATTCGTCGGAGGGCATCAATCGCGGCTGATAGGTCGCGTTCAAATATTTGGCGATTTGTTTGAAGTTGGCATCGGCAAGCGGATCATTCTGGGTGAAAGCGGGCAGATGCTCCATCTCCTGATACACATTGACATAGAGATCACGGATATCGTCGCCCGTCACCTGCTTGCTAGCCGCCGCGCCGGGTTTCAGCGCCCGGTTGACCGCACTGTTAAAGCCTTTGGTTTTGCCGTAAATCTCGGAGAGCACATAGTTACTGCCCGTCTGGCGCAGACTGAAATAGCCCGCATAATAGGCAACATTGGAGGCAAGCCCCAGATTGATCCCCATGCCGGGCTTAAGCACCTCATCTACCACGGAAAGCTGGCTGCCATTGGTCTCAAAATTGTTGCCTGCCGCCCGCACATACCCCACCACCCCGGCCAGCGAGGGGACGTTCCACGCCATCCGCCAGAAGTTTTTGCGGGAATAGTAATCCCCCACCTGACTGATGAGCGGATTCTCGCTCTCCCGCAGATGTTTCAGCTTCACCGCCCCCTTGATGGGTTCTCCCTTGGCCTCGAATTCCTCGCGCACGGCATCGCCATAGAGTTTGACCACGCTGCGCGAATCCGACCAGTTTCCAAAGGCCGCCATGGTGAACAGCAACCCACTAAACAGCAGGTCGCTGACCATATTCGCATTGTAGGTGGCTTTGGTGTGCTCGCGGCTCAGTTCTTTCACCGCCTGTTGTTTTTCTTCGATGGCACGGGCATGTTCCGCTGCTTTTTCCGGATCGCCCGCATGCTCGGCGATCTCCTTGCGGATGTTGAGGCTCGCCATATCCAGCTTGAGGTTTTCCACCCGCTTCTGGTGGCTGTCCATGGAGCCATCCGCCGCCACCGACCAGCGATAGAGCAGAATACCAATCGCAGGCGCCATGGCCATCAGCGCGTATTTGGCATGCTGCATCCGCCCCCAATAGATGGGGTAGTCGATATTCCCGGCGATACGGTCTACGCTTTGCTGCATCCAGCGCACCGGTTCGGTGATGGGGCGCAGTAAGCGCGCTGCAAGGCCGGTATGGGTTGGCTCTGTTGCCATGAGAAGCTCGAATTCCTTTTCTACTCCCTACACCCTACCCGTTTATTGTGACAAGTTTATGACATGTTGCATTGCAGCATACAGGGAAACGCTTGGTTTTAGCAAGAATTTAGGGTATAGCGTGGTGCATGTTGCGTGCGCCCTCACTGCTGGATCAGGTGAACCTGCCGGACGATGTCCGCGCCCTGCCGGAAACACAATTGCCGGAGCTGGCCGCCGCCGTGCGCGAGGAGTTGATCTCCACCGTGTCGCATACCGGCGGGCATCTGGGTGCGGGGTTGGGAGTGGTGGAACTCACCATTGCACTGCATCATGTGTTTAACACCCCAACCGACAAACTCATCTGGGATGTGGGGCATCAGGCCTACCCTCATAAAATCCTGACCGGACGGCGCGATCAGATGCGCACCCTCCGCCAGCCGGGCGGCATTTCCGGTTTCTGCAAACGCAGCGAAAGCGCGTATGACATGTTCGGCGCGGGGCATAGCTCCACCTCCATTTCCGCTGCACTCGGCATGGCGGTCGCCCGTGACTATGCGGGTGAGGATCACGAGGTGATCGCCATCATCGGCGACGGCGCGATGAGCGCGGGCATGGCCTATGAAGCCATGAACAATGCCGGGGCGCTGAATCGCAAGCTACTCGTCATCCTCAACGATAACGATATGTCGATCGCGCCGCCGGTGGGTGCCATGAGCGCCTATCTGTCGCGGTTGATTTCCTCGCGGCCGTATCTGGGATTCCGGCAGATGGCCAAACGCATCGCCGATAGCTTCCCCAAAGGGCTGGAACGTGCCGCCCGCAAAGCCGAGCATTATGCCCGCGGCATGGCCACCGGTGGCACCTTGTTCGAGGAATTGGGGTTTTACTATGTCGGCCCGGTAGACGGCCACACTTTCGACCATCTCCTGCCAGTGCTGAAAAACATCCGCGACAACCGCGAAAACAAGCCCGTGCTGCTGCATGTGGTGACGCAAAAAGGCCGTGGCTACGCCCCCGCCGAAGCCGCTGCGGATAAATACCACGGCGTCTCGAAATTCGACGTGGTGACGGGCAAACAGCAAGCCACTCCCACCACCGCTCCCAGCTACACGAAAGTGTTTGCGCAGGCACTCCTCGCACAGGCGGAGCATAACCCAAAAGTCGTTGCGGTTACGGCGGCGATGCCGTCTGGCACGGGGCTAGACCTCTTCGCCTCGCGCTTTCCGGATCGCTGTTTTGATGTCGGCATCGCCGAGCAACATGCGGTGACCTTCGCCGCGGGCCTTGCCGCCGAAGGCTACGCGCCGGTGGTGGCCATTTACTCCACCTTCCTGCAACGGGCATTCGACCAGGTGGTGCATGATGTGGCGATCCAGAAATTACCGGTGCGGTTTGCGATCGACCGCGCAGGACTGGTTGGGGCCGACGGCCCCACCCACGCGGGAAGCTTTGACCTCGCCTATCTCTGCTGCCTGCCGCATATGGTGGTGATGGCCCCGGCCGATGAAGCCGAACTGGTGCATATGGTAGCGACCAGCCTCAGCATTACCGACGGCCCTTCCGCCTTCCGCTATCCGCGAGGCGAAGGAACCGGCGTGCCGCTGCCGGACGTGCCGCAGATGCTCCCCATCGGCAAAGGACGGCTGCTGAAACAAGGCGGCACCGTGGCGCTGCTCTCGCTTGGCACCCGGCTGGCCGACGCCCTCAAAGCCGCCGAGATGCTGGAGGCGCGCGGGCTTTCCACAACCGTCGCCGATGCGCGCTTCGCCAAGCCGCTGGATACCGCGCTCATCGACCAGCTCGCCCGCGAACATACGGTGCTGCTGACCATCGAGGAAGGAAGTGTAGGCGGGTTTGGCTCGCAGGTGTTGCATCACCTCTCCACCACCGGCGCGCTGGATACGGGAGCCTGCGCGGTACGGTCGCTGTGCCTGCCGGATTGTTTTCAGGAGCAGAACAAACCCGACGCCATGATCCGCGAGGCCGGGCTGGATGCTGAAAGCATCGTCGCGCAGGTGCTGGCATTGCTGGAGTACAGTCCCCTCCTCGTGCAAAAGGTCACGGCATGAGCCTGTTCTCCAGCCTGTTGCGCCGCCGTGCTTCCCACAGCGCCGGAGCCTGCAACACCGATATGGAACCCTGCGCGGCAAATTTCCTACCGCTTTCGCCGCTCTCCTTCCTCACCTGGTCAGCGACGGTGCACCCCTCCCATATTGCCGTGATAGATGGCGACACCCGCCTCACCTATGCCGCGTTCTATGAACATTGCTGCCGCCTGGCGGGTGCACTTTCCATGCGGAATGTACGGCATGGCCATGTGGTATCGGTACTCTCTGACAACCGGCTGGAGGCAATTGCCCTGCATTACGCCGTGCCGATGCTGGGTGCCGTCATTCACCCGATCGACCCCCGCCTGCCTGCCAGCGAAATCGCCCGACAACTCACCCATGCCGAAAGCACGGTGCTGGTGGTAGACCCCACTCACCTTACGACGGCCAGAGAGGCGCTACCGCTGAGCAGCATCAAACCGCTGCTGGTGGAGATGGCGGCATCGCCGACGCTTGGCAAACTCACCTACGACGCGCTGATCGCCGAAGGCTCCGGCAATTTTGAATGGCCCGGCCCGCAGGATGAATGGGACGCGATCTCCCTCTGCTACACGCAAGGTACAGAAGGCGCACCGAAGGGCGTAGTGTTTCACCATCGCGGTGCGTACCTCAACGCCACGGGGGATGTCCTCACCAACGGCATGACGCAAGCCTGTCGTTATTTATGGACGCTCCCGCTCGCCCGCAGCAATGGCTGGGGGTATGTCTGGGCGGTGAGCGCCGTCGGCGGCACACAGATTACACCACGCGAGCGCACCGACCGCACCGCACTTCTGGATGCCATCCGCACCCATGACGTCACCCATTTATGCGGCGAGCAGGGGTTGCTGGAATTGCTGACGGGTGGGGGGGCTGTCCCTCCCCTGCCCTCAAAGCCGTCCCTCTCGCTGGTCAGCCCACGCCCGGAGAACGGGTTGATCGAACAGGCAGAAGCGATGGGTTTCTCCCTCTCCTTCCTCTATGGCCTCACGGAATGCTACGGCGTCGCGGGTCTGAGTGGCTGGACAAATGGCGGTAAAACCTCCGCCACCAGTAGCACGCATGAAGTGTTACTCGCCCACCCCACCGCGCACAGTCCGATGCTGGATGATATCATCGTCGTCGATCCTGAAAGCCTGCAACGCCTGCCTGCCGATGGCGTGTCGGTGGGAGCGGTGGTGTTGCGAGGTAACAGCGTCGCCAAAGGCTATCTGAAGGATGCAGAAGGCACCGAGCAGGCCTTCCGCGACGGATGGTTCCACACCGGCGATCGCGGGGTGATTCACCCGGATGGACGGATCGAGATTGTGGAGCGCGCCCGTACCTATGCCCGTCACGGTCAGGAGCCTCGCGCATCGTGAGCGGCTCTGTTTCCCAACATAAAAAAACCAAACGTCGGCAGTCTAAAGTGCATGGGCTGATGGCCCATTACGTCCAGAAGCTGCAAAAGGACAATGCCGAAGAACAAGCCGCCGCTCAGGCGCAGATGGCCACCGCCCCCAGCCGCAGCGGCAAACAAAGCAAGGATTTAGAAACCGTAGATGCCTGGGTACAGCTCAAACGCAAAAGTATCAGCGTGAACCGCAGCGCCGCGATGTCCCGCTGGAAAATGGCGACCGGCGGCGGACCGTTTCAGGGACGCTAACCGCAGCCTTATGGCATTACCTACCGCCTTCTTACTTTCCACAACATTTGTCACGATTCTGTAACGAATTCACTCTATCATCAGCCTCATGGCAATTGCATCTGTCCCCGGTTCTGAAGCATTTCTTGTCCATGCAGGCGAGGGCTGGCAACTGGCCGCGCAAGCGGTGAAGGATGTCGCCGCAGGCGCAGCGGGTGCAGCGACAGGCTATGTGCGCGACAATTTTGGTCAGGCGAAGCAGCGCTTTGATATTATGCGGGCGGCCATCTCCGATCTGCACACCCCGTTCACGCATCTGGATCTCTCGCATGCGCAAGGGGTAAGCGACAGTGCAGCCCAACTGGCAGATGCAACCGCCAACGGTTTGGCGCACGGCCATGCCTTATTCAACACCGCGCAGGGGGCAGTGCTTGCCCAGCAGGCGAAAGTTGGCGATCTGGGCGGGTATCTATGGCGTACCACCGCACTATGTGGCTTGCGGGATGGCGTAAAGCCGACCCTATCGCTGGAAGGCGTTAAGCAGTTTGCGGGTATTGCATGGGATGCGGTGAAACATGACGGCCAGCAGCTCGCCGATGCATACGGCATCACAGCCATGGCGCAAACGGCCAAAGGCGGTCTGGACAAAATGGGCAACATGCTCGCGGCGATCATTCCCGCCAAGGGCGACAACCTACAGGCAATCGCGGTGGGCCACACTCACACCCATCAGCTATAACACCTCAATCCGCAGGGCGTGTACGCGCTCTGCCAGTTCCTGTTCCAACACCGCATAAATGGCGCGATGCGCCGCCACACGAGTGGTATCCGTGAGGCCCATCGCGGCGATCCGCACCGCAAAATGGGTTTCACCTTCGGGGCGTGCGCCCGCATGACCCGCATGCAGGTGCGATTCGTCGATCACCTCCAGCAGGGTAGGTGCGAAGGCAGTTTCAAGTTTGGTGGTGATGCGGGAATGGTAGGTCACCGCCCCATGCTATATTTTGGAGAGTCGATCCGCAAGCAACTCTTGCGTTGTCATTTGTACATTAGGTACATAGGCCCCACTATGCGTGATGGCTACATGAGTACCTTCAGCAATCCCCCCCCCCCGACATCCATTTTGGAGTGCTCTCCCACCGTATAGCCAATCTCCGCTTCCGGGTGGAGATCGCCCAGCCTGTTGAGTAATCCAGCAACACGTGTGGGATCCGAGGCCAATACATCCAGAGTTTGCTTTCCCATGATGGTCATCCCCATATAAATATCAACGTAGCGGCCATTATAGCGTTATGATATTAAGGTTTTATCATCGCCCCACCGACACATACCGCAACCCCGCTGCTTCCACCTCCGATGGGCGGTAGATATTGCGTAAATCCACCAGCAAGGGCTGACGCAGCAGGGTTTTGAGTCGCCCCATGTCGAGGCTTCTAAACTCGTTCCATTCGGTGAGGATCACGGCCGCGTCGGCGCCCTCCACCGCGTCATAGGCATCCTGACACCAGATGATCCCTTCCTCACCCAGCAGGGGACGCGCTTCCTGCATGCCTTTGGGGTCGTAGAGCCGCAGCCGTTTCCCCGCCGCCTGAAGCGCGGGAACGATGGTGAGGCTCGCGCTTTCGCGCATATCGTCGGTATGGGGTTTGAAGGTGAGGCCGAGCAGCGCCACCGTGTCGCCGTCTCCCACCGCATGGAGGATTTTCTCCGCCATGCGGGTTTTGCGCGCTTCGTTGCTCGCCACCACCGCTTCGACAATCGCGGAGGGCGCGCCCGCCTGCGTGGCAATCGCGGTGAGGGCGCGGGTATCTTTCGGGAAGCAGGAGCCGCCGAACCCCGGACCCGGATGCAGGAATTTGGAACCAATGCGACGGTCCAGCCCCATGGCACGGGCGACATCCTGCACATTGGCACCCACCTGCTCGCAAATATCCGCCATTTCGTTGATGAACGCCACTTTGGTGGCCAGAAAGGCATTGGCCGCGTATTTGGCCAGTTCCGCCGTGGCGATGTCGGTGAACACCATCGGCGTTTCATGGAGGAACAACGGACGGTAGAGGCGGGACATCACCTCGCGGGCATGGTCATCTTCCACGCCCACCACAATCCGGTCGGGGCGGAGGAAATCCTCAATCGCCGAGCCTTCGCGCAGAAATTCCGGGTTGGAGGCGACGGAGAAGGGGAGGTCTGGCCGCACCCCCGCGATGCGTTTCCGCACTTCCGCGCCTGTGCCAACGGGCACGGTGGATTTGGTGACCACCACCGGATGCCCGCGCAGGTAGGGGGCAATCTGCTCGGCGGCGGCATAGACATGGGTGAGATCGGCCTGCCCGTCGCCGCGACGGCTGGGCGTGCCAACGGCAATAAACACCACATCCGCCAACGAAACCGCGCCCGGCAGTTCGGTGGTGAAGGTGAGCCGCCCAGCTTCCAGATTGCGCGCCACAAGCGCTTCCAGACCCGGTTCGTAGATAGGAATCTCGGCGCGGTTCAGGCGCTCAATCTTCGCGGCATCCAGATCCACCGCCGTGACATGGAAGCCAAACTCCGCGAAGCAGGCCGCCGATACCAGCCCCACATACCCCGCCCCGATCATCACTATGCGCATAGCCGTTTCATCCTTGCTAACGCATGACGCGATACCAGAAGGTTCCCGATATGCCAATCAAAGATCATGGAAAAAGGCAGGGGGTTACCCTTCCACTTGGGTGGCGGCTTCCTGCGCTTTGATTTCCTGCAACGCGGATTTCAGGTTCATGCGCCGTTTTTGCTGCGGAGTCGCTTCCGGAGCCGGTGGCGGTGGGGTAAGGGCCTCGGTGAGGCTGGCGCGGGCGGCCTGAACATCCAGCGTTTCCGGCAAATCGCCTTCCGCATTGACGAGCGGCACCAACGCACGTTGATAATGGGGAAGTGTTCCTTCCGCTCCGACATCGCTAAGCACACCATACACCGCTTCCAGCAGCGCCGTATTCAGATGCGCATCCGGCACGGCGGTGAGGAAATCCAGCAACTGGCGACGTTGGGCGTCCGGCTCCTGCTGCTGCAAGGCACCAAGTAGCCCCCCCACCGTGGCGCGAATCGCCTCGGCCTCCGGTGTTTCCACCAGCTTGGTATTGCGCAGTTGTTGCGACACTTTTTCCAGAAACTCCGCACCGGTGGCGGTCAGTTGCTCGTAAAAAGCCGAAAGCGAGGTGAGGTGTTCCGGAATCTGCGGTGCTTTGGGTCGGAGCGCTTCCGGCGTTTTGCCGTCCCTCGTGAAGCTGCGGAGATCCTCTGCACGCAACCCTTCCGGATAGACATAGCTGCCATCGCTCTTGGTGGCATCCAGAAGGCGTAGCATGGTGCGTTGCTGTTCCGGCGGCAGCATGGCATGCAGCACGGCAAAACTTTGCAGCGCATATTGCTCCCGCGTTTGCTGCGGGGAGATCAGATGCCCGTGATTCTGCGCGAACTGGTGAAACCCATAGAGGGTTTGATCCAGAAAAGCCTCCACCGCGTCCGGCTTGGTTTGTGCCAGTTTATCGAGCGCCTGTTTGACATCTTTTACAATGCGGTGTGCGGCATAGCGGGTATTATGCTCCACCATATCCGGCGACATAATCGCCTCTTCGCGGTGCGGACGCAGTAATTCCATGGGCAGCAGCTTGTTACCGTTGGCATCTTTCAACTTACCATTGGTGATATCCTCTTCCACCCACAGCAGGCGCTGGAACTTGTTTTTCCCATCGCTTTTGAGATGGGCAAGCAAGGCGTCCGGCGAGACCAGCGCATGGTGTTCCAGCTTGGAGGCATCTTCCGGGCTGAAATGGAGATTGCGTTCCCAAATCTGACGCACTGGTTCCAGCGTGTTGTAGATACCCTTGAAATAGGGGCTTAGCTGCGGCTCCAGCGCAAACACAGCCCCCAGCACGGTAATCACCCCCTTGAACAGGTTGTTCGGCAGGTCAATCTCGTTGCTGTTGAGCAGTTTTTGCAGTTCCTCGCGATGCTGTAACTGGTAGTTTGCATCCCGCATCAGGGCATCGAAATCGGCTGCGTGAAAGCCCTCAATGCTTCCCCCCTGCTGAAGATGCAGTTGCTTGCGATGTTCGTTGTATTTATCCAGCGCGTGTTGGTGGCGCACTCCCGGCCCAAAACTTTCCTGCATGGCGGAGACGATACCATTTATATCTAAACCACTTTTTTCGGCGATTTCCTTGTAGGGTTTGATCTGCGCGTTAATGAAACCTTCCGCCAAATCCACCACTTTATCGGAAGCCAGCACGTTACCCATGGTGGTAATCATGGCGCTGATTTGCTGACTGTTGAAACCCACCACACCAGATTCACCGGCGGCGGCCTGCTCTGCAGTAATGCGTTTAACCCCCGCCTTATCCAGCCCGCTATTGAGCGCCTGCTGACCATATTCCCCGGCTGTATCCAGAAAATCCGTCAAAACCTTGTCTATTTTTTGGCCAACACCCGGCAGCATCGCCAGATAAGGCCGTAGAGAGAGTACCATCCCCGCGACGCCCTTGGCGTTTTCCACCAGAGTTTCCAACCACTTAAACACGGTATTCCATGCCCTTTTATGACTATCCACCTTGCATGGTAGCCGATAAATGTGACAACTTTATGAAAATAGCCGCTTATTCCTGCGACTTACGCCGCTTTCCAATAGACATCCGACTGCATCTCCATCAGGCGCGAGGCGGTGCGCTCAAACTCAAACGCTCCCGGCCCTTCCGTGTAGAGGGCAATCGGCGGGGCATCGGCGGTGCAGACCAGCTT
>JBIPLF010000057.1:0-8307 GCA_044368015.1 Rickettsiales bacterium
AGCTTCACCCGATGTTCGTAGAGTGTGTCGATCAGCGTGATAAACCGCCGTGCCGCGTCCCGCTGGTTGCGGGTTAGTTGCGGGATCCCCTCCAGAAACAGCATCCGGAATTGCTGGGCAATCGCCAGATAATCGGCCGCCCCCAGCGGTTGCTCGCACAGTTCCTCGAACCGGCACCAGGCCATATCCCCTGCGGTGCGGGTGAGGTGGAGAGTGCGCCCCTGCACCGCCAGATCGGCGGGGTGCGGCTCCACCCCCTGCGAAAGCGCGAAAAACGCACCCGTGAGGAAGCGGCTGGATTCATCACTGAGCGGCGAGAGGTAGACGCGGTCAAAGGATTGTAATTTCCGCAGACGATAATCCACCGGCCCCGCCACTTCCATCACCTGCAACCGCTGCTCCAGCAGCGCAATGAAGGGCAGAAACTGATCGCGTTGCAGCCCGTCCTTATAGAGATCCTGCGGCGGCCGGTTGGAGGTGACCACCAACACCACCCCATGCAGGAACAAATGCTCAAACAACCGCCCCAACATCATCGCATCAGCGATGTCCGTCACCTGCAATTCGTCGAAACAGAGCAGCCAGGCATCGCCTGCGATTTCCTTCGCCACCACGGGCAGCGGATCGCTCTGTTTGCCGGACGCACGCAGATGGTGCAGCCGGGCATGGACCTCCTGCATGAAGGCATGAAAATGGACGCGCCGCTTGCGTTCCACCGGGGTGGTGGCAAAAAACAGGTCCATCATCAGGGATTTGCCGCGCCCTACTCCACCATACAGATACAAGCCTCTGGGGGCTTCCCGTGGCTTACGGAATGGCCAGAACCCGCTGCCGGGGCGGTAATCGGTAAGAGCGGCTTGCAATGCCTGTAACGCGTCGATTGCGGTTTTCTGCGCGGGATCGGCGGCCATCCCCCCCTCGCGTAGACGGGCTTCATAGGCGTCGCGGACTGTGCTATGGGTAACGTGCATTGCAGCGCAGCATAATCGTAGAGGAAACCCGGATGCAAATAATTCGTGACGTCAGAGGCCTGAAATCCGCGCTTGGATTCTGGCGCGAGCCAAAACAGCGCATTGGCTTTGTACCGACCATGGGGGCACTGCATGCCGGACATCTGGCATTGGTAGAAGCCGCCCGCCAACAATGCGACGCGGTGGTGGTGAGTATTTTCATCAACCCGCTGCAATTTGGTCCGAATGAAGATTTTGGACGCTATCCCCGTCAGGAGGCGCAGGATGCCGCACTCCTCAAAGCAGCGGGGGCGCATCTGCTCTATCTTCCCTCGGTGGAGAGCATGTATCCGGAACACTCCACCACCCGCATTGAGGTAGGCAAAATCGGCACCGTGCTGTGCGGCGCGTTCCGGCCCGGTCATTTCTCCGGCGTGGCGACGGTGGTGTGTAAATTGCTGATGCAGGTAGGGCCGCATACCGCCTGGTTCGGCGAGAAGGATTACCAGCAGCTCCATATCATCCGCCGTATGGTGCGCGATCTGGATCTTCCGGTGGCGATTGAGGGCTTCCCCACCGTGCGCGAGACGGATGGTCTGGCGCTTTCCTCGCGCAATGCCTATCTGACGCCGGAAGAGCGCCTGCTGGCTCCGCAACTCTACGCCACGCTGCAAGGGGTGGGTGCGAAGATTCGGGGAGGGATGCTCCCCGGCGCTGCCTGCCGCGAGGGGGCAGAGCAACTACTGGCGGCAGGGTTTCGCTCGGTCGATTATCTGGAATGCCGTGACAGCGCCACGCTTTCCCCGCTTGAAACCCTCCCCACCGCTCCGGCGCGGTTGCTGGCGGCGGTGCATCTGGGCCACACACGGCTGATCGATAATATCCCTCTTTCATAACGCTACTGTGGCGGGAAATCTGCTTGGGCTGGAGCCTCACTCGTAACAGGTCATGTATAAAGGATACACTCCTGTTCCTCGGTATCCATCCCAGCGCGCTTTCCTCGCCACAGCGCGTGACATAAAGAGGGCTAATATCCCCCTGTAACGGGAATGTCATCGAATAGGGTTTGACAAACGGGGGATAAATCCGCTAGCTTTTGGCCACTCGATGACGTCGCCGCGTTTTCCTGCGACCTTTTTCCTGATACTCAGTCTCGATCCCGGTCTGTCTCACAGGACGCGTCACCTCTACATTCAACCGTTGTTTTCTCTTAAACCATCTCATTCAGACACATCATGAAACTGCAAGAACTGAAGCGGAAATCCGCAGCCGAACTCCTTGAAATCGCAAACGAAATTGGCATTGAAAACGCCAGCACCCTGATCAAACAGGAACTGGTGTTTTCTATCCTCAAAACCTGGGCCGCTCAGGATGAAGGCATTTACGCCGAAGGGGTGCTGGAAGTGCTCTCCGATGGCTACGGTTTCCTGCGCTCGCCGGATGCGAATTACTTTGCCGGGGCCGATGATGTGTATGTCTCTCCCAGCCAGATCCGCCGATTTGGATTACGCACGGGCGATACGATCGAAGGCGAAATCCGCGCTCCCAAGGAAGGCGAACGCTATTTTGCGCTGGTGAAGGTGCAGAGCCTCAATTTTGACCCCGTGGAAAGCGCCCGTCACCGCGTGACGTTCGACAACCTCACCCCGCTTTACCCTGATGAGCGGCTGAAGCTGGAGATGGAAAGCAAGGGCGATAAAAAAGGCGAAGATATCAGCTCCCGCGTGATTGAGCTCGTCACCCCCCTCGGCAAAGGCCAGCGCGCACTGGTGGTGGCCCCGCCACGCACCGGTAAAACCATGCTGATGCAGAATATCGCCCATTCCATCACCGCCAACAATCCGGATGTGTATCTGATTGTGCTGCTCATCGACGAACGGCCGGAGGAAGTCACCGACATGGCCCGTTCCGTAAAGGGCGAAGTGGTGAGCTCCACCTTTGACGAACCGGCCTCGCGTCACGTGCAACTTGCGGAAATCGTCATCGAAAAAGCCAAGCGATTGGTTGAACATAAACGCGATGTGGTGATTCTGCTCGATTCCATCACCCGTCTTGCCCGCGCCTACAACACCGTGGTGCCGTCCTCGGGCAAGGTGCTGACCGGCGGGGTGGACGCCAATGCGCTGCAACGCCCGAAACGCTTCTTCGGTGCCGCCCGCAACATCGAAAATGGCGGATCGCTGACCATCATCGCCACCGCGCTGATCGACACCGGTTCGCGCATGGACGAAGTGATTTTCGAGGAATTCAAGGGCACGGGCAATTCGGAAATCATCCTCGACCGCAAACTGGCCGACAAACGCACCTTCCCGGCGATCGACGTTACCAAATCCGGCACCCGCAAGGAAGAATTGCTGGTGGATCGCGCCACCCTCGCCAAAATGTGGATGCTGCGCCGGATTCTCAACCCCATGGGCACCACCGAGAGCATGGAATTTTTGCTCGAAAAAATCAAACGCACCAAAAACAACGCGGAATTCTTCGATTCCATGAACACCGCGCAGGTGGGGTAATGAGATGAAGGATGACGGGATGAGAAATGACTAGAATCCGCTTATGTCCAGTCATCCAGCGTCCGATCATCTATCCTCTTCTCTCCTCGCAGCCGCCCACGCGAAAGGCCTCGCGCATGTCTGTATTGCGGCGGGCGCGGTGGAAGCGCTCTGCGCGTGGGTATGCGAGCAGGGTTATACCCGTATCGGCATCGTCAGCGACACCACCACCCACGCAATCGCTGGGGAACGGATTGCTGCACGGCTGAGTTCCCTCTCCCGCTTGCGGGGGAGGGTTAGGGAGGGGGAATCATCAGCGTATGGGGTTCCCCTCACCCCGGCCCTCTCCCAAAGGGAGAGGGAGCTTGCGCCCATCACCTTCCCCCCCACCCTCCGCGCTGACATCGCCCATATCCCGGCGATTGAGGCACTCGCCTCCCGCTGCGACCTGCTGATTGCGGTCGGGGGAGGGACGATCAGCGACCTCACCAAATACGCCTCCTTCCGTGCGGGGATTCCCTATGTGATGTGCGGCACCGCGCCTTCCATGAACGGCTATGCGACGTCCGGCGCGTCGCTGTTACAGGAGGGGCATAAGGTGTCGCGTGCAGCCCATGCGCCGCGAGCCTTGTTTCTAGACCTCGGCATCCTCTGCGCCGCGCCGCGCCGGTTGATTCAGGCCGGGGTGGGCGATACCGCCTGCCGCTCGGTGGTGATGTGGGATCAATGGCTGGGCAGTCGCGTGCTTGGCAGCGATACCACGCCGGAAGCCTTCCACTGGTGGGAGGAAGCGGAAACCGCCCTCATGCCACATCTTTCCGGGCTGCTCACGGGCGATCCTACCGCCATGGCGAGCCTTGCCGCGATGCTTGTCACCACCGGCATTGGGATGCTGGTCAGCGGCGGCAGCCATCCGGCGAGTCAGGGGGAGCATATGCTCGCCCATGCTGTCGAAATGTTGCCGGATGCGCCCGAGCACCGCTCCTATCACGGTGAGCAGATTGCCGTCACCACGCGCACCATGCTGGCCTTGCAGGAACGGGCGATGGCGCGGGAAACGCCGCAGGTGCTCTCATGGGATCACCTGCCTTTCGCCGAATTGGAACGGCTCTACGGGCCGGACACCGCCGCCCAGTGCCGCGCCGCCTGCGAGCAGAAATACGGTGCAGAGGGGCGCAACCTGCCAGACATCAATGCCCGCCTTGCGGCTTTGTGGCCGGAAGCGCAAGCCTGTTACGCGCAGCTTGCTCCCGCCCGCGCCCGCACGCTTGCCATGCTGGAGGCCGTCGAAGCCCCCACCACGCCAGCGGCGATCGGCTGGGATACAGCGCATTTCGCCGCTGCCACACGGGTTGCGCGGCTGATCCGGGAACGGTTCACAGCGCTGGATTTGCAGGACACACCCGCATCAGACCCGTCATCCTGAGCGCAGCGAAGGATCTCCCCGCTTGCGTAAACCTATCGGTGTTTTGTAAATGGCGAGATCCTTCGGGGACAAGCCCCTCAGGATGACGCTCCCCCTACTGCACCCATCCGCGCTCACGGTAATAGCGGAGCGCACCGGGATGCAGCGGGGCGGTGTTGCCCTCCCGCGCCATTTGTTCGGGTTTCAGGCTGTGAAACACCGGGTGCAAGGTTTTGAAATTCTCAAAATTCTCAAACAGCGAACGGGTGATTTCATAGGCTGTTTCGTCGCTCATCCGGTCGGTGGTGACAAGCGTCGCCCGCACCCCGAAGGTGGGGATGCTCCCCTTCTCACCTGCATAGGTGTGGCCGGGAATCACCTCCCGCGTGTAGAAAGGGTTGGCCGCGAGCAGCGTATCCACAGTTTTACCCTGCATGGGCAGAATATCCACCGGGCAACGGGCACTCACCTCCTGCATAAAATTGCTGGGATGCCCGGTATGCGCCACAAAGGCGTCGATCTTTTTGCCGCACAGGGCCTTGGCGAGTTCCGCCGTCGGCAACCCCAGCAGCGCGGTGAACTGGCTGTTTTTCCACCCCTTGAGTTTCATGAGTTGTTGCATGGTCGCCCGCGATCCGGAACCATTCGCGCCGATACTCAGCCGCTTGCCTTTCAGATCGTCGAAAGAGGTAATGCCCGATCCCTTACGCGTCACCACGGTAAAGGGTTCGCTATGCAACGAAAACAGGGCGCGAAGCTCCGCCATTTTACCGGATTTTTTGAATAAATCTGTGCCCATCACCGCGTGGTATTGCCAGTCGGACTGGACAATCCCCAAATCCAGATCCTTCGCCTGCAAGCGCTTGAGGTTGTCGATAGAGGCGTTGGTGGTTTCCACCAGGCAGCGGATGCCATGCAGGTGCCGCCCGCGATTCACCAACCGGCAGATCGCTCCGCCCGCCGGGTAATAGACCCCCGTCACCCCGCCCGCGCCCAGCATCACCAGCTTTTCCGCCGCGTGGAGAGGAGGAGGAGCCAAACAGAGCAGCAGGAGCATCAGCAGCACGCGCATGGGGCTACTATGCCTATGCTGCACTGCAAAAGAAAGGGGAAAGTATCCTAAAACCGCAGCAGTTTCGCCTGTATCACACTGGGCAGCGCGCTGATCGTATCCATCAGCGCCTTGTCCATATCCTGATCCACTTCCAGCAGCGCCACGGCGTCGGTGCCTTGCGCGTTGCGACCCAGATGGAAGTTGGCAATGTTGATTTTCGCATCACCCAGCACCTTACCCAGATTGCCGATCAGCCCCGGCTTGTCTTCGTTGTTCACATAGAGCATCCGGCTGCCAAGCTTGGCTTCCAGCGATACGCCGTGCAGTTCTACAATGCGCGGCTCACCGGCAAACAGCGTCCCGGCAACGGTGCGCGAGCGGCGCTCGGTGACCACTGTCACGCGCATCAGCGTGTGGTAATGCGCTTCGTCCTCGCGGGTGGTGGTGGAAACGGCAATGCCACGCTCCTTGGCGATCACCGGCGCGTTGACCATATTCACCCCGGCGGTGAGCGGCGAAAGCAACCCTTCCAGCGCCACGGCGGTCAGCGGTTTGGTGTTCAGCCCCGCTACCTGACCGGCATACTCGATGGTGATGGATTTGAGGCCCGATTCGGTGAGTTGCCCGGCAAAGCTGCCCAGCTGCGCGGCGAGCTTGATATAAGGCGCGAGCTTCGCTGCGTCCTCCGCCGAAACCGACGGCATGTTGAGCGCGTTGGTCACCGAACCTTGCAGCAGATAGTCGGACATCTGCTCCGCCACCTGAAGCGCGACATTCTCCTGCGCCTCAGAGGTGGAGGCCCCCAGATGCGGCGTGGCAATGAGTTTTTCATGCCCAAACAGCGGATGTACTTGCGCGGGTTCGGTTTCAAACACATCGAGCGCGGCACCAGCCACCTGACCACTATCCAGCGCGTCCTTGAGGGCGGCTTCGTCAATCAGCCCGCCGCGCGCGCAGTTGACAATCCGCACGCCCTTTTTGCATGTGGCGAGGCTCTCACGGTTGAGGATATGCCGCGTGCCATCAGTGAGCGGCGTGTGCAGCGAAATCACGTCGGCGCGGGCGAGCAGCGCGTCCAGCTCCACCCGTTCCACATTCAGCGCCTTGGCGCGGTCGGGCGAGAGGAAGGGATCATACACAATCACGCGCATTTTGAGGCCCTGCGCCCGGTCGGCGACGATAGAACCGATATTGCCGCAGCCAATCAGCCCCAGTACCTTGCCACACATTTCCACGCCCATGAATTTGGATTTCTCCCATTTCCCGGCATGGGTAGAGGCGTTCGCCTGCGGAATATCCCGCGCCAGCGCCATCATCATGGAGATCGCATGTTCCGCCGTGGTGATGGAATTGCCAAACGGGGTGTTCATGACCACCACGCCGCGAGCGGTGGCAGCGGGAACGTCCACATTGTCAATGCCGATCCCGGCGCGGCCAATTACTTTAAGCTGTGTCGCATGTTCCAGAATCTCCGCCGTGACCTTGGTTGCCGAGCGGATCGCCAGCCCGTCATACTCGCCGATGATGGCTTTGAGTTCGTCGGGCGTCAGGCCGGTTTTGACATCGGCGGTGATGCCGCGATCCTGAAAAATAGTAATGGCCTGAGGGCTGAGTTTATCGGCAATCAATACGCGTGGCATGGGATGGGTACTCATTCGCTAAAAGGGGCTGCATCCTGTATGATGCAACCCCTGCTTAGCGTAAAACCCGAAGGCTTGTCAGCTAGAAAAAATCAGTTCGTGAGCTTTAACTGAAAAAGAGGTTCACCCCGAACTGAATATCTTCCAACTCAGCGGTATCGAAGATAATACGGTCAATGAACGTACCCTGATCGATGTCGATCACCGCATGTCCGTTCATCTCATGCACATCCACCTGCCCAGCCGGGCTGATAAGGCCAGTGATACGCACCACATCCTGCGCCGCATCGAAATCGGTGATATGATCCACAAAACGCACCGAGGTATTGGCTTTGGTGTATTTGGCACCTGCAACACCTTCGAAATAGAAGGTATCCGAACCGCCCCCCCCTACCAATCTATCGTTTCCATCTCCACCCAATAGGCTATCCGTACCAGCACCACCAGCGAGGGTGTCATGACCGTAACGTCCCTCTAGTGTATTAGCAGCGTTATTTCCCGTAATACGGTCATTATTACCACCACCCACGACATTCTCAATCCCCGAGAAGGTATCGACCTTAGCCGACAAACTATCAGTCGTTTTGCCTGTGGTGAGGTCAATGGTGTAAGAACCGCTGAGCGCCGCAGTAAAATAGTGCAGCGTATCGGTACCTGCACCACCATTGATGACGTCATTACCGGCACCGGCCAGAATCATGTCATTGCCATCATCTCCATAGAGAGAGTCATTGCCACCGCCCCCCATCAGGGTGTCATGGCCATA
>JBIPLF010000013.1:0-39479 GCA_044368015.1 Rickettsiales bacterium
GATGCGACCTCGCGCCTCACGATCAGCCTTCGTTTGTAGGAGAGACATTCCCTCCGGTCCCCTCTCCCGAGAAGCGGGGGAGGGATAGGGAGGGGGTACTTCCCTGACTTCGTATTCAACGGCACTGGGCATGCGCGTCGTCCCGCATGAGGGGGTGAAAATCAGCGATGGGCAAGGGGTTGGCGAGCAGGTTTTCCAGCAGGTTGTCCACAAGTGGTTCGGAGGTGTCCGGCATTAGGATCACGCGCACACTGCGTCCATAGGCATCCCGATGTTCAAACGGAACCTGAATCATACCGTCTTTAACAACGGCGTGAAATTCAATGGCTGTCATGGTGGTGAGTCCTTAGCAAATGGTCGTCCTACGGGGTGGCTTTAATGGGTGGGGCGGACTGCACATCCACCGACTCGATTGCGGGAGCAGCCTGCTGCATCTGCTCAAACAGGCTTTGTGCCTCGGAGAGGCTTTTGGAGCCGATGCGCGGTTCGGCGGTATCGGAGAAGGTGAGGGTAATGGTGGCGTTGCCCTCTCCGGTTACGGGTGTATCGGCAAGGCTACGCACAAACTGCACAGCGCGGTCTACATCCTCCTGCGCGAGGCCGGGGAGGGTGGAAACCGCGACATTGCGCGCCATTTCGGCACCGCCGGTATCGGTGAGGCGCTGGACTTCCTTAGGGAAGGCCACCGAATAGGCATTGTAGCAGGCGGCGATATCGCGGATCAGCTTTTCGTGCTGGCGGAGGGTGAGCACCAGCTTGCCATTGGGAATGAGGGCGGAGGCAGAGCCTTCCACCACTCCGTGTAATTCGGCGCCCACACCGCCGACATCGCTGGCGAATTTGCGGATATCCACGCGGATTTTTCCCGACTGCGCGATGGCATTTTCAGGCTTATCCGGTCCGGTGTAGGTGAGGTCAAACGTGACATTGCTGGGTTTTTCGCTGGTGCAGGGGGTTAGCCCCTCTTTCAGTTCCGGCGACATGCCGGGCATACGGTCGAGCGTGTTGCCCTTCACCTCCTGCATGGAAAGCAGGAAGGACGCATCCATCATGCCTCCCTCCTTCCTCTGGTGCGAGAAGGCGAGTTTGGTGGCGGCGACCGATCCAAGCGGGGTGTGGCTTGCCAAGTCTAACACCTGATACCCAGTATCGGTATAGGAGAATTTATGGGGGATTTGGTCCGGTTTGGCGCAGATGATGATCCGGGGAGGGGTCTTGTAATCCAGCGCGACCTTGTTGGTTTTACCCTCAGCCTCGGTGGAGAGGGTGAGGCGCGCATCCGGCTGTAATTCCATGCAGGTAATATCAATCGGGTCGCGGATGAGGGTGACGTGCGCGGTTTGGAGTTCCAGCGTGTGCGGCGTTGTTCCCTGTTGTGTCTGGGTGAGGATGGGGGATTCAATCACCGTGCGTGCCTTACCGGGAAATCCCGTGGTGCGGACGGCGCCATGCGTAAAGGTGACTTTGGCACCGCCCTCCCGCCAGTTCTCTATGTTGCTTTCAAAGCTGGCAATCTGGCTTTTAATGGCTGCTTCCGTTTGCTGTGCGGCATAGAACCAGTAGGCCGTATAGAGACCTGCTGCCAAAATGACGAGTATCGCGGGGATGATGATCCATTTTTTCATGGTTATTTCTTATCCACAGACATGTTGCGGGTGGCGGAGGGCAGGCGCACGGTGAGGCCGTCCAGCGCATCCGACATGCGGATCTGACACCCCAGACGCGAGGTGCGGGTGAGGCCAAAGGCAAGGTCTAGCATGTCTTCCTCGTCCTCATTGGCGGTGGTGAGTTTCTCGTACCATTCCGGCTCCACAATCACATGGCAGGTGGAGCAGGCAAGCGATCCCTCGCAGGCGCCTTCCAGACTCACGCCGTGGCGATGGGCGATTTCCAGCACCGACAGCCCGTTGGGGGCGTCCACTTCCTGCGCGTCGCCTTTGGGGGTGATGAAGGTCATTTTCGGCATGGTCTTATCCTTTGTGCGACAGGAAGGTCGCTTCTATCTCTTCCACGCTGCGTCCGGCGAAATGGGATTCCACCCCGGCACGAAAACGCAGCGCAGCGAAGGGTTGCACGGCTTTTTCCAGATTCTCGGAGGCAGCAAGGATAGCCTCCCGCGTGCCATCTTGCAAGCATGTCTGCACGGCAGCGCGGGCGGTGTCGATTGCCTGCCGGTCTGTGGTGCTGAGTAGATGCCCGTCCTGTGCCAGCGCGCTTTCCAGCGCCAGCAGGCTGCGAGTGGCTTCGGTGCGGGCCTCAATCAGCAATCGCTCGGTCATGTCGGCGCGGGCATGTTCCATGCTGTCGCGTAGCATGCGCTCCATCTCGGTAGCGTCGATGCCATAGGAGGGTTTCACCTGCACTTCCTGCTGAATGCCCGTGGTTTCCTCGCGTGCGGAGACGGTGAGCAGCCCATCGGCATCCAGTGCGAAGGTCACGGATACCCGCGCCGCACCCGCCACCATCGGCGGAATGCCGGAAAGCTCCAGCCGCGCCAGCGAGCGGCAATCCTCGGCTTTTTCGCGCTCACCCTGCACAATATGGAGCTTCAGACCCGTTTGCCCGTCTTGATAGGTGGTGAATTCCTGCGTCACCGCCACCGGAATCGGCGTGTTGCGGTAAATGCATTTTTCCACGATTCCGCCCATCAGCTCCAGCCCCAGCGAGAGGGGTGTTACATCCAGCAGCAGCGTGTCCGACCCTCGCGTGAGGGCCTCGGCCTGAAGGGCGGCCCCCAGCGCCACCACCAGATCGGGATCGACCGTGGTAAGCGGTTCCTGCTTGAAGAAACCCGCTACTTCGCGCCGTACCAACGGCATGCGGGTGGAGCCTCCCACCAGCACCACGCCCTGAATCTCGGCGGTGGTGAGCTGCGCGTCCTGCACTACCTGCGCGCAGACGGCGAGGGTGCGGGCGATGAAGGGCTGAGCGAGGCTTTCCATCTGCGTGCGGGTGAGGGTAACGCCTGCCACCACCACTTCCTCCTGTGTGGAGAGGGTTTCCTTCGCGCTGCGGGCGAGGGAGAGGAGGGTTTGGGAGTTGTCAGTTGTCAGTTGCGAGTTGCGAGTATGTGTTTCTGGCAACTGGCAACTGTCAACTAGCAACTGTGCCAATGCCTCATCCACATCGTCGCCGCCCAACCGCGTATCGCCGCCGGTGGCGAGCACTTGAAACACGCCTTTCTCCAGCCGCAGAATGGAGAGGTCAAACGTGCCGCCGCCCAGATCGTAAATGGCGTAGATTCCTTCTGCGGCGCTATCCAGCCCGTAGGCCAGCGCGGCGGCGGTGGGTTCGTTGATGAGGCGCAGCACGGTGAGTCCGGCGAGCCTTGCGGCGTCTTTGGTGGCGGTGCGGGCGGCATCGTCGAAATAGGCGGGCACGGTGATGACGGCTTCCGTTACCTCCTGCCCCAGCGCCTCCTCGGCGCGTTGCCTGAGTGCGCGGAGGATATGGGAGGAGATTTCGACGGGGGAGTGGGGGGCAGGCCCCCTCTCCCTCTGGGAGAGGGTCGGGGTGAGGGTATTATCAGCGCGTGATTTTTCCCTCACCCTGCCCTCTCCCAGAGGGAGAGGGTTCTCCGTCTCTCCAATGGAGGAGTAATTGCCGTCCCGCCCCATCCACCGTTTGATGGAGGCAATCGCACGTCCATCCCCGGCGCGATAACGGGCGAGGGCGCGGCTTCCTACTTCCCGCGATTCGCCATACCAGACGACCGACGGCAGCAGCACCGATCCATCCGCGTCGCGGATCGCTTCGGCCTTGCCGTCCCGCGCGACCGCCACCACCGAATGGGTGGTGCCGAGGTCAATCCCCACCGCCAGACGCTCATCATGGGGCGGGGGCGTTTCGCCCGGCTCGTGGATTTGGAGTAAATGCATGGGATCCTCACTGATGCATGCGACTTTTGCGTGTCCTGTCATCCTTCTGCAAGAAAATTTTCATCTTTCTTTGGTATGATGCGGGGAGGAGGGTCTGGAATGTCAAAACGCTACCCGGAAATGGGAGATACAGCAAGACTCGAAGGTGGAGAGCCTGAGCCGTGGTGGAAGTCTGATGCTCCGAAACGTGCGGGGCTCGTGGCGCTCTGTGGTGCCCTTACGGGATGGATGGGCTTTCATGGGCCGGGGGGCGTGCTTAACAGTGTCTATGTGCCGGGTGCGAGCCCGATTGCACCCGTCAAGTGTCTGGTGGACTTTACTGCTCAGCATGGTGCTGCCGCCCCACAACTCGCCATTGAGGCGGTGCGGCAATCTTGTGGGCTTCCCGTTGATCTTGCGTCTAAAATGGTAGAATCCGCATTCTCTGCCGCTACGAGTATTGCTCAGACCGGTGCTGCCATTGCCACGCAGGCTGGGCCGCATCTCGATACGGTTGCTCAGGTGCTTATAGCGCAGCAGCATCGCCATTTTTAAGAGCCGCTTCCTCAAGGAATTTTTCCAGATACCGCAAACGGATGGCCGATTGCGCGACCTCGTTCCACTGAGCAGCGCTGCATTGCATGGCGATATGGGTGAGGAGGGCGTTTCGTTCCGTTTCAGCGGTTTCGACCAGCGACGCGATCGCCTGTGGCGTGTCGGCTTCTTCCAGCATCTCCCGGCGCTCCAGCGCTTCCATGAGAATCGCCGGACTGGGCTTGACCGTCGCCCGTTCGGTATTGACCTCCACCCCCTGCAAGGCCAGCAGATGCTCCAGCCGCGAGAGGGGGAGTTTGAGCGTTTGATAGGCATCGTTGATCTGCATACTGCGGCGGGTGGCGGCGAGTTTTTCCTCGGCACTCGCGCGCAGCAGACGGTCGGGATGGGTGAGGCGCTGGGCAGAAACATAGCGCCGTTCCAGCTCCTTCAGTTCCAGCGGGAACTGTTCGGGGAGGTCAAGCAGTGCAAAGTGATTCATCTTTTATCCCATTCTTTACCCCCTCCCTATCCCTCCCCCCTTCGGGGAGAGGGGACCGGATGCACCATCGCGCCTGACTATCGGCGCTTGTGTGAAGGAGAGGCATTCCCTCCGGTCCCCTCTCCCGCTTTAGCGGGGGAGGTTGGAGGCACTGCCTCCAAGGGAGGGGGTATGCGTTATTGCCCGCGCAGATAGGCCTTGATTTCCCGTGGGGTGATAACCCTCAGCAGCAGCAGCAAGGTTCCGTAGCTGGCCATTCCGGCGCTGACATACACCCCCACCACCATCACGCGATGCCCGACACTCTGGGCGAGCAAGCTCCCCAGCACCGACTCACAGAACAGCACCACGCCGACCATCCCCGCTACCGCGCCTGCGGTGCGGATGAGGCGCTGTTTGAGTTGGGTATCGGGCACAAAATGCCCCTGTTTGTACAGAACCCACGCCATCAGCCCCACATTCAACCAGCCGGAGAGGGTGGTGGCAAGCGCCATCCCCACATAGGCGAGCGGCCCCATCAATGCTAGGTTCAGCACAATATTACTCACCATGCACAACACGCCGATTTTGACCGGTGTTTTGGTATCCTGCCGTGCAAAAAATCCGGGCGCGAACACCTTCACCGCCACAAAGGCGGGGAGTCCGGCAGAAAAGGCCATGAGCGTGGCGGCGGTGGCGCGGGAATCGGCGGCGGTGAAGGCTCCGTGCTCGTAAATGACGGAAACGATGGGGTAGGCGAGCACCATCAGCGCGGCAGCGGCGGGGAGGGCGAGGATCAGCGCTAGCTCCAAGGCGCGGTTGAGGGTGGCGTGGGCTTCTGCTGCGGCGCCGGTTTTGAATTGTTTGGAGAGCATCGGCAGCAGCGCGGTGCCAATGGCGATTCCGATCACCCCCAGCGGCAGTTCGTTGATCCTATCGGCGTAATAGAGGTAGGAAACCGCCCCCTCCATGGTGCTGGCGATCATACTATCCACCAGCAGGTTGATCTGCGCGACGCTGGCGCCGAGTGCCACCGGGGCGGCGAGTTTCAACAGGCGTTTGACGTCGCTTGTGATGCGCGGGCGCACCCAGCGGGGGACCGTATCCTCCCGCCGACAATACCACCACAGCCACAGCATTTGTGCGAGTCCGGAGGCGAATACCCCCCAGGCAAGCGCATGGGCGGGGGTTTCGGTAAAACCTTTCAATCCCAAAAGCCCCGCGATCATCACCAGATTCATGATGGTAGGCGCGGCAGCGGCGGCGGAGAATTTATGCAGGCTGTTGAGAATGCCCGACATCAACGCCACCAGCGAGATAAAAATCAGGTAGGGGAAGGTGATGCGGGTGAGCGCCACCGTCAGCTCGTATTTGCCGGGATCGCTGGCAAAGCCGGGGGCGAGCACCATCACCCAGAGCGGCATGGCAAGCTCAAATATCGCCGTTACCACCAGCAAAATCATGGCGAGCGCGGAAAAGGCTTCGGAGGCGAAATCCTGCGCGGAAGCCTTGCCGTCGCGGGCGAGCTTTTCGGCATACATGGGCACAAAGGCAGCGCTGAACGCCCCTTCGGCAAACAGGCGGCGGAGAAAATTCGGGATTTTAAACGCAATAAAAAACGCGTCGGTGAGGATACCCACCCCCAGAAAGCGCGCAATGACATTATCCCGCACCAGCCCGAAAATACGGGACAGGAAGGTGAGTCCACCGATGGTTGCAACCGAACGTACCAGCATGTGACACCCTGTAGCGGGCATCCGTGATTCATGCAAGCATGGGCACTGTTAGCCTATTCGTTTTCGGGACTCTTTTGGCGCGTTTTGGCTGCAAATGTCTGGCTGATTTTTGAAATAGGTCGCTATGTCTGCAAATCATCCCAACATTTTCGCTCAAAACTTCCTCTATAAAGAATAGGCTAACAGTGCCCATGGCGGAAAAAACGCTTCGCTCATCTGCGGGATCGGGGTAGAAGGGGGTATGAATCGGTGTTCAGAGTTCAGAGTTCAGGTATCCCCCTCCCTATCCCTCCCCCGCAAGCGGGAGAGGGGACCGGAGAGAAAGCCTCTCTTTTCAAACAGCGTTGCGTTTTGCACGCGATGGTGCATCCGGTCCCCTCTCCCGCAAGGCGGGGGAGGGATAGGGAGGGGGTGCTTCGCCGCTTTTCTACTATGGATGGTATTTATTTCCTTGTGTTTCCCCCTCTCCCTCCATGCCAAGAAAGCGGAGGAGGCGGTGATTACCGTGCTCGCCCCGCAGGAACTGGCCGAACCGCTGAGCCTGCTAGCCAGAGAGTACAGCACGGTGGCGCCCAGTGTCACGGTGAGTCTGGTGTTTGGCGATGCCGTGCAGCACAGCAACGCGATCATCAGCGGGGAGGAGGCGGAAATGCTGATTTCCAACCATCCCACGGTGACCGAGCAACTTAGTCTGGCGGGGATGATAGACGCCAGCACGCGCACGCCGCTGTTTGAGGATTCGCTGGTGCTGGTGGCCAATCCACGTTATGCGGCACGCCTGCCGCAGAAAATCTCCAAACGGGTGCTCATCCAGCTATTGCAGCGTGAGCCGCTGGTGTTGTTTGAAACAGAGCGTCACCCGATGGGCTATTACTTTCATGCCTTGCTGGATGGGTTGCACATCAACCCTTTCCTCACCTTAAGCGTGGTGGGGGTGGGGAGGGTGTATCCGGTGGAAACGACAGAAGCCTCCTACCGCACGCTTTCGCAGTCCGACGCGCTGGGGATACTGCCCGCCATGGATGCTCGCACGCACAAAAACCTCCGCGTGGTGGCGCAGATTCCAGAGGGAATGGTGCCGCCCGTGCGGTATGAAGCCGTGGTGGTGGCGGGGGAATCCATGCGGCAATCACGGGCGTTTTTGCAATACCTCAAACGCCCACAGAGCCGCGCTGCGTTTCACCGGCTTGGGTATGTGCCGTTGCGGGAGGTCATCCCATGAGTTTCGTCTCTCTCTTTATCGTGTTTGCGCTTAGCTGGTGGTTTGCGTTGTTTCTGCTGCTGCCGATGGGGGTAAAGCCCTCCGATACGCCGCAGGTGGGGAATGCGCGCAGCGCGCCGGAGAAGCTCCACGCCCGGAATAAGCTGATCGGTGCCACGGTGTTGGCGGTACTCATCACCGTGCTCTATGCGTGGCTGACTTCGCAGGGGTTGCTGTCGCTGGATATGGGTGGCGTGCAGGGTTAAAACAGCCAGATAAACACAACCTAAATCGTTGTGCCTAGGGTGTGCACGCCACTTCGTAGAGCGCAATCGCTACGGCGTTGGAGACATTCAGGCTCTCCATGCGGGGATCCAGCGGGATTTTGACCATAAAATCGCATCCCTCCCGCGTGAGGCGGCGCAACCCGGCTCCTTCTGCACCCGCCACCAGCGCGATGTTGCCCGATAATTTTGCATCGCGTAACTGTTGCGTGGCCTCACCATCCAGTCCGGCAATCCAGTAGCCCTTTGCTTTCAGCACTTCGAGCGCACGCGCCAGATTCACCACCCGCACCAGCTTCACCCATTCCAGCGCCCCGCAAGCGGTTTTGGCCAGTACGGCACTCTCGCCGGGTGCATGGCTATCGGTCAGCACCACCGCTCCCACGCCGAACGCCGCGGCAGAGCGCAGCATCGCCCCGACATTATGCGGGTCGGTCACCTGATCCAGCAACAGCACCCTCCCCGGATCGGCGATCTGTTCCAGCGCCTCTTCCAGCGTGAGGTCAGGCAGCGGCGCCACCTGCATGGCAATTCCCTGATGCACCGCATCTTCGGGTAGAAACCTGCTGAATTCCGCTGGCTTCATAAGGGTAACAGGCGGGAGCGCCACCCCTTGCTCTTTCAGTCGGGTAAGTGCATTCTCGGTCACGCACAGGCTACTCACCCGCCGTTCCGGATTACGCAGTGCCGCCAGCACGGCGTGCCAGCCATAGAGCCACACCCCCGACGAGGGCCGCATGGGCGCACGCGATGTGCGCTCGGATGTACGATTTTGCTTCTTCGACATTGACAGGCCCCTAGGTAATCTTCTAATCAACGTCCTACTTTAGATTCTGCGGCGCGCAAAGCGCTTTATCTAGTCGCGGATGTGGAGGGATGGCCGAGCGGTCAATGGCAGCAGACTGTAAATCTGCCGGTGTACACCTACGTTGGTTCAAATCCAACTCCCTCCACCACCCCATTTTTCAATGACTTAGCTTGAATTTACCGCAAGTTACCATACCACGCTTTAGGGGCTATTTATTTTGCATTAACGTATCCATTATGGGGAGGTATGGCTCTTTCCAACAAACGTTAAGAACGGGGAAGTGGGCATGTATAGAGCGTGGTTGTGGTGTGTGGTATTGATTTTGACCGGGTGTGCATCCGGTCCGGCCTATGAAATTAACAAGAGCCATCCCATTTCCAGCTTTCCCAAGGAATATGGCGTGATTGTGGGGTCGTTTCCGGAGGGTACGGTTAAAGTCAAGGGATGGCTGGGGGCTAGCGAGCGAAATCCGGGATACAAGCGCAGCTTTCATTTTCGAGATACAGTGACTCTGGAATCCAGAAGCATCTACAGCGCGGCACCGGAGTATTTTTATGCCTATGCCTTGCCGCCGGGAGAGTATGAGTTCTTTAGTCATTCGATCAGAGCAGCGGACGTAAATGACTATTCATCGCTTATGGCTGTTGTTGTGTCTGCTGCCGTTAACGAGAGTGGCATACTAGGGGAATGGTCTAATGTAGAGAAAATCCCGTTTAAAGTCGAGTCCGGAAAAGTGCATTATTTGGGAGAAATCAAATGCCTGCCGGTTTATGAAGAAAATCTTTTCAAATCCCAGCCAGCAGGAGGCAGTTTTGTGCTTTCCGATCAGTCTGCCACAGACATTCCTGCGCTTAAGGCGAAGTTTCCGGATCTGAACTGGGCTGCGCTTGAGATCACCCCTCTCAAGAGAACAATACAGAACTTGCCGCCAACGGATGTGTTCCCTCAATCAGAGAACTTGCCGCCGTTGGGTGTGTTTCCCAGGTAGGGAGAAGGACGAGTCTAGCCCTTGATGTATGCATTGTTGTACTTACGCGAACATGATTCTGATGCTGGATCCCAGACAGGTGGATTGGGACAGGAAGCCGTTTCCGTCTCCTCGCCTCCGGTCACGCCAGCGGCCTCCAGCAGAATATGAAACGCTTCAAGTGCATCTTTTGGGACAGGTTGGCGGCAGATATCCTCAACGAAAGTCTGAAAGATAGTCCGTTGCTCCGAGGGTGAGGACGGTGCTTCGGCATCACACAGTGCATGCCATAACTCGCTGATGAACCCCGTGCCGGGATCGCTTGTTGTCTGGTCTCCCATGATCGCAACTCCTCTGCTAAGTCATCTCCATCGTAGCGTATCTATATGACGTTTGTATGACAGACCACCAGCGGGGAGTCCTACCGCATCCCGCCCATCATCTGCTGAAAGCTCTGCATCATGCCGCGGGCGCCACCACGGCTGAACTTCTTGGCGAGGTCGCTCATGGTGCGGTGCTGTTTGAGGAGGCGGTTGACCTCCTGCACTTCCACGCCCGAACCCGCCGCGATGCGACGCTTGCGTGAGCCGTCGATCAATCGCGGGTTTTTGCGTTCTTTTTTGGTCATGGAGGAGATGATCGCCTCCTGACGGGAGAAGATTTTTTCGTCGATGGAGAGATCGCCGATTTTCTGCTTGAGCTGCCCTATCCCCGGCAACATGCCGAGCATGGAGGAGATGCCGCCCATTTTGCGCATCTGGCGGAGTTGGCTCGCCATATCATCCAGATCAAAAATGCCCTTCTGCATCCGGGCGGCGGTTTTCTCAGCCTCTTCGGATTCCATGTTCTCGGCGGCTTTTTCCACCAGCGAGACAATATCCCCCATGTCGAGAATGCGCGAGGCGAGGCGCTCCGGATGGAAGGGTTCCAGCTCGCTTTGTTTTTCACCGATCCCAAGGAATTTGATCGGGCAGCCGGTCACCTGACGCATACTCAGCGCCGCACCGCCGCGGGCATCGCCATCGGCGCGGGTGAGGATAATCCCCGTCACGCCAATCTGCTTGTGGAACTGATCGGCAATCTGCACCGCGTCCTGACCGGTGAGCGCATCGGCCACCAGCAGGGTTTCGATAGGCTTCGCTTTGGTCTTGATCGCCGCCAGTTCGTCCATCAATTCGGTATCGATATGCAGACGCCCGGCAGTATCGAGCAACAGCACGTCGTACCCTTCCAGCCGCGCCATCTGGAGGGCGCGGTCGGTGATCGCCAGCGGTTTTTCCCCCGCGACGATCGGCACGCATCCTACCTCTGCCTGCGCGGCGAGAACCGCCAGCTGCTCCTGCGCCGCCGGGCGTTGTACGTCGAGCGAAGCGACGAGGACTTTCTTCCGTCCCTTATCCCTCAGGCGCAGAGCCAACTTTCCGGTGCTGGTGGTCTTCCCCGACCCCTGCAACCCGACCATCAGGATCACCGCCGGAGGGGTGGTCGAGAGATTCAACTCGGTATGTTCACTTCCCAGCAGTGCGGTGATGCGATCATGGACGATCTTCACCACCATATGGCCGGGATTGACGCTCTTAATCACGTCCGCGCCGACGGCTTCGGCCTTCACTTCCTCCAGAAACTGCTTAACCACGGGCAGGGCGACATCGGCTTCCAGCAGGGCCACGCGCACCTCACGCAGGGCGGTATCGACATCCTGCTCGGTGAGCATCCCACGGCGGAGCAAGCCACCAAAAATACTGCCCAGACGGTCACTTAGAGATTGGAACATGGGTTTCTCCTCACAAACTTAGGCACGCAGATGTAGCGCACTCGGTAGCCGCTCGCAAGCCACACTTGCAAAATCCTGTGGCTGCGTTAGGGTGCGGGGCATGAACATCGCATCCCTCCCCGCCGATTTGAATTTTGAAACCGCCATGCGTGAGCTGGAGGGCATTGTCCGCAAGCTGGAGCAGGGGACGGTGGATCTGGAGCAATCCATGCAGGATTACGAGCGCGGGATGCAGCTCAAATCCTTCTGCGATGCGAAACTCGCCGAGGCACAACTGAAGGTGGAAGCCCTCTCCAAAGCGCCGGATGGGTCGGTGCAGGCCACGCCCTTTGCGATGGAGGCGGGGGCGTCATCCTGAGCAGAGCGAAGGATCTCTCAACCAAGAGAGACCTCTCCCAGTGGAGAGATGCTTCCACTTCGCTGCGCTCAGCGTCAGCATGACGTTGTTGAGTGGGTATCGGCAACCGCCTCCACCCGCTCCATCACCTTTCGCACCACCGCAAACAGCCGTGAGGCATGGCCCTTTACTCCCATTTGCTCATGCAACCAGGCGCTGATGGGGGCTTCCGCCAGTTCCCACATATTGACGGCGGGGTCGAGCTGGCGGGCGATGCCTTCCAGCAGCATCATGTTTTTTTGCAGCAGCAGCAATTGCGGCTGGGTTTCCATGTCAAACTGCTCGGTGACGGTGAAGAGTTGCCCCAGCAGCCGCGCAAAGGAAATCTGCGCGAGGGGCCGCCCCAGCACCGGTTCGGCAATCGCCCGGCAGGCGAGCGCAAAATCCGCCTCGCTGTGGTGGCGCGGCACATACCCCGCCTGAAAATGGGCGCGGGCGACGAGCGTATAATCGCGCTTCAGGAATCCGGTGAGCATCTGCGCCAGATAATAACGATTGCGCGCATCAAGACTCCCCATAATGCCGAAATCCACCAGCGCCACCCGGCCCGTAGGCTCCACCAGAATATTCCCCGGATGGAGGTCGGCATGGAAAAAGCCGTGGCGGAACACCTGCTCAAAAAACCGCGTGGCGATGGTGCGGATGAGGCTCGTGCGATTGAGTGTCTCCGGGGCCTGCAACACGGGTGCCGCTTCGATAAATTCCAGCGACAGCACCCGCTTGCCGGTATATTCCCACACCACTTCGGGGATGCGTATATCCGTAGCACTGCCCAGATTCTCCCGCAGGAGCGAGGCACTCGCCGCTTCCATGCGTAAATCGCATTCCTGCGCGATGGTACGGGCCAGCACTTCCACCACTTCGACAGGTTTCAGGCGGCGCGCACGGGGAATCAAACGCTCCAGCATCCGTGCTCCCCAGCGGAAAAAGGCGAGGTCGCGGGCCAATGCCTGCTCAATGCCGGGACGGAGGATTTTCACCGCCAGCATCCGGCCATCGCGGCTCGTCGCCCGGTGCACCTGCGCCACCGATGCCGAGGCCAGCGGGGTAGCGGAAAGCTCCCCGAATAGCTGCGAGGCTGGCTGGCCGAATTCCACCGCAATGGCTTTTTCGACCTCGCGGAAGGGGAAGGGGGCCACGCGATCCTGTAGCTCGCTGAGCGCCCGCGCTGTCGCCTCACCGATCAGGTCGGGACGGGAGGAAAGCGCCTGCCCCAGCTTGATAAAGCTCGGCCCCAGCCGTTGCAGGGCGGCGGTCAGCGCCTTACCGCGGGCAGAGCTGTCCGGCTGCCCATGGATGAGCGGATAGAGCGCGTAGCACACGCGCATCAACCGCCACGGATACAAAACCGATGCGAACATGCCGCTTTCATAACCATGTTAAGGCTTTCTGGCTAGTGCCTATCCATTCTGTGCTTGGCGGAGGGGGCAAACATGAGGTACCGTGCATGACGTCATCCTGAGGGAACCTGTTCCCGAAGGATCGCCCCCTTTACGAAACACCGATAGGTTGACGCAAGCGGAGAGATGCTTCGCTACGCTCAGCATGACGGCGTACCCCCACAAGGAACGATCATGACCCAACTAAACGGCAAAACCGCGATTGTTACCGGCTCCACCAGCGGGATTGGCGCAGGCATCGCTGAGAGCCTCGCTGCTGCCGGATGCCATGTGGTGCTGAACGGTTTTGGCGAGGCGGAGACGATCCGCACCCAGATGGAACGGATGCGCGCCGCTTATGGGGTGGAGGTGATCCATTCCTCCGCCGATATGGGGCAGGCGGAGGCGATCCACACTATGGTGCAGGAAACCGCCAACCGTTTTGGCAGCGTGGATGTGCTGGTGAATAATGCAGGCATCCAGCATGTGGACCCGGTGGAGAAGTTCCCGCTGGAAAAATGGAACGCGGTGATTGCGATCAATTTATCTGCTGCGTTCCACGCGATCCACGCGGCGGTGCCGCACATGAAGGCGCAGGGCTGGGGGCGGATTCTGAATATCGCTTCCGCGCATGGGCTGGTGGCCTCGGCCAATAAATCCGCCTATGTCGCCGCCAAACATGGCATGGTGGGACTCACCAAATCCGTCGCGCTGGAACTGGCCACCACGCAGATCACCTGCAACGCCATCTGCCCCGGATGGGTGCTCACCCCGCTGGTGTGGAAACAGGTGGAAGCTAAAGCAGAAAGCTTGGGGATTTCGCTTGCAGAGGCGGAAAAGCAACTCCTATCAGAAAAGCAACCTTCGCAACGCTTTGTGCAGCCGGAGGAACTGGGCGCACTCGCCGTCTTTTTATGCGGCGAGATGGCCGGATCCATCACCGGCACCGCCATCAGCATGGACGGCGGCTGGACGGCGCAGTAGCGGATTATCCGCCACTTCTTCCTATGTCTTGTCCCTCTATTTCGCGGTTAACGGGTAGACATTGAGGGACAGGTTCGGCTGCGCTGGCGAATATCCCAATCCCATAAGACTGAAGCGTATCACTGATCCGGGATATCAGAGAAGGATGTTCTCTGGCTTCTTGAGCTTCTCGTGCGGCAACAAGACACTGCCCTTTTTCGACATGTAAGGGATGTTGTTCAATGAGAAACAGCATCGTATTCACCATCGCATGACTCACATCCTCGGTCTCTCTCCGTTCAGGATTAAAATCGACGGAATAACGCCCCTGCAATGTGATGCCGCCTGATGACTTCATCTGGAAAACAGGTGCTTCCAAGTAGGAAAGCGGGCTTGTCCCCGGTACCGTTGCACCTATCAGGATGTCTTCTATGTGCGAGTACGGAACCTGAACATCCGGATGGCCCGCATAAAGCCCCTCCAGCGCGTCGATCGCGTTTCCCAGACTCCGCACTGTACCGGCATCGTAAAACCCTGAATTCGCCATCACCTGTAAATCGCGGGCAAACTGGTCCAGCGTTTCAGCATCCGCAATTGGATCACCATGATCCTGACGCCACAGGGTAAAACTCTCATACCCGGCAGGCATGAGTTGGGTTCCCATAAAACGCTCTCCCATGACCTCTCCTATTGTTTCCTATGCTGCTGATAGTATCATCCTACAGGAGGATTGTGAAATTTTTGCTAATCCGCTAAACTGTCTGGCATGAACGCCCCCGCACCCCGGTTGATCCAACCCACGCCGCATCCGGTAGATGGTGCGGAGACCAATCTGCGCCCGCCGAAACTCGCGGAATTTGTCGGCCAGCGGGAGCTGAAAGACAATCTGGAGGTGTTTCTGCAAGCCGCCAAACGGCGCGGGCAGGCGCTCGACCATGTGTTGTTTCACGGCCCGCCGGGGCTGGGCAAAACCACCCTCGCCCATATCATCGCGCAGGAGATGGGGGTGAATGTGCGTATTACCGCGGGTCCGATGCTTACCAAGGCGGGGGATCTGGCGGCGATCCTCACCAATTTGCAGGCGAGCGATGTACTGTTTATCGACGAAATCCACCGCCTGCCAACCACGGTAGAGGAGGTGCTCTATTCGGCGATGGAGGATTTCAAGCTTGATCTGGTGATCGGCGAAGGCCCGGCAGCACGTTCCATCCGCATCGACGTACCGCGCTTTACGCTGGTGGGGGCGACGACGCGGCTGGGGCTGCTCTCCAACCCCTTGCGCGACCGGTTCGGGATTCCGCTGCGCTTGCGTTTTTATGACGCCGATGAGCTGGAGCAGGTGGTCACCCGTGGCGCAAAGCTGCTCGGCATGGCGATCCATAAGGACGGTGCGCAGGAAATCGCCACCCGCTCACGCGGCACACCGCGCATCGCCCTGCGACTGCTGCGCCGGGTGCATGATTTTGCCTGCGTGGCCAATAAACAGGAGATAGACCAGCCGATTGCGCAGTATGCGCTCACCAAACTGGAAGTAGACGCGCGGGGACTCGATAGCGCCGATATGCGCTACCTTACGGTGCTCGCCGAGCATTATCAGGGCGGTCCTGCGGGGATTGAAACCCTCGCCGCCGCACTCTCCGAGCAGCGCGACGTGCTGGAGGAAACGATCGAACCCTATCTGCTGCAAATCGGGTTGCTGCAACGTACGCCCCGCGGACGGATGCTCACCGCGCAGGGCTACATGCATCTGGGCCTGCCTGCTCCGAAGCAGGCGGTGAGCGGCGGCCAGATGGATTGGGTGGAGGGGGGCTGAAGAAAATTCGGATGCGTTTCCGGCTTTGTACAAGTTAAAAAACGGAGGGATTGTAGACGCTTGGGAGTGTATGGGAAGGGACGGGAATCCCCCCTTTTCATTGTATGGTGCGGATGAAGGGACTTCATTTATTGATTAAATACAGCAAATTGTGATGAATGTGCCGTAATTATACCGGAGAAACGCGAGAGACTATCACAAGTGATTGCGTATAAATCCCTCCCATTTTAGGGAGTTTTTGGCATGCGTAAACCTTCAAAATATCGCGCTTATGGAAAAATCCTTGGTCTGCACTGGATTCTGTCGCTGATTGCTATCCTCGTCTCTCCTGCCGTCCTTCTGACGTACGCTATCTGTAATCTAATTCGGCGCAAGCGATGAGGGCAGGGCCTACCATTTTGCCGGAGGCGGCAAAATGGTCACCTGCTTTTCCGCATGTCGCGGGTGCCAAACCACCACAGAGTGGCAGCAGTCGCGCAATACACCACCGACCCGACAATCTGCTCTTTCAGGATAGCAGACTTTTCAATCAGCCATGGCAGGCCATTGGCGCGCTCAATATCCATCATGATGCTGAACCAGATCATGGCGACCAGCAACCATAACCACAGCGTAATCACGGGACGCACGAGGCGCAGGATATTAATCACCCATAGGGATGCCTGCCCCATATTGCTGTCGTGCAGGTAGGATGCGGATAGGGTGTCAGCATAGCCCTTCGCCTCGGCAATACGTTCCTCGCTTTCCATCTCTTTGGCGCGTAATTCGGCATCCAGGCGGTATTTCTCCAGCACAAACTTTCGTTCTTGCCCTTTTTCCACAAAGTCAAAAATGCGGCTGAAGAATGTGCCGAGCAGGCCGGTCGCGCCGCCGCCGAAAATCATGGTTAGCAGTTCCATATCACCATCCTCTCTTTTTGCCCGTGTCTACATGCACAAAACTACCGTAATGCAGGCCAAAACCTGTAAAACCTGCCCTCATGAGGATAGACACCAGCTCTTCCTTCTGGAAGTGCTCCAGTCCAATATCAAACGCTCGCCCCTCCAGATGATAGGATCGAGGTGCACCACCAACCATGGCGTTATGCAGCTCGCTGCGATAGGCGGAATGGATGTGGAACGGGCGACCGGCCCAATGTCGGGCCGTTTGCAGCATGTCCATCGCCCGAAAATCAATCAGGATGGCACCAGACCCTTTGCAGGCAATTTCCCTGGGCTGAAAGTTGGGCCAGCGCCACAGAGAGGCGGGGACAAGAGAATGATGACTAAAATAAGCATTCCTCATTTAGTGATGGCTCCGTAAGCCGCCACAGCAATCAGGGCCATCACAACGGCACGCCATACCAGCGCAAACACTCCCCTTCCCAGATCCTGATAAAACTCCTTTACCACCTTGCAGCGGAGTGCCTCGGCCAGCGCTTCTACGTCCCCATCGGTGAGATTGCGTTTTTCATGTTCCATGGGGCCTCTCCTATAGCGAGTACCATTTGGTGGAGGTGGCAGCGAAGAAGAGCCGCCTTGTATCGGTGGGAATGCTCAATGCCGCATTCGTTGCCAGCGCATTGATGCTGTGACCGCTGGCGGGATACACGTTCAGCGTGTTTGCTCCCTGATTGGCCACCAGTATCCATTCTCCTCCCTCGGCAGAGGGGAGTCGCACCCCCTGACTTGCCCCCACGGTGGTGACTTCATTCTGGGTTTTTGTCAGTGCCGTTGCACCAGCCTGATCGCTTCCGGCGGCAGAAATACCCGTGCCAATGGATTTGAAGGCAACTCGGCCAGTCGAGGCGATCATTTTCAGTACATCATACCAGGTGCTGCCGTCGGAAGAGACTTTGAGGGTAAAATTATCGTCTCCGAGCGTTCCGAACTCCGCCCGCCCGGAAAAATTGGTTTGGAAGAGAAAAGCGGCGCTATCGCCCGATGCTTCTTTGTTAATTTTGAACTGAAAGTCGCCATTGCCACTATCGGCGGCATAGATGGCGGTCATCAGCGCAGCATTGGAACGCACTGCCAGCCGATTGGTGGCATCCGCCGTGGTGTTAATACCGAGCATGTTGCCCGTCCCCACGGCACTTGTCCATGCGCTGCCATTATAGACATACATGATGTCTTCGTCGTTTAGCCAGACGAACAGCCCCTCACCCGGCACAATGAACCGCCAGCCACCATTGAAATAATAGGCAATCTGGCCTGCTTTGCTGGTCCATGCACCTGTTGGAGAGCTGGCAACGATATAACGGTCTCCGGCGCTGGGTGAGCCGGGAGGGGTGGCAAGGTCTTTATCGATGATGCCGCCGCGAAAGACGGCGTCCAGAATGGTGAGGGCCTCGTTGATCGTCACCTCTTTTTGGGACTGCGATTGCTCTACCAGAGGCAATCCGAGATTTGGGGTGGTGGCCATAGTCGCGTTCCCTGCGGTGTGTTAGGGGCGATTCTATGAGCGATGCCCACAGCTGGGGAGTGGCGTTTTATACCGTGGCCTCTCCTGGAACACCTCGACCATAGAGGGCGGAGAGCTGATACACTTTCACACTCACGCTGGATTGCGTGCTGCCAAAGTCTGTCACTTGATCGGCGGCGCTGTAGGAGCATGTCGGCGTGGTGCCTGAAATGGTGCGGACCACCGTGCTGCCGTTCAAAATCTCCACCTCATAGGATTCCGACTCTTCTGACAGGGGGACGTCCACCCCGTCCCGCCATTCGCCTGAAAGCCGTGTGCGTCGGATCCAGTTGATGGTCAGGTTCAGGGATCCGTCGCGGGTGCCCGTAATCCACACAGGGGAATAGGGACGCAGGGTTTTCCCGGTATAGCTGAAGGCGGTCTCATCGGTATTGGCAAGCGTCTCCCCCACCGTTACCGCCTTGTAATGGCGTTGCAGTCCAAACGATGCAGGCGGCATGGTGATGGGCAGCAGGGAGGCATCGAGCAGGATAAACGTGGTTCCGGGTGCATGTGCTGCGATTTCATGCTCGGTTCCAAGCCGCCCGCGCAGCAATTTGGAAAGCGTGTAACGCCTCTCTGCTGTGAGGGTGGCGGTCTGAAACTGAATGATTTCATTGCCGATCAGGGCCACATTGGCGCCATTGAGTAGCGCCAACTCATTCACCGAGGAGAGCGATCCATTGATCAGCGATACATCGATGGTATTGGTGGTGTCGTACAGGTTTCCTGCCGTCCATGTGCCCATGGCATTCAGCACAATGCCTTTGACCGATTTGCTGCTGGTGCTGGCAATCTGCACAAAACTGTTGCCACCACTTTCCCCACCATCCAGCGAACGGAAGAGCGCGGATCCAAACCATCCATCCCCCAGCGCCACCTGGGCGGCGCGCATCACCCCCTCGTTTGCCGTATCAAAAGGCATCGCAGGCAGATCCAGCAAATGCAGCTCTGTTTCGGGGATCAATACCCCTTGCCCCTCTCCTGCGGGGCTTTCGCCCGGTGGGGTATAAAAATCATAGGTGGAAATATCCTCGGCCACCGCCGCAATCTGTTGAAGGCCATTGCGCTCCATGGTCGCGGTGATGACCCGCATCACATGATCGACCCCATTCACCGTGACCGTAATCACATCCCCAGGTTCCATCGCTGCATATTTGGGGGGAATCCGGAAGCTGTAAGTGGTGCGGGCAATCCATGTGTTGTACAGGACGATATCCGCCACTTGCTTGGCATACTGGTCACCCATGACGATGGGAAAGCTGACCGTGACATGCTCCTTCGCATTGACGGTTTGCCGTTGCGAAAACTGCGTCGCCGCCTGATAGCTGTTGGTGCGGTTGAGGTAACTCACCGTCACGCGGTTGGGCATATCCAGCTCTTGCGCCCGCGTGATTTCCATATGCTCTCGGATCTGCCCGCTGCTGATGGGCAGCAGATCGTCTTCATCGATCGTGAGGGTGGAGGCATTGCCACGCGGGATGAACTTCAGAATCCCCTCGCTCTCCACCATGTCGAAGAAGTAGGCACTCTGCAAAATACCAAGCGCGTCCCGGCACGCCGTCTGGCTATCGATGATAAACCCGTCCACGGTTTGAGTGAGCCTGCTCACGTCATAATCCGCCGCGACCAGCCCCACCCGTTGCAACAGTTCGGCCACAATAGCGCCCAGCGTCGAACTTCCCAGCTTGCCGTTAATCCAGTGCCCAGTTGGCCACAATTGCCAGTCCGCCCACACATTCTGCAAGTCAGGATAGGCGGGATAAGGCCTGCCGTCCCATGTCCATACAAACCGGCGTGGCACCAGATCGCTGTTTCCGACCTCCGCATTGCGTGCTTCCAGATAATCTTCGGTGGCATTGATCGCAGCGCGCTGGGCCAGTAGATCAATCCTCCCACGCGATCCACGAGGGAAATAGCTCTCCACCGAATTTGGATCATAAAACACGTTCGGCTGATTGGCGCACCCGTCCACGCTCGGAAAACCGTACTCGGTAAACCATAACGGTTTCAGCTTTGCCGTCCAGCCGGTGGCAACACTGTGTAATCGCATCACGGCGCTGTCGAGGATCACCCCTTTTGTCACATCACCAGTGTAGGAGGTTGTGGTGCCGTTATGCAGCATCGCCCGCGCAATGACGCCGGTATTGACGTTGGTGGAGGGCTGTCCGACCAGTCGGCAGCGGTAGAATCCACCCGTCTGTGCGGTGATCTTGCAGGACGCCACGTTGACCGCGCCGGTTCCACCGACCGAACTGGTGACGATGCTGCCGCTGGAAATATCGAAATCCGCCCGGCAGAAATTGGCAGATGCGCTGTTGTCATACATCACCAGAGCGATCCGGCCCCGCCCGTTTGGTTTGGCGGAAACCTCCAGCGCGTATTCAGCATTGGTGGCCACGGCAGGCGTTTGCTGGATATAATGTTGTGCAGTTGCGGCGGTTTCAAATAGGCTGTCGGCCTCTGCCACCCCAGTAAAGGGGCTGGCGGTGCTGTCTGCGGTCACCGTAACGGCTGCTTTCGACCATGCGGCGTTGCTGAAGGCTTTGACGTTGGTTAGCAGTTCAGGCCCCAGATGCGTGTGGGCGCTATTCCACCAGTGTTCGTGGTTCTTCCACGCGTAGGTCGCGCCGGAGTAGGCCGTTTGCACCGTGCGGGCCTCGTTGTAAAAGTAATCCCACCCCTCACCATCCTCCCAGTATTGCTGGATCAGCGCCTCAGTAATCTGGGCCTGTGGTAAATCTGGCGTAATCGGAAAATAAGCATCAATCCCCACCACATCGATATTGCTATCCGTCCACAGGCTGTCGAGGTGGTAATACCCATCAATCGAATGGTACTCACTCCAATCCCCCGCATACAATACAAGAGGCGTGCCTCCCAGATCGGTCTGCACATTGGCGGCAAGGGTTTTGAACTGCGACACCGCCGGGAAATTATACGTCCCGTCATGCCAGGTGGTCAGCCCGACCATCTCCGAACCAATCACAAACGCATCAATATTGTTTTTGAGATACACCCCTCCCACCTGCAACTGGGCATAATGGCGGATAAAGCGATTGTAGCCATTGGTGCGGGTAAAGAAGCTGGTGACGTCGGCGTTGGAAGTCGGAGTAATCCGCCCGCGCCATGGCTTATTATCCTCGCCGGGAAGGTCTGTGGTCGTATCCACTTGCAGGAAGGGATAAAACATCACCTGCAACCCCTTGGATTTGAGGTAAGCGGCAATCTCCACCACGCTTTTGTCGGTGGGTGTGCCGCCATAGGTGGGTGTGCCATCGCCGAAATACAGCACCAACTCTGCCGTTTCGCGTGTGTATCCAGCCACGCTCCATTGCACCGGCGTCGTATCGGAAGAACTCAACTCATATTCCACCTTCGGGAATATCTCCGCAGAGGCACATACCTTGCTGGTAGCAAACCACGAAACCACCAGCCCCACCCATTCCAGATTTGGAAGGGCTTCCAGCATCTGATCAATCGCTACTTCGACGTCTGGTCTCGCATCATACCCATGCCGATTGAGGGCGATTTTCTCACCTGTCTGATGAAAATCCCCGTTGGCATCCTCTACCACGGCATATTTTTCCACGATGTCGCGGGAATAGACAAACTCGCCCGATCCCGGAATCATCATCACGGACTTGATTTTATCCTCCACAGAGGGAATAAATTTGACTTTCCGCAGCACCTCAAAGGTAAAGTTTGGAATGCGGTTCCCAAATTGCGCGAGCGGGAAATCCTCAATCACCACATAGGCGGTGCCACGGTAGGCGGGGACGTTCCCTGCACCATCATACCGCTCGATGATCGCGGATGGATCCTGATCTTCCGAGCCATAAAAGATTTCGTACTTACCCAGCGCAGCTTGCAGTTCCTCGCCCGTCAGCGCCTTGGCATCGGCCCATACCCTGAGGATTGAATCAATCTCCCCCTCACAAATGGCAATCGCGAGCGTGGCAAAGTATTCGTAGGTGATACTGGTTTGCGATACCGATCCCCCGCCGCCGCCTTTTCCGCCACCAGAGGAGGTGGTGTTGCGGTTCTCCACCTCTTTGAGCGACAGCGCCCAGATCACATTGCCCGCCAGCCGGGTGTATCCATACACATGCGGAATGGTTTTGCCATAGGTCGAAACCTGCACCGATAGGCTTTCCAAACGCCCGCCCACCACATCCGGCAGGCGGGTTTTGCTGGAAAACAGGCTGTTATCGATCAGGGATCCAAGCCCCGCGCCTATCGCTTGTCCCCAAGGACCGGCCAGCCATGGCAAGCCGATTCCAAGTCCCATGGAGACACTGGGGGCAATCGCACTCCCTACCGCTGCCAATGCAATGGTTGCCATCTATATTGCCCTCCAACAGCTTACTGGAATGCGGTATGCACCGATGACGCGATGCATCCATGATGGCGAAAGCCGCTCCTCCACCACCCTGCGGGCTGGCGCATAGGCATGGATCAGCGACAATCCTCCTATTGGGTGCGGCGCGACAATCCCCACATGCTGCGGCAAATGGATGATCCGAAACAACAGCACATCGCCTGCACGGATACGGGATAGCGCCACTTTGGTAAAATGGCAGTCCATTTTCTCCTTGAGTCTCTGACCGTTTGGATCGGGGGCATAATCCGTTTCGTCAAAATCCGTGAAGGGTACCGGATCCCCCGCCGCATCCAGCGTTCGGGAACGCACACCAACCGCATTGATCACGCCAAGCACAAGGCCGATACAATCGCACCCGATCCCCTTCACGCGCCCCTGATGGTGGAAGGGAGTGCCTATCCAGAGCCGCGCCTCATCAACCATGGCTTGCGCGTTTGCCACTATTCTACCCTCAAATCTTCAGCGGTGCCTGCGGTTTCCAGAATCTTGTTCATGCCGGGGATGCTGGGGAATCCACGGAAATTTTCCAGATTGCTGAACTTCTCCTTGCAGGTGGCAGAAGTTTTGTCGCACCCGGTTTTAATCGAAAACGTATCACCCACTGCCACACTGTTTGGCATGGGCAAAGCCAGTACGAGCTGTGTGCTTGAGAACTCCTTCACCTCCATCCGCAGGGCGTTATTCAGCCCAGAGGTAAACGTGATCTCTCCGCCGGTGAAATACCCTGCCGCCTGCGTCAGGGTGGAGGCTTTGAAGGTTTGCCGGTCGGTGATGCTGGTCACGGTGGCCGTGAAGGTGAACGCGCCCATGCTGACCCCGCAACGCGTATCACCCAGCACGGCGTCACAGGAGGGGGTGTAGACGCGCCCGATATGCTGTTGCAGATGCTGCGAAAGGCCCCGCAACTCGGCGATGAATTTGGAGCGTTTAACCCGCACCTCTCCCATCCGCCCGCGCTTCAAAAAAATACGACCAGCGGTTAAATCTTCAAAGTTGACCATGAAGATTTCCACCTCGGCATAATCATAGACCCCACCGAGAATCTCCGATTCCAGAATGTCATCGCTGGACAACATGCCGTCTAGATCCAGATTATCGACGGAGAAATCGGACTTTGATTGCACGGCGGTGGCTGTAAAACCCGTCGCAGCCTTATACAGCAAGGCATCCACTGTCAGATCACGGTCATGATCCGTAAACCCCATTTCCACCCCATCGGTGCGGGTCACATGCCAACAGGTACAGAGTGATGTGGTTTCACCATCCAGATGATTCTGCATAGCAACCGAAAGCGTTTTGCTCATACCCGCACCTCCACAATCGGAATGGATTGCCAGGAGGAAACGCCTAAACTCTCCATGTTGAGATCAATCTGATCGGTATCGAAGCGTGCAGGTACATCAAATTCAAAGGTAGCACTGACAACCACACTGCTGGATGGGGCACTGGTAAAAGTGACAACGCCGGTGGTGGTATTAACCGTCCATCCACTCATTTGCTCCACGCCGTCCTTAAACACATGCACGGTGCCTGCGACAGGCTTGGTAATGGTACGGTCCACCGTAACGCCGCCGGATGTATAGCTCTTCACCAGTTGGAAGGCGGTCTGGCTGCCATTGCCGGTGCCAATGATCTGGGCGGTGGCGGCGTAATCAGCCCAATCCTTGAACCGAAACCCTATCGCCCGCCCACGCCTCGCACGGAAGAATGCAATCAGCGTGGCAATCTGTGCAGGAGTCTTCACCCCATGGGCCACATTCCATTGGCCGCGTGCCTCGCTCCAGTTGATATTGCGCTGTTCCCATCCCCCAAAGGTTTCGACAATATCCGTCGAATATCTGGCCCCGCCGGTGGCACCATAGGAAATATCGGTGGGAAATTGTGTCTCTACGAATGCCATGTTACCGCTCACTCAATGGATGCACCATCCTACGGCGAGCTTCCTTATTCGGGAGGAGGCAAACTGCATCCTATAAAAGACGCGATCCGCGACGCATGGATTCGGCAAGGGCGGCGGCAACCTGCCCCTGCGACCGGCGAAAGCTGTTGATGTCCGGCGTGCTGATATTCACCTGCACGCTCACGGGGCGGCTCATCTGGTGATTGGGTACTACCATGCCGCCTGCGCGAGGCATGATCATTTCTGGCCCACGTTCGCCGACCATGATGGGCTTTCCCCCCATGAAATTCCCGCCCTCGGCAAAGAATCCGCCAAAGACGCTGCTGATGCCACTCACAATACTGCCAAAGTCCAGACTTCCACCGCCAGATGCAAACATCCGGTTGGTCACCATGTCGATGCTCTTATCCAGAAACGAGCCGGAAATGCGGCTAAACACGTTGCGCACGACCCCTTCCAGATCCGTAAAATCCTTGGCAACACCCTTCAGCGCGTCGGAAAAAATGTCCTTGATGTCGATGGCCGTTTCTTCGGCCTGGGTTTTGATCTGGGTCAGCGCGGGCAAGGGTTTGTCTTTAGAGGTGCTTCCCACATTTCCCACGGCCTTGCCAATGGCTGCATACTGCTTCGTGGCAGATGGAATGGATCCCTGTATGCCCTTCCACAAGGAGGCGGTAGTTTTAAGCTGCGTGTTGTATTGCTTTTGTGCTTCTGGCAACTGGTACGTTGCCACCGTGACATCTCTCAGCAAATTGGCCTGTTCTTGCATTTGTTTGGCGTTTTTCCGGTACCCTGCTGATAATTTGTCCGCTCCAACGGCATCTGCAATATCAGCCAGTGCCGCCTTACCATCGGCAATCAGTCCTACCATATCGCCAAATCGGCGTATGATCCACGCCACCACCTCATCAAACATGCGACGTAGCCCCAATAAGGCAACGCTGGTCGTATTAATGGCAAACAACAGAATTTCCGTAAAGGCATCTGCCAATACCTCAATGGCTGGCGCTACGAACGCCACAATGTTTTGACCCAGTCCTTTCAGCGCAAGCTCCAGCCTGCCCAGGGCGTCCATCATGCCACCGATCGCTTGCCCCTCTGTTTGTGTCAGTGTCACACCAAGCCGATCGGCTTCATCGCGCATTTTTCGCATACCTTCGCTGTCCAGTTCCATCACTTGCAGCATTTCCGCGCCGGACTTACCCATCAGGGTCATAGCAATATTCACTTGTTCCGCTGGGTTCTGCACCCCTTGGATAGCATCGGCGATCACCTCAAATTGCTGGTCAATGGCCAGATTTTTAAATGTCGCGGCATCAATTCCGAGGGCATTCAGCGCGTCGCGTGCTGCTCCCTGTCCCTGCGCAGCCTCCACCGAGTTCTTGGCAAGCTGTTGGAGGGATCTGGCAATCGATTCGGTTTCCACGCCTACTTCCGATGCTATCAACTGATAGGATGAGAGCACTTCGGTGCTGATGTCCAACCGATTAGAGAGATCGTTGATCCTGTCGGATGCCTCTGCAATATTTTTAAGAGCAGCAAGCGAAAATGCACCGGCAATCAGTCCAGGCATACCTCCAAGCACACGAGTTAGGCCACCAAACGCCGATTTCAGGCCACCGATTTTATTGCGCACCGCTTCAAAGGCGCGCCCCGTTTTGTCGTGTGCCGAAATGATAAAGTCGAGACCTGACATCACCCCTCCCGTTTTTGCCGTTTTTCAGCCAGCACCTTGTAATACGCAGCCCACCCGGCAAATTCATCGACCGTCATGCATAAAACTTCTGGGACCCGGATTCCCAAACGCTCAGCGAGCGCGTACACCATGAGCAAATCCGGATCCTCCCTCAGTTTTTTTCGGCGTCTTCCACCAACTCTGCATCGGATGCCCCGACGAGCTGCTTGGCGATCCGTGCCAGTATGTCTGCATCCACAGACCGCATCAGATCGGGTTTGTCTTCTCGCGTGAAATGTGGGTTTCCGTCCTTGTCCTTGGCCTTCATGATGATCATGTCTGCGGTCATTTCCAGCGGGTTTGCTTGCCCACGGTTGAGTTTCATGCGCTCTTGCAACGTCAAGGGCGTGGCATAGATGAGGAATGACTCTCCCTCCTCATCCCATTCGGGGACAGGGATCACCTGTGGATCATCCGTCAATTGCTTAAAATGGGCTTTCGCCCGATCAATGGCCTTTGTGGACATAAATAAACCTCTTCACGAGTGGAAAGATACTACACGGTGCTTTGTGTCAGGGCACCGGTGCCTTTGAAGGTGAACGAGGCCTCCACCAAACCATCCAGTTGGGCTTTACGCGTGACGTTTGTCACCAGCGCCGTGCCGGAGAAAAACACGTCTCCTGTATCCGCTCCCTCTGGGTAAACCTTTAGCGAGATGCTTGACCCGGCATCCAGTGTTTCCTGCCCATTGGTGTCGGTTTCATCCCACAGGCAAGTGAGCGAGCCTTCCCAACCCTTGAGTGTTGGTTCAAAGGTTCGCCATCCTCCATTGCTCTGTGCCGTGTTGATGGAGGTGCTATCCGCCACCTCGCCGGTGGTCTCAATCTGCCACTCTTTCACCTCTGCCACGGTGGCCGGGGTGCCGCCCACCTTCACAATCCCTTCTTTACCAGTATGCGTTGCCATTTTCTTGCTCCTTCCTAGCCTAGCGTTTCTGGATCATTCTCCAGTGTGTGGTATTTCGCCGCAAAACTCATGGAAACCACTGCAACCGGCATTTCCCCATCGCCAACCAGTTTGATTTCCGTGTCACTCAGGAAAATATCCCGCACCAGACCATTCAGGGAGGGGTTATTATAGAGTGCCGTTTCCACCTCCACGGCGATCCGATCCAGCCGATCATCATAACCGGTGGTCATCTTCACATATCCTTCCACCATCACCGTCAGCACGCGCTCAAAACGGCGTGGTGGATGCATGGTGACGGGAACGCTTGATTCGCTGCGTGTAAACACCAGCAGACAGGGCAACTCGGCATCGGTAATGGGGTGCACGCGGGATGCAAACACATGCTTTTTGGTGGTGGTCAGGCCAGTGACCGCAGCAAGCACGGCATCGCGGATCTGGTCTCTAGCATGTGCCATCCTCCACCTCCAATATCAGCGTGGTGGTGCCGGTGCCATCGGGATGCACGCCCACGATGGTATAATCCTGTCCATTGACGGTGAGGCGCTCACCATAAACCGGGGGCGTGGCAATCTTTGCCGTTTCATACACCAGTTGTGGTTGGCTGCCTGCAACCGGTATTTCCCCTGCCTGCACGGCAAGGTAGGCGTCATCAAACACCCCCACCACCGTGATCGCCGCCCCGACATTCGGGGTGTAGGTTGCTTCCACCCCGAATCCATCGGTATTAAAAAACACGGTAAAGTCTTCAGCAAATGCCACGTTTACCCCTATTCTGCCGATTACTTCGACCGCACTACTCGAATGGCCTCGATCAATTTGTTTTTCTTGAGCTTGGCTGGATTGGGAATGCCAAGTGCTGTGGCCATCTCTACCAGCGCCTCAAAGCTCAGCGGATCCAATCCATCCCCTTCAGGGGCGGCAACCTCACCAAGATCAGGATCGGGGTCGATGGCTGCTTCAATGCCATCCTGCGGATCATCCACAAGCGCAGCAGGCTGCTGCACCGGATCGGTAGGCGCTTCTGGCACCACACCCGCTGGTATCTCCTCCGCCTTTTTGGCCTTCCGCAGCAAGATCAGCGTTTTGGCAGTGTCACCCGCCACCTCTACTACGTCTCCGGCTTTGACCGGCAACCCATCCGCCACCGTATTGCGTAGGATTTCAATCAGCATATAAACCTCAATCATTGAGTGAGAGTGAAAGGAGGGGACCACAAGGATCCCCTCCGTTTTTTCCTTAAACGCTGGTGCGAGCGAAGGATTCAGGATGCCGAACCGCGCAATCCACATCTTGGAATGCGGTGATACGCACCCCGCCACTGGTATCCTTGGCGTATGGGTTCACCAGCAGGTCAAGGATGCCCCATTCACCGATAATCAAATCCTCCCAATTCCCGAAGATGATCTCATCGGCGGCAAGCTGGTTACTGGCAAAGGCAAAATAACCATTTACCTCTCCCACACCCGGTTGGCCTGCAACGTTTGTCCACACCCGGATCCCCGTACTGGTGGCAGCCTCCGTTTGCTTCATTTTCCCACGATCCGTCGCAGAGGCAAGATAGGCAAGGGTGCCAAGGTCTGCATTGTCGATGGCCACCTCCGTTTCCAGATCCACCATCTTGGCGAAGGTGGGGGTACCGGTGGTAATGGTGACGCTGCCGATGCCGGTGGTATTCAGAATCCCCATTGGTTCGCCGCCAAACCCAGAGCCTTTGAGGGCTGCTTTATCGATAGCAAGCGCCAGCACCTTGGCAAGATCGTCCCGCACGAAATTCTCCACATCCAAGGAGGATTGCATCATCATCCGGCGCGTGATTTCGGTATAGGCCGCCACCGTTTTGGGGATAAGGCTTACCTGTCCAATCGATTGCTGGGATTCGGTAGCATCCCCCCCCTCGTTAAGCCAGTAAGCGGTTGCTCCGCCGGTCTGTTTAGGGATGGCAAGGTTTCCCTCCAATCCCGTGAGGACGCGTGCTCCCATCTGCTTCACCAACAGGCGGTTGCGTAGCAGCTCAATGAAACTTGCCGGTTGCAGTTCATTGGCCACCGTATATCCACCCGCCGTGGAGGTGGTAACATTCAGATCCCGTTTTGCCATGTTGCCACGCGCACCAGAAACAAGCACGTCCGTGGGAATCTGAATATTGCCCTGGAACTTGCGTTGCTTGAATTTGTTGGAAACGGCTTCCGACACTTCCCGTTCAAAGGCGGCGTCGTCCCATGTGCGTTTATTGGATGGATCGGCCATCGCTCGCAACGCACGGAGGATACTGTATCGGCGCACCTCGTTATCGTTCAGCCCAAGAGGGCCATTTGCCGCAGCGGTATCCACGGCTGGCGTCGCGCCGATGCCGTCCAGTACCAGAGTGCGGAATTCATCGACGGACTTGCCGCTTCCGATAAATTCCTGCGCTTTGTCCTGAAAGTTATGGCGAATACCGAGCGCCTGAATTTCCCGGATGCGGGTCAGTTCGTTTTTCTGGGTTTCGGCGCGTACTTTGTCAGGGTCAACAATAATGGCGGGCGGTGCAGGGTTTGCGTTGGCCGCGCCGGTTTGAGCAGGTTCCATAGTGCGTTTCTCCAATGATTGAGGGGTTGTTTTGATGGGGGATTGGTCGCTCTGCTCGCCCTCCGACCTTCCGATTCCAACGGTTTGGTCGGCTGGGATAGACACAAGCGAGATTTCAAGAGGCTTCCACTTCATCACCCGATACGTCACGGATGCGTCGGTTTCTTCCTCAAGGATGACGTGATCGATGCTATACCCCACCGAAATACAGGTGCGGATGCCATCCACCACGTCCTGGAAATAAGCATCGGCTTGCACACCTTTCCCAAAGCGCACAACCGCACGGCCAACGCGGTCTTTGCCTATTTCCGCTGACTCCACCACCCCGATCTGGCTGGTGGGATCATGATCCGCAAGCAGCGGGGCACGACCGGAGACAACCCAGCCCATGTCCACGCTGTCTTTCCCATGGTCGAGGATCTCGATCATGTATCCCCGATCCACGGGGGTTTCGCTGCTAAACGCCAGTTCCGCCGTGCGCTTTTCCGCGTCGATCTTGCCAATATCGGCAGCGCGAAACAAAAACCCACGCACCGCACTACCAGACTTGGCGGCGATGCGGAAATCTTCAACGGTCGCAATCCGATCAGGCTTGTGATTGATCTGCATTTGCTTGTGCCTCCGCATCCAGAATCATTTGCATTCCCTTGACGTCTGGGGCACCCAACGTCACCCCGTACTTTTCTCGCAGTTTCTGCTCGTGTGCGAGCTGAGCGTAGACCTCCTCGATGTCCATCCCCAGTTCGCTGGCCACATCCTGTGCGCTCATCAGCCCCGCATTGATGGCCTCGACGTAAGCCTTCATTTCCTTCAGCGGATCCACCCAACGCCAGCCGCGAGGCCGCCATATCGGTGCATTAAACTTCTCAAACTTGGATAGCGGGAGTGGTATTTTTTGCGTGGTGAGGCCCATCAAGAGCCAGCTTTCAAACACATCATCGCACAGATGCTCAATGAGCCATGTTTGCAGCCGCTTCCAGTGTTCTCGCTCCTCCAGCGCAAAGTGGCGAAGCGAGGAAAAGTTGACCCCTTCACCATCATTTCCGAGCGTGTTGTAGCTGACGCTCAGCCCAGACGCCGCGCCGCGCAGCATGGCCTTGATGAAAAAAGCAAAGGAGGTGGTGGGGTGCTGCGGATCCCAGGATTCAAACTTCACCCCTGCGGGTAATTGCTCAAACAGGCCCGGCTCTGCTTCGGTGAGCAGGTTTCCGTCTTCGTCTTTATCGGTGCCCGTGTAGCCCTGGCCATCCTCAGACGTGAAAAACCCCATTTTGCTGGCGGCGACACCTGCGGCCACCAGCTCATTTTCTTCATAGACGCCCAGCATCTTGAGACGGCGCATGGCGGAGAACATCCACGGCACGCCACGCGACTGCGAAACGCGCTCGGAGGTATACAGGTGGATGACCTGTTCCGCTGGGATGCGTTCATAGTGCGTTCGGTTGGTGGCAGAGGCAAAACTGTCTCCGGGGTGTTTTGTCAACACATGGTAGGCAACGGGGCGGTTCCATTTGTTAAACTCAATGCCCATACGTATTTTATGGCCGTTTTGCAGGGTATCATTGTAATTCTCATCGACATGGTCGCCCTCAATCAATTGCAGGGCGAATGCGAAGGGATTTCCAGCCTCTTTGCCTCTGATCTTACGAACAAATACCTCCCCATCCTTGGCAACGGTTTCGACAATCAGTTGTTTGACGTCGATCCATGACAGGCGACCATCCACTGTGCAGTGCTTCTTGCGCCCCCACTCCTTCCATTGTGCTTCGATCACCCGATTGGCGCGATCGTCATAGACCACACCATCCGGCCCATCACGCTCCACGGCGCGCACCTGCACCCGAATCCCTTCCGAACCGACCACATTGGTGCGGCACAGGCTTAGGAATCGCTTAGCGTAATCATTATCGGCGGCAAGCTGGCGCGACCGGGCGCGGATACGGGTGAGTGTCAGACGCACCACAGAATCCATTGAATTACTGATCCCCGTCCAGCCTGCGGTCAGTCGATCCGCCTTTGCCGCTGCAAAGCTATTGCGCTGTACGATCTTCCGCACAGGTTGCACAGGTTGGACGGCTGGGCGCTTACGGGTAAAAAACCGGATCATGTATTATTAATCCTCACGCGTATAAGTTGGCGGGTTGGCACGCCGCGATTGATCTTTTCCTCATCCCTCAGCCGATTCAATTCGGCCTGGAGGCGATCACGCAGGGTAAAAAGATCGGTGATGCTGTGGTTGTTCAGCGACCGGCCCGCGATGGAGTAGCTGGCGTAGTTGTAGTTCCGCCCCAGAAACGCATTGATTGCGTCAATGTCCGTTTGAAGGGTGATAAGACGATCAGTGATGCTGGTGGCCGTGGCAAGATTAACCTTTATATCCCAGTATCCTTCGCCGACCGTGTAGCGTTCTCCTGCCTTTTCGACGTAGGCCAGCCACTTATAGGTGCCAGCTGTGTAGGTACTGGACGTGGCGGCAGAAATACTGGTCAGGTGATCATCACCATCAGCGGATGCGGTAAGGTTGATTGATCCTGCGCCGCGTGCGGCATATTTCAGCACCCACCCATCGGATGCCTTGTAATCCGACAGGGACTTCTTCCAACTGACGGTATCACCGGCGTTGAAATTTTCGGGTTCCCGTGTCGGAATATCGACCATTCTATCGCCACCTTTGTACGAATCCCCCTCCACGTTTGCTGCGTTTTGCCGCAGGGCGTGGGGGTGCCTGTGTGGCATTATGCGGCGGGTCTTCAGAATCAGGAGGTGGCTTTTTCTCGGTGAGTTTTTCGAGTCGAAGGTGGAGTTTTGCAAAGGTCGGGTTCAGGATTTTAAGCGCCGCCATGTTATACACGCGCAAATCCAGTGGCTCATTCCGGGCGCTGGCTGTTTTCTTGACATATTGCTTGGTTGACCGGCCCCTTTGGTAACGCTTCACCAGCTTCTCCGACACCAGCCCGGTGAAGTAGGACTCTGGATAATCGGCAGGGAAATGGCAGAATCCAGCGCCGGGATGCTCAATTTTAAGCCGAGAAAAAATCGTATCCTTGGCCGTGTCGGTCCCCACATAAAACATCTTCACCTTGTGCGAGTTGTTGTTGCTCGGTTTTCCGATGACGGGCCTGCCGCTTACGCTGTATCCGCGCACGGGATACACGCGTCGCCCCTGTCGCTGCTTCTTTTTGCAGAACAGGTAAACGGATTCGGCGTGGTGACCGCCTGCATCGACCGTAATGCAGGCGATGGGCATCTCAGATCCGCGTGCATGGAGGATGGTGGTTTCGATAATATCTTCCAGATCGCGCCACACCTCCTGCGTGCCGGGATCGCCATGGATCGCATCGTAACGGATGGACCAGCTTTCCTCATCCATCCCCCATCCAAGGATTTCAAATTCCAGCCGGTCATCCTGCACGTCCACCGCCATGGTGATGACCAGCACTCCTTCCGGCGCGCCCTGGTAGTCGGACATGTTATGGGTGAGCTGATCGGCTTCTAACCCTTCACCGTCCAGATTCTCCTCATAGGTTTCGGCCAGCTCGGTGTTGATGAACACCTTCAGGTCTTCCGGGTCTTTCTTGGATTCCATCACCTTCTTGGCAAATTCGGAGAATGCCACATAGGGCGAATAAAACGATGGCAGGTGAAAGCCCGCGATGCCGTTAAACCGTTCCTCTGCGCGCCATTCGTGATGCGCCAGCATGAAATACTTATCGCCGTCGCTGATGATGCACTCATTCAGCGCACACACATAATGGGCGTTTTCCGGTTCGCCATCGGGCCAGCGCAGATGCTCAAACACCAGTATCTGCATTTCCCCGCAATGCGGGCAAGTGACCCACAGCCTGCGTTTATCACTGTGCTCGTACATCTCTTCAATGCGGCTCTCCCCCTTGATCGTGGGGCTAGAACTCACAATGATTTTGCGATTCCAGAAGGTTTGCGTCCGTTTGCGGGCCAGCTTGACGGGATTGCCTTCCTTCTTCGCGGATCGCGGATACCGATCGATTTCATCCATCAACAGCACCCGTATCGGGCGGGAAGCAAGCGAGGCCGGGGAGTTGGCACCCGCAATGGTCAGATGCCCGCCCGGAAATTTTTTATGGAGGATTTTGTTTTCTCCGTCGCGGCGGCTTTCCACATTGATCAACGCATTCAGCGCGGGCGTGTCCCGAATCATGGGAACGAGACGGTCTTTACTCCACGCCTCTCCCATCTCTTTCGTGGGCTGCACCATCATCATCGGGGCGGGATCCTGATGGATATAGTATCCCACCGCGTTGTTCATGATTTCGGTTTTTCCAGTCTGCGATGCCATCATCAACACCACCACCTCCACCTCTGGGTCGGTGATAGCATCCATAATGGCGCGCTGATAGGGCACGCGGGCGGTCAGAAACTTACCAGGCTCGGCGCTGGATTCGCTGGAGAGGTAGCGGTAATGATCCGCCCACTCAGTCAGGCTTAGAAGCGGCGGAGGAGCTACGATGCTTATGGCTGCTCTTGCCACCGACCTTTGATTTTTGCTCAGCTCTAGGATCATAATCAGCTAGTTCCTGCAACGCTTCATTATGGGTTTCCTTAAGCAGTCTCTCTATCTTCTTAGGATCCCGAATCGATGCGAGTTGAGGTGTCAGGCGACTGGGAATGGAGAGAATACGGGCGCGGAACGCCGCTAGCACATCGCTCCACATGCCGTGCATGGCTTCCAGCGGGATCAGGTTCCCGCGCATGGTTTCCACCTCAATCTCCGTTTTATCCGCCTGGGCGTTGATGGATCGGATGCGGGCACGCTCCAGCTCTGAATCGGTATCGTTTGCCCGCTTGATTAGCCAGTCGATCACCTTTTCCGTGTCGTAACTGCTGCTCTCTCCCCGTTTTCCTTGTTTTTCAACGGGCATCCCTTCCTTTTGCCATTTCAGGAGGGTTTTATGATCGCGCCCCAAAATGGTTTGTAACCGTTGTTTGTTTACCAACTCGCCCATACTACACCTCACTTTCAACCAGGGGAGGGATCGCTCCAGAATCCTGGTGTCTAAAAATAAGCCGCGCCTTGCGCGTTACCCGTGAACGATGCCCGACCAAGTACCTTTTTTGCACAGAGGTCATGGACTCCCCCATGCCAGCGGCTGTTGCTTGGTTGAGACATAGAGGGGATGCTTCGGCTCACCTGATCGATTCAGTACGAGGTAATGCAGCTTGGTACTCATGGGTTGGAGCAAGTGACGCACGGCACTGGATCGGAGATCCATGCTTCCGTGATTGCCCCATGCACAGATCACCTGATCGGCAAGGGTTGCTGCCTGGATGATGGCTTGGTCGTTCTCCATTCCTCCCGTGACATCGAGTCCGTCGCGGTGTGCGGCCTTCATATCGTTTGGCTCGGTGGCGCGATAGGCGAACAGGTTGGTGATGATCAACTGATTGAAACCATTGGCGATCGCTATCTTCTCGCAACGTCCAACCGTGGGGTCATTAAAGTCTTCATCAGCGGTGGATGGATTCAGCATAATGAAATTGATCGTGCCGGAACCCAACCTAAAATCCCGCACCAGTGTGTAACGGAATCGTTTGCACTCAGAGAACTGGGCACGGGATGCGATGGCCTGCGTCTTTACTTTCATGCGGCGGCTCCTTGCCCGAATATCTTTTCATTCATGGACGCAACTACCCCGGCCACATGCGTGGTGGATAGATGGCTGTAGCGTTTGACCATATCGTAGCTCTTATGCCCCAGCACTTCGCCTATCTCGCTGGTGCTGGCGCCATTCATGGCGAGGTACGAGGCGGCGGTGTGGCGGAGATCGTGAAAGCGGAAATCGGTAATACCCGCACGCTTCCTCGCCTTTCTCCACTGGGCTTCGATGTTGATGGGATTACCATTCGCCGAAGCAAACACGAGGGGAGACTTCCGGCGGCGCTGTGGCATCTCCTTCAGCAGCGCACAGAGATAATCCGAAAGGTAGAGCGTGCGTGGTTCATGGTTTTTGGTTTCATAGACCACAGCGCATTGACGTTTGAAATCCACGTCCTTGGATTTAAGGGAGAGTATTTCACTCTTGCGTGCGCCGGTCGAAATAGCAAATACCACAATGGTGTAGAGTGGTTTCCTATCCTCCATACGACAGGCTGCCAGCAATGCTTCCCGCTCCTGATCGGTGAGATAGCGAATTCTTCCCCTTGGTTCTTTGGGCAGCGTGATCTTTTCGATGGGGTTCGTGTGGAGCCATCCCCACTCCTTAATCGCGGTGTTGATCACATGATTCAGGGCAGAGAAGTAACGGTTGATCGTGGCGGGTTTGCGCTTGCTGTAATGCCTTCCGGCCAGTTTCTCTTTGCATTGCGTCAATAACATTGGCTGAAGGTGAATCAGCAGGTGCTGCCCGATCTCTCCTTTCCACCATCGCAATTGTTGTCCCTGACTCTTGATATAATGCTTCCGGGTCGATTTGCTTTCCAGCACATGATCCAGATACCGCTGGATCATATCGCCAACGGTGTGTTTGCGCGCCAGCATATCGCCGCTGTACCGTCCGCCCCGCATGTCGGACTCAATCCGCTGTGCCCAGTCGCGTGCATCGCTGTATTTGGAGAAAGTAGCACACTTACTGGGGAATCCACTCACGCGCACCGTGGCGGTGTAGCTGACACCTCCCGATTTCAATGCGCGTTTTTCGATGGAAGGCATGTTACAGGCCAAGTCCTAGCTGCGCCCGCTTACCATGAATGTAGGCATCCGCTTCCTGCTCAACCCTAGCGAGCAATGCTTGAGCGAATAAAGGCATCGTAGGGCTACAGCCTGACTCACTGTATTGATCGTATGGAATGTGTGGGGTGTTGAAGCAAAAAGGCGCATCGGCCGTGTCCAGCCCTACAATGCCCGTGATAACCGCCCCTTTCACTTCTGTGTCATCATGGTGAGAGAAGCTGACCTGATTCACTTTCAGGGTATGCTCTGCATAATCATCCGCCCATCCCAGAATGTTCCGCACCACCTTACTAAGCGACTGCATAGCCGTGATAAAATCCTCATGCGGACTATCCGCACTCTTGAGCACAGACTCCTTAACGTTGTGGTCATCCAGAATCTTCTCCCAGTGAATCTTAACACCCTCACCCTTGACGGTGATCTTCGTAAAACGTTTTTGCGCCATAAAACCTCCCCTTGATCTGTGCAGCAAATTCGCAGCAATGCCGTATTCTCAAACGGCCTCTACAAACGCGGGAGTGGGCTTTTTTCACCCTTTTGATAAAAAGAGTGGGTATCATGTGTGCGATTTTGCGAAATTTGTAGCAGAATCAATGAGAAATAAGTTCTCTGTCCCTTCGATGCCTTTTATGCTAAAATTCAAAAATGATGGTAGATAGCGGAATGAAACTTCCTACTTTCAAAAACCCACCGATAGTTGAAGTGGTGGTTGGAGTGCAGTTTGCCCCACTCGATGATTTCCTGATCCCATATGTGGGAGGTCTATGGGACTGTCTTGGGCGTGAAAAATACCCTTCCTTCCAAGAGACTGATTTAATCATCGACGGAGCAAATCCCCCAATTTTTGGGAAGCACCCACTTCCAAGAATCTGGTTTGTTAGTGGAGATTCGAATAATATTATTCAGTTCCAAGTAGATAGGTTTTTATACAATTGGAGAAAAGAGCCATTCTCAGACACTGACTACCCTAGATATGACAGGGTGATAAATAACTTTATGAATTCAGCTGGTGATTTCAGTAAATATTTACATGATGTTGGTATTGGCCCAGCATGTTCGCAGAAACTCGAGTTATCTTATATTAACCTTGTGAAGTTGGATGATTTTGGAGGATTGAGTGGAATTGGGAATATATTGAACGACATTTCATGGAACGGAGAAGGTAGAATTTTGGATGTTCCTAGAAAAATCTCTGGTCGATTGCAGTTTCCAATTCAAGAAATCGCTTCTCTTATGGATATAGTGTATGAAAACGGAATATTGTTGGAGACTGGAGAGGAAATACTCAAGATAGAAGTATCAGTAAAAGGACAGGCGCCAGATCCAGATATGCTAAAATGTATAGATTGGTTTAATGTTGCAAGGAAATGTATTGTTACAGGGTTCAATGACATTACTTGTAGCAATGCTCACAGCGTTTGGGGGATAGTATGAACGCACGCGCACAAAACAGAGAAGAATATACACTTAAAGATTTCACCGGAACCATCATAAATGGAGGCAATGCTCGTGTATCATCTCATGGAACTTCCGAGGTAAAGACTCTTCCAGAGGATAAGCAGGCTATCTTGAATGCATTGTCTTATTTAACAAAGATCGAAGATGATTGGGATGGTTATGGTGGAATTTCCCCAACACCCCAGGCGCTACAGGCCGCCAAATCTATTGTTGAGCACTTTCCAATTAATCGCCGTTGTCCAGATACGGTTTCTCCTGAAGGAGAGGGAAGTGTACTGTTTATTTGGAAAGATCAAATGACACGAACCATATTCACGATTGAGGCTTGTCTCATTCATATTTCCGTTGAACATCATGATGGGAGGATAGTATTACCTCCGTGCGTAGCTTACGACCTTTCTGATATTCCTAGAGAGGTTCTGCCATTTATCCCAATGCGTGAGCCGAACCGTGCAAGAACCAATCCTTGATTCAGATATTGTCAGCCGCTCATATTTCTTCCCAAGAGACTATAGAGAGGAAGGGATTTTGGATCTATCCCGTTGTCTCTGCTTTCAGGAGGGGAACTCTTATAAAGAGTCCGTTAACTGCAACCGTTTACTGGGCGATAGTGAGGAGGCCATCCACAATCTTGGCTTAAAGAAGCAGTTGGATGATCAGATGGCAGGACGGCCAGACAAGGTCTATAAAGGGTATGGAGAGGCAAGAGTAGGGGATATCAGAGCAATAAATGTGAATGAGTCACGTGTAATAGTATATCATGAGTTTGAGAATGGTAATTCGGCTCACTGCACTCTCCAGATAAGATGGTGTAATGATAACAAAAACAAAAACGTTCGAAGCGTAATAAGACAAAGAGTATCTGATTGCTTTAAACGTACAGTCAATTATTCTCCTCCAGCCACATCATGAACAGAATGCAGCAGGCGGCATGTGCCAGGTGAGGCAGGCCGCTTTCCGGGTCGCACCGCTCGCCTTTGAGGCGGGCGAACAGGTGGCGCAAGCAGGCGGATGCGTAGCGGGTGAAATCGCCCTTCTGCCAATTATCGCGGGCATATTTTCGGGCACCGTAATCCAGCACGCGGGCGATGGTTTCAAGCTGCGCGAAGGGCAAATGCGCCAGCTCTGGTTTTCCGATATCGTCTTTTTGAAAATCCGTCATGACCAGACTCTAAAGAAAACC
>JBIPLF010000036.1:0-20118 GCA_044368015.1 Rickettsiales bacterium
TTAGGATGCGGTCTGTGTCACGGGTGCGTATTTGGGCTGCACCAGCAGCGCAAACGCAGCAAGTAGGGCCGCACTGGCATTCCCAGTGGGCGTAATCGTCAAGGCCACATACCGTTTGGATGGCCGTACCAGCAGTTTCCGCACCTCATTGTCATCGTCAAACTGGAAGGCGGCCAGCGCCTCGGTTCCAATCAGGTTATCGGTCGCTACGTCCGAGGAGCTGGACCCGTCGGAATTGTCGCTTTCCTTTGCATCCACCGCAAAGGTGGCGTCCGCATCGGCAACGCTGCCGGTCAAAATACCAAACAGCGCGGCGCCATAGCCTTTGGTGTCGATCCACTGCGTGGTCTGGGCGGTATTATCCGCCACCGAAACGGGGCTGAGTGCTCGTTTCAGCAGGGCATTATTGTAAATATCAAGCATGGGGTCTCTCCTTCATCCGGTTTGCAAACATTGCCTGCCGTGCTGGCAATGCCCCGATTATCGGCCAGATGCTTATTTGCGGGAGGGGCGTTTTGCACTATCCAGCGCCTGTTGCATCCGCTTTTGGAAATGTGTGTTAAACCGCCGTTTCACCACCTTCCCGATGATCTCCTCAAAATGGAATCGGGGTTTCACCTGGGCAGAAGGTGCCAGCGCCCAGAGCAACTGGATGGGGTACCGCTTCTTGCCGCGCCGCTGGAAAATGCCTTTCCCCTCCACCTTGAACACGTTCTTGCGTTCCTGCATCATTTGCTTGGCACCGTGCGAGGTTCGGTATTTGCGCGGCACCGCAGGCATGGGGATGGCAAGGTTCTTGCCGGTGCGCGGGGTTTTAACGCCGCCTTTTTCCTGCCGCTCGGCAAAATATACGTCGGTGAACACCCGTGCGGTCAACAGGCGTTTGTTGGAAAACCGTACCTTTATCCCAGTGGGTTGCTGCCGTAACCACCAACGCTTCAGGTTTTTGAAGTTGTGCTGGACGTTTTTGACAACCGATTCCTGTGCATCCACCGCCGTGTCGTTGATGGCCCGTGAGGTCGCAAACGGAACCTGATTGCGCTGGATATAATTCAGCTGTTGCGTAAACTCCTTAATGTTGTCCTGCACCACGATTTCCATCGCGTCCCCCTATATCTCTACGGCGGGTAGCCATTCGGGCGGCACTTCTCCCTCTGCTACCCCCAGCATATCGCGCATCTGTGGGTACATGCCATAGGGGGTGGCACAATACCATTTCTCCACCCCTTCGGCTTTGTGTACTTCGTCCCAGCAGCTTGTGCCGGTGGCGTCTGCATCGCTTTCGCCGGTGGCCGCGTTGCGCGGCACAATCACCTCCACGCCCCCCTCCATGCTCACCTCGTACCCTGCCTGCACGGCCAGTGTTTTGATGGCGTGGTGAATCCCCACCAGTGCCGCCACACAGTCCCGTTCGGTATCAAACACCAGTGCTTTCATCAGGCAATCCCCCAGCGTGTTTTGAGATAAGCCACCACCAGCGCCCGCTCGGCGTCCGTCAGGTTGCGGGTGAAGAACAGATGCTCGCCAATGTATCCGGCGAACGGATCCGCCGCCCCGGCGCGGGCAAACAGTGTGTAGATCGACGTGCCATTGAACACGCTGCCAATGCTGCCTGTCACCGGTGCAACCCCCACCAGCTCGCTTTTGAGCGTCGCGCCATCGTAGGATGAAATACCAATGATCGGGGTGCCAGTGGCAATGGGATTGACCACCGTGGCATTAACGAGCCCGGTGGAGGTGCCATCCGGCGAGGCCGTCGTGGCCAGATTATCGCCAGAGGAAACCGTCTGCGTGAATTCGCGTTGGTTACCAGTGGTGTTGTATTTGCCAGCCAATGTTTCCGTTGCTGCCATATCCAGCACGCGCTGCGCCACGGTGAAGGCAGTAAACTGCGTGTAATGGAGTGAGGCGCTATCCGCGATATCCAACTGGCTGGCATTGGTGCCGTCATGCCGCCCCTGCACCGCCGGTCGCCCGTTGATGGCCGCCGCCACATATTTCGGTTGCCGTGCGCCAGATGCCGGTAATGCATGATTGCCATTGCCGGATTTGTCGCTCCACTGTGTGACCACGTCGCTTCCAGACAAAGCGATAGTGTTTCCATCCCGCGCATCAAACCACAGCGCCAACCCCGAAAGCTTGGAAGGCCGGAAGCGCGTATTGGCAAAAAGGGTGAGGAGTTTGCTCATGGTTTCCCTAAATGGCGCGGCAGGCCAGATACAGCACCTTGTCGCCGGTTTGGGCGCTGCCAGATACCAGCTTCAGGTAGTTCACCCCGGCAAAATCAGCCGGTTGCAGCACCACGAATTTAGAGGAGGTGACAGTCACGCTTAGGTCGGCGCCATCCTTATACAGGGTGTTGAAATTGGTGCCATCGTGGCTGCCCTGAAATTGAAGCGTGGTTCCGGTGAACGAGGCAGGCACCACCACCCCGCACAGCGTGGTGCCGAAAATCTTTATCGCGCCAGATGTGGTCTGACCGTTGGCAATGGTCACGGATTCATAGCTGATTTGCTCAGGATGCAGGGCAACGGGCATGGTGTTCGACTCCTTGTGGTTTGGTGATCAGCAGCCCCGGCGCTCAATCAGCAGATTGAACACGCGGGCATATTGCCGACCGGCTGCGGTGGTGATGCGATTCATCACCAGATAGGTTTCTCCCAGCGTGCCACTTTTCAGCTTGATCGCGGTGGTTTTACTGGTGGCACCAATCGATACCGCGCCGGATGTGCTGCTGCGATATTTGGGAGAAGGGCTGGTGAGGCTGTAATCCACGGTGATGCTGTCCTTCAGCTCCACGGCGGTGGTTCCCATGTTCTCCGCCGAATCGCTGGGAACGATCCAGGTGGAGGTGGCGATGGTATCGGAAAGCGCGGTCAGCTCGTCGGTATAATCCGCCGTGTAATCCAGCAGCTCGTAATCGTCTTTGCCGAAGGTTTTGATGGTGCTCACGCTGCCCTCGCAGGGTAACAGGGTTCGGTCTTCTGTCTGCACCGCAAGGGTGCGGCTCTGTTCTGCCACCACTATGGCGCGGCTTTCCTCATTCAGGGAGAGGGTTCTTTGCGCGTCCATCAGGCATCGTTTCCCGAACCAAGCTGGATCATCAACCACACAAACGCGGCATACAGAAACACGGCAAACAGGGTGAATATCTGCAGTATAGTCATGGGCAAAGCCTCCTTATGAAAGGGCATCATGAAGGGGAAACGGAAAGGCGGGGAGTGGAGATTACCGCGCTGCCCCGGTAACTTTGCCATTCCAGCGTAAACAGCTTGCCGCCGTTTTCTTTCATCCGATCCACCACCCGCTCGCCCGCATAGGCCATCAACCCGTCCATAGCGAGGTTGGAGATCAGGATGGTGGGCTTCAGCTCCTCATACCGCGCATTGACCATCTCAAACAGAATGTTCCGCTCGAAGTCGGTGCCAAACTGCACCCCGATTTCATCCAGAATCAGCAGGTCGGGAATGGTGAACCAGCGCAACGCCTCCTGTTCGCTGCGCCCGCTTCCCTTGGCATAGGTTTCCTTCACAGTGCGGATTGCCTGGGCCGCCTGCACATACACCGCGCTGCGGTCATGCACTGCCATCACATGGTTGGCGATGGCACAGGCCAGATGCGTTTTGCCGGTGCCTGCATGGCCGCACAGGATGATCCCCGTTCCCTGCCGCGCCATGGCGGGAAACTGCTCGGCATAGGCAAGGCACTTGCGGTGGATGGTGGCGGCGGTGGGGTTCTGCGGCAGGTAATCCGCAAAGCTCTTTTGCTCAAACCTGGGCGGGATGCAACTGCGCTTCAGCCGCGCCTCCAGCATCTTCCGCTTGCGCGCTTTCTCGGCCTGTTGTGCCTGCTCCAGTTCCGTCCGCTCCTGCTCTGCGCGGATGGACGCGGCGCATACAGGGCAGGTTGGAAGGCTCCAATCCTTCGAGAGCCGGTAGATTTCCGCCTGCTGCCTGCCGTGCTTGTCGCAGGTCACTTCCACCGTTTGGCGCTGGTATTCGAATGGTTTCATGGCGCTAATTGTGCTCAAAGCCGGTGGTGTGGGCGTTGTAGTCCTGGCTGGCGAAGCTGCGAGGTTTGGCATGGGTTCCTCCCTGTTTGAGCAGTTTTTCGATGTAGGCTTTTGGGTCAACGGCGGCCTGCCGCTTGGCTTCCAGCATGGCCACCACCACCGCCTGCTCTCCGAAATCCCGGAGCCACCGACCTACCAGCGGGCGATTTTTGTTTGGCTGCCCGCCCAGGAGCTTCAGCCCCTCGGTGAACAGCACTTTTTTGAAATCCGCCTCCATCTCCGTTTTTTCGGCAGACGGCGAATCGCATTCGCCCCTTTCGTCAGAAAGGGAAGAGTTCTTTGGAGAGTTCTTTGGAGAGTTCATTGGAGAGTTAGTGTGAACCTGGTTCACGCCTTGAGTGAACGTGGTGCACCCCTCAAGTGAACCTGGTTCACCCCTTGAGGGGGAGGCGTGAACGTGGTTCACCCCTTCTTCATGGGGTGCATCTGGTGCATTCCACTCCGGCATGTTGGCCCGATATTCGTTCGCATCCCATGCGCGGCCTTTCAGGTTTCGCTTGTCTTTCAGCAGAAAACCGGCCTGCACCGCCAGTTCGATATGGGTAATCACCGCCCGTCTGGAAAGCGAGGTATCCAGCGCGATCTGATCCTGACTTGGGTAGCACCCCTCGCCGTGGTCGTTCATGTAGGTGGATATGGCAAGCAACACCAGCTTGGTGGTCGCCTGCAAGTTCGATTTGAGGATGGCCTGACGCCAGCTCCAGGTTTTCATAGAAACCCCTGTGTTTTGAAAAAAAGCGTCTCCCTGTGGCGCGACGGGTCGGTCGCGCCATGGGGTACTCTCGTGATCCGTGCTTAGTGTCCCAGCAGCCGCACCAGCATGTCATGCAGCGCGAGGATGTGGCGTCCCCGGCGGCGCGCCAGCATGATGATGGCAGAAGGCAGGGTGAGGCCCAGCTCTTCCTTGCCGTCGATTTCCGGGTGGCGCAGGCGGCGCATGCCATCGTGGGAGAAGGCGCTCTGGGCTTCGTCGAGCATGAACTGAAGCTGAAACATGCCGGCTTCTGGGTTGCATCCCATGCACTCGGCAATCATGCGCATGGTGATGTACCGCGTGCCGTCCTGTTCGATCAGCCGCAGATATTTGGTTTCGATGGGAATGGTGACAAGATGGGTCATGGTTGCGTGCTCCGTTGCCGGTTACGCCAGACCACCCACTGCAAAACTGGTGGTCGGGCAACAACGGGTTTGCAGACCGCGAGCACGCTAACGGCGAGCCTTTCGGCTCCCCATTGCGCCCGACCATAAAAAAGCAAAACGCGCTAACAGGTCGTTGCGCGTTGGTCGCGCGTGCTATCTCGCGGGCTGCAAATCCCGACACACGAACACCGTGTGTGAGCGCGACCATGCCACTGGCATCATCATTTGTCAAATAGGCACGCCGATCTGGGCGCATGTTGACTGGAAGAAACCCTTTTCCTATCGTTCTAAAAACCACAGCAAGGGGAATGGAATGAAAAAACTCACGTTTTTGGTGCAGGGAAGCCAGCTTGATCCCTATCAAGTTACCTTCCGAAAAGAGGGAAACAACCTGACCGCGCATTGCACCTGTCGCGCAGGCGAGGTGGGACAGTATTGCAAGCACCGCTTTAACCTGATGGCGGGCGACAGTACGCATCTTGTCAGCAACAATCTGGATGACATCACGGTTCTGGCGTCGCTCCTGTCCGGAAGCGATGTAGAGCAGGCATTGAGGAACGTGCAGATTGCTGAAAAACAGCTTGAGTTGGCCAAGAAAGAATGTGCAGGTCTTAAAAAAGCCTTGGCACGAGCGCTGATGAACTGAATGGAGATGCAAGATTGTGCGTTGATGCCTCCCTTGGTAAACTGAATCCGAACTGGAAAAGGAAAAGGGTATGATTTCACCTCTGCTTGAACACAACAAACACCAGCTAATGAATGCCGGAGTGCCTGAGGAACTGGCGGAAACCATGATGCGGATGGGGGTGGCGTATCTGAGCGCTCCCCTGTGGTTTGACGAGAAATACTGGCTGGATAAACTGGTCAAAGCGGGGGCAGAAAAAGAAGAAGCGGAGATGATGATCTCCATCGCCAAAGGCCCGTACACGGCGCCGCAACGAACAATACCAACGCGCCAAAGTCCGCATATTGTGTGCGATAACAAGCGGGTCTGCGCGTAGTGTTGCACGAAAGCACCATGCACGCTGTGTCTCAGGCCGGCGAAAAATGTGTCGGCATGGTGCTCTACAGCAACATCATGAGCCAGCTTTCCTCGAATTTCATCACTCAAGAGCAGTTGTCCAGCAAAGTGGATCTCCTCAGGCAGGAGCTTTGCACCACGAAGGAAAGAATTGAAGGCAGAATCGCTACCATTGAGGCTAATTCCACCAAGGCCTGCCAAAAGCTGATCTCCGATGCCGAACAGCGCTACATGGTTTATTTCGTCGTATGGCTTGCAGCTGTGGCTTTTGCAGTCGGCGCCATGTCGTGGAACGCCGCCGTCATCTTTTACAGCCTGAAATAATGGGTACCCTATCGCTGGCAGTCTGCTCTCATTGCTTCGGACAATTCTACGATTCTGGCGGCACTCATACTCATGCTGCGTGTAGTCATGGCGATGTTGCAACTGTTTAGCACCATCACCAAAAGGATGATTATGAATATAAAAGACGCATTTGTTTCCATATAATCCCCTATGGGTGATTGATTCCGCATATCTGATCATGGGGTTTTCCCCTTAAAAACAAGGCGGCGCATATCCTCTAAATGGTATTTGATGGCCGTGACCTCTGGCACCGTTTCTTTGGCATAACGTGGCCGTATGCCCATATCCCATGCCTGATCGACGATCTCCTGAAGGAGTCCTTGCTGAGCAATCGGAAGCAGAATGGCAGGACGGAAGGCTTCACCTTGGTGTTCTACTTTCTCAATCACTATAGGCTGAGCAACACCCACGAGATCACCAAGCTGATTGCGCTCAAAAATATGGATTCCTGTTCCGTCCCAGCGGTTTCCAGATATGCTGGCATGTAGGGTGTTTTTCATATCTCAATCTCCCCGGATTCAATCCGGTTGTGGATCTGTTCTAACACCCCTTTGTAATGATCGTGCCGCGACGGGCTGGTTCCCCACGACGTGCTGACAAACAGCCCATCCCGGAAACCGAAGATCACGGCCCCATCCAAATCGCCATCATCGCAGAGTTTTTTGGCGGTGCTTGGGTTGATATTTCTCATGGGGTTTCCTCCTTCTGCTTCGGTTGGATATGTTTTTCATAATCCCGCCACGCCAAATGGAGCGTGTGACGGGTGGCGAGCAGCTCATCGGCCAGCGATTCCATCATGGGAATCAGCATCTGCATCATGGCGCTGCGCTCCCATTTGACGTCACGAAGGGCGGCGGCTGGGTATCCGGTCATGTACGACCAGGCACGCCACGCCAGATAATCCAGAAACTCCTGCATCTCCTTGCCGAGCGTCGGCCATTTGATGTCGTTGCGGTGCCGCGCTGACAGACGCGCCACGGGATCTTTCTCAGGCAATTCACCCGCCGCCACACGGGCGGGGATCACGCCAAACAGGTATTCGGTGAAGGTGGGGTTAGGCATTGTTTCCCTTTCCATCCTGGGTGGTGTGCGTGCAGGGGAGTGATTGCATTTGCAAGACAAGATCCGTGACCACTAACGCCGTTCCAGCGGTGGCGAGGGCCATCAACAGCAAGGCCAGCCACCCCAAACACAGTGCCGCACACAGCGTTGCCCATTGCTCCCATGATCTATGCCGCCTGCACATCTCACTACCCCTCCCTTTGATCGTTTGCGACTTCAGCAATCTGCCGTTCCCGATCAGTTGCGATGATGAGGCGGGCCAGCCGCACCCAGTCTTCCCACGACCCTTCGGCGGCGTGCAGGCATTGCGCGGGCGAATAACTCACCCACCAGTTTTTCGGGTGCGGAGGATCCAGCTTCGCCGCTTCCGAGTTGAAGATGGCGCAGCGCGGGGCCGATTGCAGCAGGGTGGCCTGCTCCTGCGGTTTGAGTTGTTTGGCGGTACGCATCTTATTCTCCCCATATTCTCTTGCATGCGAACGCCAGCAAAAACGTAGGCGCGACCAGTATTGCGGCGATGATGAGGGCCGCTCTCATCTCAGCCCCCCATCTTGCGTTTGGTTGCTTCCACCACCGTTTCCGGCGGCAACAGTGAGGCCCAGCACATCCGCTGCCAGTGCAGCGCAAGGCGGGTGGCGATCAGGAGCATGAGAGGGACGGGCATTAGGCGGCCTTTCGTGAACGCAACAAAAGTCGCGGTGGGTTGAGATTCACAGCATCAGCTCCAGTTGACGTGAGGAATGCCACGCGGCAAAGCCGGTGCGGCGGCGGGTGGGACGGACACGACGCCGCACCGGTGGAGGAATAAAATCCATCGGGTCAACCTCGGCGCGGCGGCGGAGCTGGTGGCAGGTGAGAAACCCGCGCTCCCGTGCATGGCGGAGCTGGTGCCGGACGCGATCAGGGTCAAGATCGGCCATATCGCACACCATGCGGAAATCGCGCTGATCCTCGAAGAGCCAGTGCGTGGCCTGATTGCGGTTGTAGAACGCTTCGGGTTTGCTAGACCGGCTTTTGGCATCCATGACTTGCTGGACGAGCACCGCCCGCCACAGCGCCTGAATGGCGCGAATGTCGCCAGATGGGCCGGAACCGTGTTCGGTCGCGTGATGATGCGGCTCCTGTCCATCAGGCGGCATCCACTGATTCATGATCGGCAACCTCGGTGGGGGTGATGACGGTGTCATGCTCATTGGCAAAACGTTCGGCTTCCTCGCGGGTGGCAAAGAAATCCATCAACTCGCCATTACAGCGCACGGCCCAACAGGATTGACTGGAGGAGTATTCAACCGTGGTCACCACTCGCCCTTCCGCAATCACCCCCTGCGCGGTGGCCAGTGCGTGGGTGTAGGCGGTGGAATACTCTTCCAGCAGGGAATTTTTGAGGAATCGGAACGCTTCTTTCCAGGCGGAGACCTGCCGTTTCAGCGACTTGTTTTCGGTATGCAATTCGGTCAGGCGGCCTGCGGCTTCTGCAATGCACGCATTCGCCACCCCATCATCACTCTGGATGTCGTGTGAAAGAATGTGCAACGCCTCAATGATGGTGCTGGTGGTGGAGCGCATTACTGCCTCCACAGATGGTGCACCAGAAAGCAATCGCGGGTTTCACGGTTGCAATCGGGATACAGAAACACATTGATCATCCCGATCTCGGTGACGGCGAGCGCCCCAAGCGAAATGAACGCCCACGCCAGATATTCCTTGAGCGAATACCGTGTGAAAATGCGTTTCGTGATGCTCGGAGTGGTGGATTTCTCCCGCGTATCAGAGAAGGTTCCGTGGTAGGTGACGCCGTTTTGCATATCATTCCCCTTGGTTGGTAAAACCTAGGGGGCATGTTGCCTATTATGAAACATTATGTCAAGATAAGTTTCAATATACGAAACGCAATCTATCGGGTGGATCGTGTCCTCCCCCTTCCACCGGATGGAAATCGGCCCTATGCTTCTAAAAACACAAGGGGAAAAAATGACAGAAACAACCTTTGAAGCATTCGATTACGCCATCATCGATCAGGAAAAGGCGGCGTGGTTTTATCAGGAATCTGACCGCTATCTGGCCGCCACCATTGCTGCGATTGAGGCCATGGAGCGCAAAATCAGTATGTTCACGGCATTCTTGCTGACCTTACTATCCGCCCTTTCCAGCTACATGATATTGAGCGCAGACGCCTTTTCATGGCAACATCCCCATGTAGCGGCGCGCCTGCTGACAGGATCGACGTTGCTGTGCGCATTGTCCATCGCGGCGTTCTGGATGCTGCGCGCCTTCACCCCTAAACCCTATGGCCTGCCGGGCAACGAACCCACTTGTCTGCTCGCGGAGGCATTCTGCCAGCAGGATTTTCGTATGATACTGCTGGCACAAACACGCCAATTGCAGAAACGGATCGATAAAAACCTGAACTTCAATCAGCGCTTATCCACCCAGTATCGTAAGGCCATCTACCTGACATCCTGCGCCACGGTGCTTTCCCCATTGGTCTTTATCGCACTGCTGGGCCTGCTGCGTCACTAGGCGCGCTATCGGCCTCTGGTTCCATCCTGCGGGTCTTTGCTCGGCGTAGGTGGTGGCGGTGGCGGTGGAGCGGGTTGTTTGGGATTATCCATCATCATCTCCCAGTAGTTTGGTGATCGTTTTGCCGGAGGCGGCAAAGTGATATTCTTTCTTGTTTCCAAGGCTCTTCACAGCCGCTTAATCCAGAAAAGCCATTAGATTGCATCGTTTTTTATTCCCCTTTCAATCAACAGGGCTTCATCTCCCAAATACCCCACCATCCCAACCACCCGTCCCAGAATCTGCCAGGCGCGGTCATGGGGGAAAATCGTATCGTATCCGGCCTCGATGCTCAGGGGTTCAAACCGGTCTGGATTGCGGCGGTACATTTTGAAGCTGCATTCATGCACGCCGCCACATTCCATGCACACAATCACGGGCTGATTCACCAGTCGCGCAGGGTCACGGTCATCCCGATCCACAATCACATAGGCCCCATCGGCGGCAATACGGCTCATGGAATTGCCGCGCACCCGCAAGGCAAACAGGTTCGGCTTGCCGCTGTTGAACTGGATAAAAATGTCCGCAGGCCGCTGAATCGCCTCCACCAGATCGCCACCGGGAACGTCGCCGATAACGGGAATTTGGCGTACATCAACATCCGCAATCAGCTCTGCGGGCGAGCATCCGAGGGCGGAGGAGAGACGCGCTATCCATACGTCATTAAGGCGTGCCTTGCCGCTTTCCAGCTTCGACACCTGCCCCCTGATCGTCCCCATGCGTTCGGCGACCTGCTCTTGCGAAAGCCCCGCTCTCTCGCGAAGTTCACGGATTCTGTTTTGCATACCACATCCTTCCTAAAGAATGATTGTTGCAAATTTAGAAACAGACAACCAGAAACTAGAATTGAAACATTTTGCTTGCGTTTAGTTTCAAAATAAGAAACATAAGGGCAGGAGGTTTTGAAAATATATGGATAACGCACTGAAAAAATCGGGGGCCAGCACATCCATGCTCTGCAAAAAGATGGGCGTTAGCCGCACCACGGCGCATCGCATGGTTACAGGGGAGCGATTTCATAAGATCAGGGTGTTTTTCAGCCAGATTTTTGAGGCCACGGGCGTCACGCCCAACGAAATTCTTGATATTCCGCCAAGACCAAAGGGGGGAGAGTGATGGAAACGCAGACCCAACAGATCGCCGATCTGGTGTGTGCAGTGCAAACGCTGATCTCCCGCATGGATGGTCCCGCCAATCGTGACCTCTGGGACGCGGGTGATATCGCCGAATATGTGCGACTCTCCAAAAAGACCGTGCAAAGCCATCTGGTGGAAAAACCGGGATTCCCGCGAGCCATCATTCTGGCAACAGGCGGAAGACGCTGGGTTTCCAGCGAGGTCAAAGCATGGGTTCTGCGCCGCAGGTCTTAGGAGTCAACAGGTTCTTTACAAAAGGAGATTACCTACATGGAACACGTTTTTCAGGACATTAAAGATATAATTAGCATGGCAAGGCATGATATTATTTCCTTGCGCCGCCAAAATGAAATTTTATCCGCAAAAGTGCAAGTTGTTGAGGCTTTTTCTCTTGCACTTAATGCGCGTCCTCCTGAGCTTGTTTACACAATGGACGTAGCACCCAAACTACAAATGGCCTTAGACTGTTTCGACGAAAGAATAGAGAGAATGTGCTCAAAGGCTAGGAATATTGACGGAGATCAAGCGACAAGGGATTAATTACCTCAAACGCCCTGCAATATCCTCTGCGCTGGCATTGTAGTAAATCATGAGGCTGCGGATATCCCGATGCCCCACCATGCGTGCCAAATCCAGCACATCCAGTTTGCGGGCCAGACGGGTGATGGCGGTATGACGCGAATCATGGAAGGTAAGGTTGTCCAGCCCGGCCATGATCACGGCGCGCCGGAACACCGTGGATGCGGTGCCCTGGCTGCAACGAAATACGGGGCCGCTGGTTTTGGGCGATAACCTACCGAACAGGGTAACGGCGCGGGCCGATAACGCCACATCGCGCCGCATGCCGTTTTTGGTATCTGGCAACGTAACGAATTTGCGATCCAGATAGATCCGCGACCAGTCAAGCCCCCACAGCTCTCCTTGGCGCATGGCGCTTTCCAGCGCCAGCAAAAACGCAACGGCGATTTCCTGCCGCATCGTCTTCACAGGCACAGTTTCATCATATTCCAGCGCCAGCAATAGTCGTTCAAGCTCGGCATCATCTATCAGGCGGTCACGCGCAGGGGGCAGTTTCGGGCGCTTGAGATCAAGCATGGGGTTCTCGGCCATCCATTTCCACTGCACCCGTGCTTCACGCAATACCGAGCCGATCATATTCAGTTCGCGGTTGATGCTGCCAGAACTGGTGGTTTGCCGTTTGATCCATGCCTCAATATCTTCGCGGCGTAGATCCGGTAGCATAATGTCGGCAATCGGGTCGCGCTCCAGTTTCAGCAGGCGAATCTGTTCCCAGTGCGCTCCCTTTCTGCTGGGGCTGACTTCGCGGGCATAGCGTTGCATGGCTTCCCGGAAGCTATGCGACAACGAAATTCCTGGATTCTTCCCAATCTGCTGCTCAAAATCCAGCGACCAGCGCATGGCCTCTGCCCTTGTCAGGAAGGTTTTGGATCGGCACACCCCCTTCGTGCGAACCTCCGCCGTCCATTTTTTTCCGCGCTTGCGTATAGATGCCATATGGGCCTGCCGTAATTCTGCCGTAGCTTTGCCGTAATTTTGTGTTACGATATGGGAAAGCTAGGGAAGATTCTGGCTTTGTACAAGTTAAAAAACGGAGGGATTGTAGACGCTTGGGAGTGTATGGGAAGATACGGGAAGCGCCCCTTTTCATTGTATGGTGCGGATGAAGGGACTTGAACCCCCACGCCTTGCGGCACCAGAACCTAAATCTGGCGTGTCTGCCAATTTCACCACATCCGCATGCGGTAGAGAGGTTGATTTCTAGCGGGGTTCTAGGCTAGTTTGCAACGTTTTATTCGTGGCGACATGGAGGAGAGGGGTAAGGGACATGCTAACTTGGATACACAATGCCATCGGTTCCTATTGTGAGGAAGTAAGGAGAATATTTGATAGGCCGATATGGCAAGAAGCAGAATGGGCGATTTGGCTTTGTGGCACGGCACTATATCTGTACATGAATGTTGATAATAGTGATGCGTTCTGGCCCGCGCTAGTGCTATTTTCCCTGTTGTCGCACTTGAAAAAGCGCATTGATATGCAATCCCGTCTCTTCAACCAAAGCCAACAGAAACAAGAGGAAACCATGGCTTTCATGCTGGAGCGTATTGGTTATTTAGAATCCGAATTACAGAAGCGACCCGTATGACACTTTCCCCCGCCTACGACCATCTTGAAGCCGAATCGCGCTGGCAGCGCCATTGGGAGGAGACCGCCGTCCATGCCTGGGACGAGACCCAGCCGCGTGCCAATACCTATGTGATCGACACCCCGCCGCCGACCGTTTCCGGGCTGTTGCATATGGGGCATGTGTTCAGCTATTGCCATGCAGATTTCATCGCGCGCTATCAGCGGATGTCCGGCAAAACCGTCTTTTACCCGATGGGGTTTGACGATAACGGTCTGCCCACCGAGCGCTTGGTGGAAAAAACCCAGAAGGTGCGCGCCACCGATATGAGCCGCGAGGCGTTTATTGCGTTGTGCGAGGAAGTCTCGGCGGAAGCGCGCACCGAGTTCCGGGCGCTGTTTGAGAGCATTGCCCTGTCGGTCGATTGGCGGCAGGAATACCACACCATCAGCGAGCATACGCGGAGGCTATCGCAGGCCTCGTTTCTCGATCTCCACGCGAAGGAGGAAGTATATCGCAAGCTCCAGCCGATGCTGTGGGATCCGGTGGATCAAACTGCTATCGCACAGGCCGAGGTGGAGGATAAGGAACTCCCCAGCCATTTCAGCGACATCCGTTTCACCATCGCGGAAACAGGCGAACAGGTGGTGATCGGCACCACCCGTCCGGAGCTGATTCCCGCTTGCGTGGCGCTGTTTTACCATCCGGACGATGCGCGCTATCAGCATCTGACGGGGAAGGAGGCCATCACGCCGCTGTTTGGCATTCGGGTGCCGATCCTCGCCGATGAGACGGTGGAGCCGGACAAGGGTACGGGCCTGATGATGTGCTGCACCTTCGGGGATGAAAAGGACATTGAGAAATGGCGGAAGCACAATCTCCCCATGCGGGTGGTGCTGAACAAATATGGGAAGATGGATTTTCAGGGTTCAGGGGCCGGGATTCAGGATTCAGAATCGGCGCTTTGCCCCCCCCTTGAGGGGGGGCTGACGAAGGCAACGCCTGAGTCGGGGGGGGTAAACCCTCACCCCACCCCTCTCCCAGAGGGAGAGGGAGCCTACACCGCCCTTCAAGGACTCAAAACCTCCAACACCGATCCCAAACACCCCGCTGCGCGCCAAAAAATCCTCGAAATGCTGAAGGAAAGCGGTGACCTTCTGGAAAGTAAGCCCATCACCCATATCGTCAAATGTGCGGAACGTAGCGGTGCGCCGCTGGAGATTCTCCCCACGCCGCAATGGTTCGTGAAAGTGCTGGATAAAAAAGAAGCGCTGCAAGCCAAAAGCCGTGAGGTGCGCTGGTATCCGGAGCATATGGCGGTGCGGATGGAGCAGTGGATCGACGGCCTCAATTGGGATTGGTGCATCAGCCGCCAGCGTTATTTCGGGGTGCCGTTTCCGGTGTGGTATGCATTTCGGTATGTGTCTGGGCGAGAAGATGGTTCGCTTACCAACATTATTCCGGAAACGATCCTCGCAAGGCCTGAAGATCTGCCCATCAACCCCTTGCTTGCCCCACCTCCAGGATTTCGAATCACCGAGCAATTGGGTGCTGGCTGGATGACGATCGATGAGGCAACAGGTGAGAGAGTACAAATCCTCCCCGATACCGACGTGATGGATACCTGGGCCACCAGCTCCCTTTCGCCACAAATCAGCAGCCACTCGCTTTTTTGCCCCCCCCTTGAGGGGGGGCAGACGAGGACAATGTCCGAGTCGGGGGGGGTAAACCCTCTCCCTTCGGGAGAGGGCAGGGTGAGGGGATCTACCCCCCCCGGATCGCTACGCTCTCCCGCCCCCCCTCAAGGGGGGGGCAATAGCGCCCCTCAACCCTCCCCCCGCCACGCCCTCTACCCCGCCGATCTGCGGCCGCAGGCGCATGAGATCATCCGCACCTGGGCGTTTTACACCCTCGCCAAATCGCATCTGCATAGCGATACGGTTCCTTGGCATAACATCATGATTTCCGGCTGGTGTCTGGCGTCGGACAAAAGCAAAATGTCCAAATCCAAGGGCAACACCATCACGCCGGTGGAGCTGATCCGCGAGAAGGGATCGGACGCCGTGCGCTTCTGGGCTTCGACCGCCAAGCTGGGGACGGACACCGCCTTCTCCGAGGATGTGCTGAAGATTGGCCGCAAGCTCGTCACCAAGCTGTGGAATGCGGCGAAGTTTGCGACCCCGCAATTGGAGCGTGCGGTGAACCCTCCGGCGACGGCGGCAGAAGCAGTGGCGTCGGGATTGATCACCGAAATGCTGGATATCTGGCTGCTTTCGCGCATTCAGCAGGCGGTGGGCAACGCGACGGAAGCCTTCATCGCTTACGACTACACCCGCGCGCGGCAAATGGCGGAGGATGTATTCTGGAACGATTTCTGCGATAATTATCTGGAGCTGATCAAGGCGCGCTCTTACGGTGAGGCATCAAGCGGCGAGCAAGGCCAGCTAAGCGCTGCCTACACGCTGCATTACGCGCTGGAGGCGATTCTGAAGCTCTTTGCGCCCTTCGTGCCGCATATTACGGAGGAGCTGTATCAGGCGCTCTATGCCGGGCGTGGGTCGGTCCATGCACGCGGTAGCTGGCCGCAGGCAGACGCCTACCCGATGGATGCCGAGGCGCTGGCGGCTGGCAACCTCTGTCTGGAATGGCTGGAAACGGTGCGGAAGCATAAGAGCCTCGCCAACCTCTCCATCAAAGCGCCGCTGGAGGTGATTGCAGTCCATATCACCCCCGATGTCGCCGGGCGCGTGTGGGGATACGCAGAGGCAATCGCCGAAGACCTCAAATCCGCCTGCAACGCAGCGTTACTAACTCAGGTGGAGACGGCTCCGGAAGGCGCACTCCCCACCCTCAGCGGCGATTATCAGCTGGCGGTGGTGTTCGCGGCGAGTAGTGAGGTGGCGTGAGGGGCGATGACTCGATGAGCGATGATTGGATGACTGAATTGTAGGTTTTTCTCCTATCAAGTCATCAAAGGATCCTTCATCCAATCATCTTTCTGCGCAAAAACACTTGCACCTCTCTGGCATCGCGGTAGTATGCGCGGGCTGATGGCGGGCGAGCCTCCCGCCAACCCGGTCAGGTCCGAAAGGAAGCAGCCGCAACGGGTTGGTTCGGGTCGCTGTCAGCACTTCCGGTTTGAAGTCTTGGTGTAAAGCGCAAGCGAGCGATTTTCGTCATGCTGAACGGAGTGAGAGCATCCCTCCGCTGGCTGAACCTTGCATGGATTCACTTGCTGGGAGATCCTTCGGGGGCGTGCCCCCCTCAGGATGACGTCGGTCCTCGCAGGCGGCAGGCTGTACAATAGCGTATTGAGAGTGTCCCATGTCCCATGCCTACCGCGTTCTGGCACGCGCCTACCGTCCCCAAACCTTCGCGGAGCTGGTGGGGCAGGAAGCGCTGGTGCGGACCCTTACCAACGCCATTCACAGCAACCGGCTGGCCCATGCCTATCTGTTTACCGGCATCCGGGGGGTGGGGAAAACCACCACGGCGCGGATTCTGGCCAAGGCGCTGAATTGCATCGGCGATCCGACGCTGCAAGGCCCCACGCCCAATCCGTGCGGCGTGTGCGATAACTGCCGGGCGATCGCCGAGGACCGTCATGTGGATGTGCTGGAAATGGACGCCGCCAGCCATACCGGTGTGGACGATATCCGCAACCTGATCGAAACCGTGCATTACATGCCGGTCGCGGGGCGGTTTAAGGTCTATATCATCGACGAAGTGCACATGCTTTCCACGAGCGCTTTCAATGCGTTGCTGAAAACGCTGGAAGAGCCGCCGCCGCATGTGATTTTCATTTTCGCCACCACCGAGATTCGCAAAATTCCGGTGACGATCCTCTCCCGTTGCCAGCGGTTTGACCTGCGCCGCGTGCCCGATGATCGCATCATCCAGCATCTGCGCATGGTGTGCGACCGCGAGCGGGTGACGATCGACGCCGAAGCGCTGCTGCTCATGGCCAACGCGGCGGAAGGTTCGGTGCGCGACTCGCTGTCGCTGCTCGATCAGGCGATTGCCCTTTCCCCGCAGCATATCACCGCTTCCGTGGTGCAGGAGATGTTAGGGTTGGCCGATCGCGGGCAGGTATTTGATTTGCTGGAAGACGTGCTTTCCGGTGGGGCCGCACAGGCGCTTGCACGGCTCACCGCGCTGTACGATGCCGGGGCCGACCCTGTACAGGTGTTGCAGGATGCGCTGGATGTCACCCATCACCTCTCTCGCCTGAAGGTAGCGCCGGATGCCGAGCATTCGCTCCCCCTGCCGGAGCATTTACGGCACCGCGCCGGGCACCTCTCCGCGCAATCGAGCATGGCGGTGCTCACCCGCCTGTGGCAAATGCTGCTGAAGGGGATTCAGGAAGTCAAAATGGCGCCAAACCCGCTCGCGGCGGCGGAGATGGTAATTGTGCGCATCGCCTATGCTGCGGATATGCCCACCCCGGCCGAGATGCTGGATGCCGGGCCTGCGCTGGTACAACAACCCACCCACCCTGTGCAACCGCAAGGCGGTGGAATGCCACAAGGCGGGGGGGGGCAAGGGGCGGCGGTCTATACCCATCACGCGCCACGCCATAGCGGCAACGCGCAGCCCGCGCAGGCGATGGAGCCGGAAACCGCGACGCTGCATCTGATTGATTTCGAGGCGCTGGTGCGTCTGTTTGAGCAACAGCGCGAGCCGCTGCTCGCAGCGCGTCTCAAGCAGGATGTGCGGGTGGTAAGCTTCGGGCAAGGAAAGCTCGAAATTCAGGCGACGCCCGATTTGCCGCTGACCTTCGTGCGCGATATCGGCACCAAGCTATCCGACTGGACCAATCGCCGCTGGGTGGTGGTGCTTTCCAATAATTCCGGGGGGAAAACCCTGCGCGAGCAGGAACTGGAAAATCAGGCGCAGCGCCGTCAGGAGGCGGAGTTGCACCCAGTGGTGATTTCCATCAAATCCTACTTCCCCGGCGCGGATATTGTGGAGGCGTGAGTATGTTCGTCATCCTGAGGGGCTTGCCCCCGAAGGATCTCTCTCCTTGCTGAAACAAGGAGAGGTTGGCGTCAGTGGAGAGATGCTTCACTGCGCTCAGCATGACGCCTCTCCCTTTGTGAAACTCAAGAGTACGAGGAATCTATGGTGGACCTCAACGACATCATGGTGCAGGCGCAGGCGATGCAGCAGCAATTCGTCGCCATGCAGGAGCGGCTGGCGGAGCAGGAAGTCACAGGCCGCGCCGGTGGTGGGCTGGTGGTGGTCACGCTCAACGGCAAGGGCGATGTCAAGCGCGTGAGCCTTGACGCAAGCCTGCTGGTGCCCGCCGAAAAAACGATCCTCGAAGACCTCATCGTCGCCGCCATGAACGACGCACGCGGCAATGTGGAAACCGGCTTTATGGACGCCCTGCAAACCGTCAGCGGCAGCGCCACCCTCCCGCCGGACGTGCAGGAGAAGATTTAGGCCGTGGCGCGTTGATGGTGCCCCCAGATACGAAAATCTTGCACAGCGCGGCAGAGCGCTGGTTCCCTCTGGCCGGTTATGTGCAGCAAGAGGCACGGCTGGCGGAATGGGTGCGGCAGCAGGGCCGCATAACCCGGTTCTGCTATGAATTTTTGCGTTTTGGGATCAAACAGGGGTGGGCCTGTCTGTTCGGCGCGTTGATGCTGTTGCTCCTGATCGTCACCCATCTCTGGTATCCTCAAAACGCGTCCCTTGCCCGGTATGATATGCTGGTGCTGGCAGCGGTGGCGATTCAGGTGGGCATGCTCGCATTTCGTCTGGAGAGTTGGGAAGAAGCACGCGTGATTTTTCTGTTCCACATGGTGGGTACCGTGATGGAAATTTTCAAAACCTCGGTGGGTTCGTGGCTCTATCCCGAAGAAAGTCTGCTACGCATTGGAGGGGTGCCGCTGTTCACGGGATTCATGTATGCGGCGGTGGGGTCGTATATTGCGCGTTGCTGGCGGTTATTCGATTTTCGATTCACCCGTCATCCTCCCCCTGTATGGCTGGGCCTTTTGGGAGTGGCGATTTACCTCAATTTTTTTACCCATCATTATGTATGGGACGCACGGCCTCTGTTGTTTCTGGCTGCCGCAATCCTGTTCGGGCGATGCACCATTTATTTCAGGGTGTGGGATCAGCACCGGCACATGCCACTGCTGCTGGGGCTGGTACTGGTTGCCCTGTTCATCTGGTTTGCCGAAAATATCGGCACCTTCACTGCTGCCTGGGTTTATCCCAATCAAACACATACCTGGAAGATGGTCGGGTTTGCCAAGCTCGGCTCCTGGTTTTTATTAATGATCATTTCTTATACGCTGGTCGCATGGGTGCAGAGGCCAGAGCGTTATAGCGTTTCCCCTAAAACACATTAAAACCCTGCGGCTTATCGAAGTTTGGCGGGGTGGAGTCTTTGATGGTCTCTGTGCCGGTCTGTTGTGCGACGCGGGCGTTGCTGCAACCCAGATGGCAATTGCACTCAAGCACAGCGGACGATCCAAAAAAATACATCGGTGCAACATTTATAGTATTTTTGAATTATTTTGGAGTCACTTACTTTGACATAGTTTTGTGATAGGTTATTCTCCTCATTCAAAGGGGGGGGTATTTATGTCATTGAAATGCAAGCGTTGTTCTGGTTCTTCTTACACGC
>JBIPLF010000067.1:0-3854 GCA_044368015.1 Rickettsiales bacterium
CCGCTGGGGGGGAGGGGGGGACACCCTAGCCCGTCACCCTCCCCCGGAATCGTGAACGATTCCGACCCCTCCCATCAAGGGAGGGGTGAAGGAGGTGACGCCTGATCATCTTTAGAAATATAATATTCAACCCACTTTATTTAGGACACATGACATGAAATACTCATTACCTTCTACCGTGATATTACTGGCCTTTGCCGTGACTGCCTGCACCGGGCCTGCTGGTCCTCCAGGCCCTATGGGACCTGCGGGTAATCAGGGGAATACCGGCTATACGGGCGCCACTGGTGATCAGGGGAATACTGGAAACACCGGTTATACGGGGGCAACCGGTGCCAAGGGGAATCAGGGGAACACCGGCTATACAGGAGCCACCGGCGATCAGGGCAGTACCGGATATACCGGTGCGACAGGCGCCACCGGAAGTCAGGGCTATACCGGCGATACCGGCGCAACGGGAAGCCGTGGCACGACAGGCGCCACCGGTGCAACCGGAAACCGTGGCAAAAAAGGCTATACCGGCGATAAAGGTGACACCGGATCGGACGGTGAAACAACCGTCATCGTAAAGTAACACATCCGTTCGTATGGTCGCGTGATGCGTCACTTTCCCTGTGAGGGGGGAGTGGCGCATCGCCGTATCGTCACGAGATCAGGGAAGACAGGCATCCATGCAAGACGTTCCCCTCCCTCCAACCGTTGAAGCAGAACGCGAACGGCTGCATCGCAGCGTGCTCAATTCCATTTCGCACGATCTGAAAACCCCGCTGGCCTGTATTATCGGATCGCTGGAAATCTGCGAGCGTGCCACCGAAAAACTGAGTTTTGAACAACGGGCCACCCTCATCCAAACGGCATTAAAAGAAGCCTACCGGCTGGATAGCTTCATCACCAATATTCTGGATATGGCAAAGCTGGAAAGCGGCACAGTGAAGGTCAAAAAAGAACCCATTCGTCTGGAGCATTTACTGGATGATTGCCTGATTACGCTCGGCCCGCGTTTGTCTGCCTGCGAGGTGTATATCAAGGCCACGCCGTCATGTATGTCCATCACCTCCGATCCAGTACTGTTGGCGCGTGCCGTCTGCATCCTTTTGGAAAACTCCGCTAAATATGGCACGGAGCGTCCCATTATTCACATCACTTATCAACGGGCAGGCGATCAGGTGGTGATTCGCGTGGAGGATAACGGGCCGGGGATCGCAGACCACAAAATGGAGGAGGTGTTCTCCAAATATGCGCGCCTGTCGGCTCAGGATTCCAAACAGGCGGGGACAGGGCTTGGACTCCCCATCTGCCGCGAGATTTTACGCCTGCTGGGTGGAACGGTGCGCGTAGAAAACCTGCCGCACAAAAAAGGGGCGGTGTTCACTCTCTCTTTCCCCGCATAAAGGGCTGCATTTATGATCCCCTTATGGGGGATGGCTGTAACCCGTATCGCAGATTTGCACCGCTTCTGTCATGTAAGGAGCACGACACACATACCGTGTGAATTCACAGGAGGATGCTATGTTGACCACCACCGAAAAAGAAGCGCGTGCCAGCGGTTTGGCACATTCTGTTCACGATATTACGGACGAAGTGCAAAGCGCGGCCAATCGTGCCGGACGCAAAGTGCGCGGCATTTACAATGCCGGACGCGATGAGGTCCAGCACCTCAACGATCAGGTAAAGTCCGAGATCTATGACCATCCCGTACGGTCAAGCATGATCGCACTGGGTGTTGGCGTGGTGCTCGGCGCCTTGCTGCGTCGTTAGGCCAGGCATATGGAAAAGCTGCTTGCCATCGCTGGTCTTTTACAAAGAGCCAATGGCAGGCGGCTTTCTCGCCGTCTGATCGTCGGTGTGATGCTGGTTTCCGGATTAACCATCGTGATTGCGATCATGGCGGCGTCGCTGCTGCTTGGCAGTCTGTTTGCTGGCTATTCATGGTTGGTGCAATCCGGATTGACCCCTCAGGAGGGGATGTTCACCGTGGGTGCGGTGGCGGTGCTGATCACGGCATTGCTGGTGCTGTGCCTGCGGCACTGTCTGCAACGCTTCTTCCGGATGCCCAAGGCATCGCCACTTACCGGGTTTGTGAGCGAAACGCTGGACGCCTTCATCGACGGTCTGACGGAAGGTTAGGGGAAACGCGATACCCTCCCGTGCCAAAAAGGGAGCCAACCGGCTCCCTTTTTTTATGTCATGCCTACCGTGCCGTTAAAGCGGCGGCAGGTTCATCTTACGGCCAGTGATGACGCTATAGATCAGGCTGGCAACGAACAGGACCACGAATATCATGGCCAGAAACTTGGCGATCCCGGCGAAATCTGCCGCCAGACCACCAAACCCCAGAAAAGCGGCAATTACCGCCAACACAAAAAATGAAACCACATAATTAAACATGTGTACTCCTTTCGAGAAATGAGAACGCTACCAAATAAAACGAACGGGAATTGATTTTCCGTGCATGATGTTGACCAGCTTCTTGCGGCTTTCTCCACCCCGGAACCCTTCCACCGTATAGCGGCCATCCTGCAGATGGGCGTAAATGATGGGGCCTCCGGTGGTGTTCAACACTTCGCGTTTGTGTTGGTCGGTAACAACCACATGCACGTCCCCGGAAAGATGGCCAGAGGTGCTGGAACTGAGAATGCGGAGGTTGTAGTTGGATCGCGTGGATTCCAGTTCGGTGCGTTCATCTGAACCCACCCCACCGGAGACATAGGACACATTGCCCTGATGTTGTACTTCCAGCATAGGATCGCTGGCGCGGACGGGTGAGGCAGAAAGCAGGGTGATAACAAGGGCTGTTAGCGTATAAGCCTGTGCGCGTGGGATAAACATAGAGACTCCTTCGCGCTGTGCTAGCGCCAGACGGGTTTGCCAAGATTGACATCTTTTTCTTTGGTCAGGCCACCGGCTGCGGCACCGACTGCCCCACCGACTGCGGCACCCGCCACCGGGTTTCCACCCATCATGGCTCCGCCGACCGCGCCGACACCGGCGCCGATCGCGCCACCGCTCATGGCCCGATCCGCCGTGCTTTGGCCACAGCCAGCCAGCAAGGTCAGCGCCACAATGGCCGCTGTTGTGTGATGTGATAACTTCATGAAAGACTCCTTAGGTAAGGTTGCGATACCCACACACTAAGGAGACGCCTGCAAGGTTTCTGTGTGTAAAAACCTGCTACGCGTAAGCGTGGCGTAATGATGCCGCCGGGGTTTGCGGCAGGACTTCCATCCGGTAGCCGATTCCCGGTTCGGTGGTGATGAACAAAGGCGTGGTGGCATGGCCTTCGATTTTCCCCCGAATCTGGCCAATATACACGCGCAGATAGGTGGTATCTTCTCCGTGGGCTTCGCCCCATACGGCCTTGAGAATTTCCTTATGGGTGAGCATCTTGCCGCGATTGACCATGAAATACCGCAAGAGGTCATACTCTTTGGGGGTAAAGGCTGTCAGTACGTCACGCACCCAGACTTCGTGCCGCACCAGATCCATGCGGATGGTGCCGTTATAGAGTTCAGAAGCACCCGTTTCGCGCACCGCAGAGCTGCGTAAATGCGCGTTGATCCGTGCCAGCAACACTTCCACATTGAACGGTTTGGTGACGTAATCATTTGCTCCCATATTCAGCGCCATGGCGATTTCTTCATCGCCCGAACGCACCGTCAACACAATGATCGGCACCTGCGACCATTCCCGAATGGCGGTAATCACCTCCTTGCCGTCCATATCCGGCAGGCCGAGATCCAGCAGAATCAGATCGGGCTTCACCGAGACGCACATGCGTATCGCCTGTTTCCCGCAAATGCTTTCCACCAGCTTGAAATTCTCAATATCGAACAGAATCCCCAGCATTTTCTGGA
>JBIPLF010000045.1:0-13955 GCA_044368015.1 Rickettsiales bacterium
GAATCCAAATGAAGAAAGGAGTGCTGTACGCGCATTGTATGGCGCAGTTGTACCATCCGGCGCATGATTTAGATAGGGATTAGAGGAGGTATCACGCCAAGCAGTGCAAAACGACACAGAAGGTTTTCATGTTGCGGCAAATGGGCTGTGCAACCCATTGAAAAATATGGTGCCCAGAGTCGGAATCGAACCAACGACACAGGGATTTTCAGTCCCTTGCTCTACCAACTGAGCTATCTGGGCACGGGCAGAACCGCCACCCCAAAACGGGGTAGCAAGCCGTATAGGCCAAACGTCCCCGAATGTCCAGCCCTTCGCGCTGGAAAGGCGACAAAACAAAAAGGGCGGAAGCAACGCCCCCGCCCTCTGAGTGCGAACAGGCCGATAGACTACATCAACCAGGAAATCAGGGTGAGGACGCCTTCGATCAGGTTTTGTGGTATTTCAAACAGACGATTATCCATAACAATGCCCCTCCTTCACGGGCAGGACACATCGTAAACCTCAATTTTTTTTTGCAAGCCAAGAGAGATATTGTGGAATTTAATGTAAAATATTTTTATCTACTTTTTTCTTGTGTATTTTATGGGGGTGGCCTAGTCTGACTGCATTGTGTTTTGATGAAGGTTTTCCTATGAGCGCTACCCCTCCCAAGCCCACATCGCAGGAACGTATCAAACAGGAAAGCCATGGTTTGCGAGGGGAGATCGCCGCTGACCTTGCTAATGCTGACCCGTGGGTGTCGGATGCCTCCTACGAGTTGCTGAAATTTCACGGCACCTATCAGGGCTATGATCGCGATACCGCCACCCCGCGCAAGCAGCAGGGGTTGGAGAAGGAATACGAGTTCATGGTGCGGCTGAAGATGCCGGGTGGGCGGCTCTCCGCTGCGCAATATCTGGCGATGGACGCGCTGGCTGACCAATTTGCGAATGGCAGTTTGCGAATTACCTCCCGCGAAACCTTCCAGTTCCACTGCGTGGTGAAGGAGCAGCTCAAACCCCTCATTGCGGCGGTGAATCGGGAGTTGCTTTCCACGCTTGGCGGTTGCGGCGATGTGGTGCGCAACATTATGACCTGCCCCTCGCCAGAGAAAAACGCTATCCAATCGCGGTTGCAGGAGGATGTGTTTCTGCTTGCCCGGCATCTGGCGCCGCGCACCGGGGCGTATGTCGATATCTGGCTGGATGGTGAGCCGGTGGAGGGCTACCCCTTCGCTCCGGAATCGCTGGGAGAGGGAGAGGAAGACCCGCTCTATGGTTCGCACTACATGCCGCGCAAATTCAAAATCGGCATTGCGCGGGCCGAGGATAATTGCATCGACGTGTTGAGTCACGATCTGGCCATTTTACCCTTGTTCGATGGGGATAGGCTGCAAGGTTATAACTTTGCGCTCGGCGGCGGCATGGGCATGACCCATAATAATCCGGCGACCTATCCGCGTCTGGCGACTCCGATTGCCTTTCTGCCACCGGATGCGCTGATTGCTGGAGCCGAAGCGGTGGTGAAACTGCAACGGGATTTTGGCGACCGCACCAACCGCCGCCATGCGCGGCTGAAATATGTGGTGGCGGAGCGTGGGCTTGACTGGACGAAGAACACGCTGGATCGGTATATGGGGCGGGTGCTCGATGCCCCCAAACCCATGCGGCCCTTCGCGGTGGAAGAGCATATGGGCTGGCATCCACAAGGCGACGGCAAATGGTTTCTGGGGCTGGTGATCTCCAGCGGGCGCATTACCGACCGCGAAGAGGCCGCTATCCGCACCGGTTTGCGCGAAGTCATCCGTACCTACCAAATGCCGCTGGTGCTGACGGCCGACCAGAACATTATCCTGTGCGATATTGAAGAGGGTGAGCGGCAGGCGGTTGAGGCGATTCTCTCGCGGCATGGCATTGCGCTGCGCGAGGTGCTGACCCCCACTTACCGGCATTTTCTCGCCTGCGTGGCGCTGCCCACCTGCGGCAAGGCGCTCGCGGAAGCCGAGCGGGTGAAGCTGCCGCTGGTTGCTGCCTATGAAGAAATCCTCACCCGGCATGGGTTGCGGGAGGAACCGATTAAAATCAGCATGTCCGGCTGTCCGCATGGCTGCTCGCGCCCCTATACGGGAGAGATCGGCATCGTGGGCCGCACGCCGGAACATTACACGCTCTATGTGGGCGGGAACGCAACCTTCACCCGGCTGAATCAGGAATTGTTCGATAAAGTGCCCTTTGCCGAAATGCCGCTGCTGTTTGAGGCGCTGATCGTGCAGTTTAAGGCCTCGCGTCAGCCCAACGAAGGGTTGGGGGATTTTCTCGACCGCACCGGGGTGGAGGGATTGCTGGGTGCCATCACCGCCGCATTGGGTGCGGGAACCTATAAGTGGCTTGCCGCCTGATGCTCTCGCTCGCCTTTCCGCTGGAAACAGTGCCGATCCTGCTGGTGGGGCGCGGAACCAAACTGACGCGTCGCCATGCCAAGCTGATGGATGCGGGGGCCGCGCAAGTGCGGGTCTTTTGCGACGATCCGGAAAGCCTGCCGCCGGAAACGACGCTTCCCTACACGGAAGGGTTGCCCACTGAAGCCGATGTGCTCGCCGCTCGTTTGGTGATGGTGGTGGATCTGCCGGAGGCTGCCACCGAGTTTCTGGTGGGCGTCTGCACCGAGCAGCGGGTGCTCATCAATGTGGAGGATGTCAAACGCCATTGCGATTTTTACTTCATGAGCGAAGTGCGGCGCGGGGATTTACTCATCGGCATTTCCAGTGGCGGAAAGGCGCCGGCGCTGACGGTGCGGATCCGCAAATGGTTAGAGCAGCAATTCGACACGCAATGGGAGGAGATTCTGGCGCAGGCGGCGGAACTACGCGGCAGGCTCCAGAAGGAAGGGATGACCTCCGAGGATATCATCGACCATATGGATAGCTGGTTGAGTGAGCAGCAGTTATTGTTGGGGGGGGCGGCATGTTAACCTCCATCCATCTCATCACTCTTTGCTCTCCCCTTGAGGGGGAGCGGAAAAACCATCGGTTTTTCGTGGGGGGTCAAGAAATCCCTCACCCTGCCCTCTCCCAGAGGGAGAGGGTTACCCCCCACGGCTCGCTACGCTCACCTGCTCCCCCTCAAGGGGGGAGCAACAGGCGGAAGCGAACATCATGACCCCTATCTCCTGCTCGCGGCTGGCGGCGTTTTACGGTCATCTGGAGGCAGAGGATCTGCTGCGCGCCATGATCCTGCACGAATTTAAGGGGAAAATGGCGCTGATTACCTCCTTCGGCACCGATTCCGCCCTGCTGCTGGAGATGGTGAGCCGTATCGATCCGCATCTGCCCATCCTGTTTCTGGAGACGGGCAAGCATTTTGCCGCGACGCTTGCCTATGGCAAGGCATTGGTGGATCGGTTTGCGCTCACCAACCTGATGATCCTCACTCCCAATGCGGAGAAGCTGACGCAGGCTGATCCAGCGGGCGATCTGTGGCGCACCAACCCCAATCGTTGCTGCTACTTGCGCAAGACCGAACCCTTGCGCCGGGCGGTGGAGGCGCACGGCTTTCAGGCGCTGATTACCGGCCGCAAGCGCTACCAGACGCCGGAGCGGCAGGGGATGGAAACGATCGAGCTGGATGCCGACGGGGTGTTTCGGCTGAACCCGCTCGCCCATTGGTCCGCCGAGCGGGTGGAGGCCTATTACCGCGAGCGCAACCTACCGCCGCATCCACTGGTGGCGGAAGGCTATGCGTCGATAGGTTGCGAACCCTGCACCCTTCCGGTAGAAGAGGGAAAGGACCCGCGTGCGGGCCGTTGGGCGCACACGATCGGGTTGGACGAGGCGCAGAAAACCGAATGCGGTATTCATTTGCCGGGCGGTGGTGAGTGGAGTGTGTAGAGATGAGTAGTCAGTTATCAGTTGCGAGTTGCCAGACGATCTTCAATCGTGGATACGAGGATTTATTGGTATGGCAAAAAGCGGTTGCTTTGGCTGAGAGCGTGTATCTTGCAACACGTGCCTTTCCAAAGGAAGAACTCTATGGGATGGCTTCGCAATTACGTCGTTCAGCCGTTTCTATTCCATCCAATATCGCTGAAGGTTGTGCACGCCAGAGTTCCAAGGAATTTCTACATTTCCTCTCGATTGCATCGGGATCAACGGCAGAACTCAAAACCCAACTTTTGATTGCCAACCGGGTACAACTTGTATCCTCTGAATCCTACCATGAACTACAAGGGTTAAGTGAAGAAATAGCCAGAATGCTGGCAGGATTACGCGCCCGTATACGCAAGGACATCACCACATGACATCGCTGACAACTGACAACTGGCAACTGACAACTTCCCATCTGGACGCGCTCGAAGCGCAATCCGTCTACATCCTGCGCGAGGCGTTCCATGCGATTGAGAACCTCGCCATGCTGTGGTCGTTTGGCAAGGACTCCACGGTGATGATCCATCTGGCGCGCAAGGCGTTTTTCGGCCATGTGCCGTTTCCGCTGATCCATTGCGATACCGAGCTGGAAATGGATGAGGTCTATGCTTACCGCGACCGCTATGTGACGGAGTGGAATCTGAATTTCCTCTCCGAGCTTTGCCCGCCGATTGAAACCACCGACCCCTCGCTCCCCCATGCGGCGCGGGTGGCGGCCCGCAAAACCGGCGGGCTGAAGCAGGTCATTGATAAGCACGGGTTTCAGGCCATCATCGCCGGGATTCGCCGCGACGAGGAAGGCACCCGCGCCAAGGAGCGGATCTTCAGCCCCCGCACCGCCGATGGGGCGTGGGATGTGCGCGACCAGCCGCCGGAATTCTGGAACCAGTTCATGACGGATTTCCCTAAGGATATCCATGTGCGGGTGCATCCGCTCTTACACTGGACGGAACTGGATATCTGGCTCTACATCCAGCGTGAAGGCATCCCCGTGGTGCCGCTCTATTTTGCGCGGCCCTACCACCAGTTTGAAGGGCGGGATTTTGGCGGAAAGATCATGCGGTTCCGCTCGCTTGGTGAGCGTGGTATCACCTGGCCGGTGGAAAGCCCGGCCGATACGCTGGAAACGATCATCGAGGAGCTCCGCACCACCAAAGTGTCCGAACGCTCCGGCCGCCCGATGGGTGCGGATGAAGATGAATCGGCCTTTGAGCGGTTACGCGCAGCGGGGTATATGTAGGAGCTGCCATGCCTGAAATCTCACGTTTTCTTGGAATTACGATCTACATGTATTTCAACGATCATAATCCACCGCATTTCCATGCACGGTACAACGAGTATCGTGCGGCCATTGCCATTGAAACGCTGGCGTTGATTGAGGGCGAATTACCGCCTCGCGTACACGGTCTGGTGACAGAGTGGGCTGATTTGCACCGAAATGAATTGACGCGTAATTGGGAAATGCTTGCGGAAACAGGCGCATTCCAAAAAATTTCACCCCTTGTTTAGGAGGGTCTTTATGATTCTTATTGAGAAAGCCAGCTACCTCCCCCCCTATGCTGTCCATCTGTGTTTTCAGGGTGGGGAAGCCTATACGGTGGATCTGGGGGAGGTCATTCGTAACGATCACCGCCCGGTCATTCGTGAACTTGGAAATACCGATTTGTTTGCCCGACTGACGGTGGATGCAGATACCCTCTGCTGGCCGAATGGTGTGGATTTCGCTCCCGAATTTCTCTACGCGCTCGCCACCTCACAACACGCATCGGCATCATGATTCCCCACCTCCCTTACCGCTTTATCGAGCAGTTGAAGGCGCTCCCCTTTGTGGAGGCGATTTACCTCTATGGCTCGCGGGCGCGGGGGGATAACCCGGAACGGGCGGATATTGATCTGGCGATTGACTGCCCAACGGCCAGCCGGGAGGAATGGAGTCAGGTGATGGAGATTGTGGAAGATGCAGACACGCTACTACATGTGGATTGCGTGCGCTTGGATCAACTCTCCGAAGGGCGCTTCCGCGATAATATCGAACGGGATAAGGTACCGCTATGACCCAATTACGCTGGGAAGAGAGTTATCTGGCGCTTGGCAATGCACTGGACCGGTTTGCGGAAGCACTGACACTGGAATCCAAATATCCGGTGGATATTGCACGCGATGCGACCATTCAGCGGTTTGAGTTTACCTTTGAACTCTTCTGGAAAACGCTCAAAAAAATTGCCCAGTACAAGGGGAGTCCCGCCAATCTACCGCGTGATGCGCTGGCGGAAGCCTTCCGCTCTCAATGGATTGACGATGAAACCGCATGGATGGCGATGCTTGCCGACCGGAATATCACCTCCCATGTATACCGCGAATCGGATGCGGAGGCGATCTACGCAAAGCTTCCGGCCTATTACCAGTTGATGCGCGAGGCCTATCAACGCTTTCCTGAACGTATTATGGATTTCTAAGCATGACCTCCCCCCATTCCCAACTGAAAATCGTCATTGTCGGCCATGTGGATCACGGAAAATCCACCTTGGTAGGGCGTTTGTTCCACGATACCGACTCGCTGCCGGATGGTAAATACGAGGCGATTGCCGCCATGTGCACCAAGCGCGGCATGCCGTTTGAGTGGTCGTTCCTGATGGACGCCCTGCAAAGCGAGCGCGATCAGGGCATCACCATCGACACCTCGCAAATCTGGTTCCAGACTCCCAAACGCCGCTATGTGATTATCGATGCGCCGGGGCATAAGGAATTCCTGAAAAACATGGTGAGCGGTGCGGCGAGCAGCGAAGCGGCGGTGCTGGTGATTGATGCGAAGGAAGGCGTGCGCGAGCAATCCAAACGTCATGGCTATCTGCTGCATCTGCTGGGCGTAACCCAGATTGCCGTCGCGGTGAATAAGATGGATGCGATTGGCTATTCGGAAAGCCAGTTCCGGGCGATTGAGACCGAATACCGGGCTTATTTGCAGGGGATCGGTGTGACACCCACCTTCGTCATCCCCATTTCCGCCCGCGAGGGGGATTGCATCACGCAGAAAAGCGAGCGGATGCCGTGGTATACCGGCCCTGCGGTGGTAGAAGCGCTGGATGCCTTCACGGCTACCCCCTCGCGGGAGGAGCAGCCGTTGCGCTTCCCGATTCAGGATGTGTATAAATTTGACGATCGGCGCATCATTGCCGGGCGGATTGAAAGCGGCCGCCTGAAAGTCGGCGACGAAGTGCTGGTGAGTCCGCGTAACCGCCGGGTGCGGGTGCAATCGATTGAGGCCTGGGGGGGGGAAACGCTGCCGCAAGAGGCCATCGCCGGGCAATCCATCGGCATCACCTTCGACGAGCAGATTTTCGCCGAACGCGGGCAGATGATTAGCCATGTGGAGTCGCCGCCGGTGCTGACCAATCAGTTTTCGGCGCATCTTTTCTGGCTGGCGGATCATCCGCTGGCGATGGGGCAGAAATACCGGCTGAAGCTGGCTACCGCCGAATATGCGGCGGAAGTGGCCGCGATTGAGCGGGTGATCCGCACCGATGACCTCTCCCACCGGGCGGAATCGCAGGTGGAAAAGGGCGATGTGGCGGAGGTGCGGTTTCGGCTGAAAGGGCAGGCGGCGCTCGATGCCTTTGCCGCCGATCCGCAAACCGGGCGCTTTGTGCTGGTGGAAGGGTTTATGCCGGTCGGCGGGGGGATTATCCGCCGCGAGGGGCTGACGGATCAGCGCGTGAGTGGCCGCGAGGTGAAATCCCAAAACATTTTCGCGGTGAATCAGGCGGTGGGAGCCGAACAGCGGGCGCTCGCCAATGGGCATCGCGGCGCGGTGCTGTGGTTTACCGGGCTTTCCGGCGCGGGGAAATCGACCCTTGCCGTGGAGCTGGAGCACCGGCTCTTTGCCAAGGGCTTCCACACCTATGTGCTCGATGGCGATAATGTGCGGCGCGGGCTTTGCTCGGACCTTGGCTTTTCGCCGGAGGAACGTTCCGAAAATATCCGCCGGGCGGGCGAGGTCGCGGCGCTCTTCGCCGATGCCGGAGTGGTGACCATCACCTCCTTCATTTCGCCCTACCATGCCGACCGGGAAATGGCGCGGGCGGCGGCACCCGACCGCTTCCATCTGGTGCATATCAAGGCGGATCTCGCCACCTGCGAGGGGCGCGACGTGAAGGGCCTCTACAAAAAAGCGCGGGCGGGGGAGATTCCGCAATTCACCGGGGTTTCGGCTCCTTACGAGGTCCCGGAGGATGCCGACCTTACCATCGACACCTCGCGTCATTCCATTGAGGCCTGCGTGGACCTGCTGGTGCGCTATGTAGAGGAGCAGGTGCGGGTGAAGGCGGCGGAAGCGGTGGCGTGAGTTTACCGGTTGCACTCCGGGTATCGGCTGGGTAGGATAACCGCGTTTCGTCCTTGATAGGGAGTCTGCATGTGTTACCCTCAGCCGTAGGACATAGCTCGGCCTGTTCCTCGCCCTGCTTGCGGGGGGGGGGTAGGAGGGGGGTGTCTCTTGGAAATGTGCAAGTCGGCAGAACACCCCCACCCAGCTTCGCCATCGGCTCGTTCCTCGCCGTGGCTACACATCCCTCCCCCGCAAGCAGGGGAGGGAGGCACGCCTCTCCCGGTTTCACCCTCGTAGAACTCTCCATTGTCCTTGTCATCATCGGCCTGATCCTTGGCGGAGTGGTGGTCGGAAAAAGCCTTATAAGGGCGGCCGAAATTAGATCCGTTATTGCTGATGTAGAGACCTATTTTGCAGGCAGCCGGATGTTCATTGATAAATATCAGTGCCTACCAGGCGACTGTCCAAACGCAACACAATTCCTTATCGGGGTCACTAATGGTAATGGTAATGGGCAACTTAGCCAGCCAGCTGTTGCTGGAGGACCAGGAGAAAACTTTGGTATATGGCAACAGCTAGCACTGTCTGGTTATATCGAGGGTCAATATACTGGCTCTCCAGCTGCAGGGACACTCGGTACTCGTACGGTTGATAACACTCCATCCTCGCCTGTGAACGGTGGAGATTGGTTCTGGTACTACTATGACAATTACACGAATCATGGCGTATTCTACGATGGTTTTATGCGTAATGTGTTGTGGTTTACACCACTAAACCCAACCCCAGCAGAACGGGCAAAAGGTATTCTTAGCCCTGCAGAAGCCTACCAAGTAGATGAAAAACTTGATGATGGTATTCCGGGAACAGGGTTTGTTCGTGCTACACATGCCGTTTGGACTCCCAATTGTACCATCGGCGGGTCTGGTCCGGGTGCCGGATCCAGTTATAATTTTGCTTATACGAATGATTCCTCTTGTCGCCTGATATTCATTGCTGAATGGTGATGTGTCGCAAGACACTTGACCTCATGGTGATTGAAATATCCCTTCTTGCATCCAATTTTTGTGCACCTTCACAAGATGGAATCGTACGAGAATGTCTACAATCCAAGCCACCCTACGGCTTCGCCGCCGCTCGCTTTCTTCTGTTTTTTCAACTCCTCGGCAATCCAGCAGAAAAGCCGTTTTATGGTGGCACTCTTAGTGCATGATGCAATGACCTCTACTTGTGGTCTCCATCCTAGCAACGCTTATAACATAGCAGATAGCAATAAATTGTATGTTTAGTCCCAGATTATTCCCCCAAGTTTTTTCTGTTCACTACCCCCGATCGGCGCTTGTTTTTTTGTCGGTGGCGGTTAGATTGTGACATCCGGATGACAGAGGCTTGATCGTCATTGCGAGGAGGCAAGGCCGACGAAGCAATCCAGAGATTCTTTTGCTGGATTGCCGCGCTCGCTTCGCTCACTCGCAATGACGGGGAACGGCTTCATGCTCTAAAACACGACAACAGGAGGAACGCTTCATGACAGCCCATGTGTTTGTGGTCGGCAACGAAAAGGGCGGATGCGGCAAAACCACCACCTCCATGCATCTGATCGTTGGGTTGCTGCGTCTGGGATTTCGCGTGGGGTCGATGGATCTGGACGCCCGCCAGCGCTCGCTGACCCGCTATCTGGAGAACCGCTGGAAGCTGATGGCGCAGAAGAATATCTCGCTGCCCGTGCCGTTGCATGAAGTGATTGTGCGCAGCCCCTTCAATTTATTGGAAGAGGCTGAGGCAGATGAAATCAAACGCTTCTCCGATGCGATTAACAAGTTGCGCGAGGCTTGCGATTTCGTGGTGATTGACTGTCCGGGCACGGATATGTTCCTGTCGCGTGCCGCACATTACTATGCGGATACGGTGATTACCCCCATGAATGATAGCTTTATTGATCTGGACGTGCTGGCGAATGTAGACGGAGACAGCATGAAGATCCTGCGGCCCAGCATCTATAGCGAGATGCTGTGGGAGCAGAAACTGGAGAAAGCCAAGCGCAAAGGCACCTCTATCGACTGGATTGTGATGCGCAACCGGTTGAGCATGATCGACGCCAAAAACAAACGCAAGGTGGGGGAAATCCTCAAGGCGCTTTCCAAGCGGATTGGATTCCGCATTGCGCCCGGCTTCTGCGAGCGGGTGATTTTCCGTGAATTGTTCCTCAAAGGCCTGACCGTGCTCGACGTGCTGGAGGAAGATACCGATGTGGCACTGAGCCTTTCCCATGTCACTGCCCGTCAAGAGGTGCGCGATCTGCTGATGGCGCTGAACATTGATTCCGTGCGCGACCGGATGCAGGAAGTGCAAACGCTGGAAGGCAAAGCCGTGAGCGCCGTCCCCAAATCGAGATCGCGGGCGGCGGCGGTGGAACCAATCGCCGAGGCAGTGTAGGCTCCTCCGTACAACCGATGCATTTCCCGCTGGCCTCTCCTGACGATACCGTTTAAGTAGTACGCCCTATGGTTGCAGCCCTTCTTTCGTTGATTTTGGCTTATTTCATCGGCTCCATTCCCTTTGGGCTGCTCATCACTCGTCTGGCGCGGACGGAGGATCTGCGCAGCATCGGGTCGGGGAATATCGGTGCCACCAACGTGCTGCGCACCGGGCGGAAGGGGCTGGCGATTGTCACGCTGCTGCTCGACGCGCTGAAAGGCGCGGTGCCGGTGTGGTTGGCGCCGGAATCGGTGGCGGGTCTGGCCGCTGTGGTGGCCGTTGCCGGGCATTGCTATCCGGTATGGCTGAAATTTCAGGGCGGCAAGGGGGTGGCGACCTCCTGGGGGGCGTTGATGGCGCTTTCGCCGTTGGTGGGGTTACTGGTCGTGATCAGTTGGATTTCCGTGTTTTACTGGAAGCGGATTTCCTCACTCGCCGCGCTGGTGGCGGCAAGCCTGACTCCCATCTGGTGCCTGCTGGTGAGCGGCGTGGGATTGTTCCCCGTGGGGCTGGCGCTTTCGGCGCATACCATCTATCGCCATAAGGAAAATATCGGTCGGCTGCTGGCCGGAACCGAGGGGCGTTTCCGTGCCTGAGGCGCGCTACCCGCGTTTGCAGGCGGAAAGCCTGCCGGTGGTGCTGCGGTTGTTGCGGTCTTCTCAGGTGGGGCCGGTGACGTTTTTTCAACTGCTGCGGCGGTATGGATCACCGGAGGCGGCGCTGAGGGCGCTCCCCGATCATTGGGCGCGGGGGAATGCGAAGGATCGCCGCATGGCGGATGCCGCCGCCGTGCAGCAGGAGATCGAGGCAGGGCAACGGCTGGGTGCCCGGTTTCTGCTCTATGGGGCGGAAGCCTATCCCGAAAGCCTGTGGCATCTCTATGACCCGCCGCCGGTACTGATGTGCGTGGGCGACCCCTCCTACCTTGCCGGGAGGATGGCGGTGGGGATCGTCGGGGCGCGCAATGCCAGTGCGGCCGGGCGGCATTTCACGAAGAAACTCGCGGCGGATCTGGGCGGGGCCGGGGTGACGGTGGTCTCCGGTCTTGCACGCGGGATTGATACCGCCGCGCATGAGGGGGCGCTCGCCACCGGCACCGTGGCGGTGACCGCCTGTGGGTTGGATGTCGTCTACCCGCCGGAAAATCACGCGCTCCATGCACGCATTGCAGAAATGGGCTGTATTGTCAGTGAGCAACCCTTTGGTACGCCTCCCGTCACCACGCATTTCCCGCGTCGTAACCGGATTCTCTCCGGCCTGTCGCGGGCAGTGGTGGTGGTGGAGGCGGCGCGCCATTCCGGGTCGCTGATTACGGCACGTTATGCGCTGGAGCAGGGTCGGGAGGTGTGTGCGGTGCCCGGATCGCCGCTCGATCCGCGCAGCAGCGGGCCGAATCATCTGCTGAAAGAGGGGGCGCTGCTGGTGGAGTCGGCGGAGGATATTCTGGCGCTGTTGCGCGAGGGGCATGCCTCCGTGGCAGCCGGTGTGGAAGAGGCGGCGCTGGAGGCGGAACCCTCGCTGTTCGCGGCATCGGAAGATGCGCTCGCCCGGCTGCGTACCGGGGTGGGAGCCAGCCCGGTTTTGGTTGACGCGCTTCTGGAAGCGTGTCAGGTTTCGCCTCAGGAGGCCGCGACGCTGTTGCTCGACCTTGAACTTTCAGGAGAAATTGAACGCCTGCCGGGGAATCAGGTGGTGCGTCGGGTGGCGTGAATGCGTTGATAATCGAAGATTGGAAGAGAGGCTGTTGATATGACATCGCTGTATATTCCACCGCCTTGTGTAGAAGCCTGCGCGCATGCTGTTGAGAAAATGGGGGTGCTTACTACCGGCGTTGACCCGTTTATTTTTGGCGTCAGCGTGTTCGTGCTGGCCTGTTTCGTTGGGTATTATGTGGTGTGGAAGGTGACACCCGCGCTCCACACTCCGCTGATGGCGGTCACCAACGCTATTTCCGGGATTATCATCGTGGGGGCGATGGTGGCGCTGGGGCCGCAAGGGTTTGGCACGTCGCAGGCGCTCGGATTTGCCGCCGTGGTGCTGGCGGCGATCAACATCTTTGGCGGGTTTGTGGTGACGCAGCGGATGCTCGCCATGTTTCGCAAACGGCAGTGAGAGGGAGCGCCATGCAACTGAAATGCGCCATTGCGCCGGTGATGGCTTCCTGGGTGGGCATTTCCCTCTTTGACTGGGTGTATCATGGCGTGTTGTTGATGCCGCTTTACGTGCAAACGGCTTTTTTGTGGCGTCCCATGGCGGAGATACAGGCGATGATGCCGTGGAATACCGTTCAGCAACTGCTGCTGGCGGCGGTACTTTCCTTTCTGTTTTCCCGCCATTATGAGGGTAAGGGCCTACGCGAAGGGGTGCGGTTTGGCCTGTATGTTGGCGCGCTGATGGGGGTGCTGCATCTGGGGGCCTATGCGTATCTGCCCATGCCTCTGAGTCTTGCGCTGTTATGGACGCTCGGCGGGGTATTGCAGGGGATATGGGTAGGCGTGATTCTGGCGTTTGTCTATCCCCGGCTGGTGTGTAATATCTAAGGAAACGCCCATGAGTTCGCTTGCTTATACCGCCTATCTGATTGCCGCCGTGCTGTTTATTCTGGCGCTCAAAGGGCTTTCCTCGCCTGAGACGGCGCGTCGCGGGAACCTCTATGGCATGGTGGGGATGGGGATTGCCATCCTCACTACGCTGACCCTTCCGGTGGTGCAGAGCTATCCGATGATTGCTGCCGGATTGGCGTTAGGGGGTGTGATCGGCACGGTGGTGGCACGGCGCATCCCCATGAAATCCATGCCGCAACTGGTGGCGGCCTTCCACTCGCTGGTGGGGTTGGCGGCGGTGTGTATTGCTGCCGCAGCGCTGCTCGCACCGGAAGCCTATGGCATCGGAACGGCTGGGCATATCCATCTGGCCAGCCGGATTGAAATGGGACTTGGTATCATCATCGGGGCGATCACCTTTTCCGGCTCGGTGATTGCGTTTGCTAAGCTGCAAGGGCTGATGTCCGGTACGCCGATCCGGTTGCCCAAGCACCATCTCCTCAATGCCGCCCTTGGTGCGGTGATGCTGCTGGCCTTGGTGGTGTTTGTGGTGACGCAGTCCCTCCCTGCCTTCTGGCTGATGACGGGCATTGCCTTTCTGCTCGGCGTGCTGCTGATTATCCCCATTGGCGGGGCGGATATGCCGGTGGTGGTTTCCATGCTCAATTCCTATTCGGGATGGGCGGCGGCAGGCATCGGCTTTACGCTG
>JBIPLF010000007.1:0-56867 GCA_044368015.1 Rickettsiales bacterium
GGGATGGTCGCGGTCCGGCACAATATCGGCCTCCACGCAGAGCTGAATCACATCCACATCAAACAGCGATGGCAATTCCTGCGTCAGGGTGGCGAGCAGCTCGGTGCGGTTGCCGCAGCGCAGCAGTTGCAGCGCGGCGTCATGGATTTGCGACTGCGCCGAGAGATTATCCCGCGCCGCATAGACCAACTCGCCGAGCGCGGCTTGCGTTTTGGTGACCTCGCCACGCAGCCGATCGACCAGAAAACGCTGTAAATCGACAATCCCGGTTTCCGGATCGTGATAGGCTTCCGGCGTCAGCAGGGCGAGCAATTCCGGGTGATGGGTGAAGAAATCCGGATGCGCCTGCAAATAGGCGGCAACCTGCGCCTCTTCCTCCCGGTCGGGTTCGTGGGAGGAGGAGATAGCCATCTACAGAATTTTCTGACCCGTCCCCGCCCAATCGGCCAGGAAGGCTTCCAGCCCCTTATCGGTGAGGGGATGCTTTACCAGTTGGCGGATCACCTGCGGCGGTACGGTGACCACTTCCGCACCCAGCCTGCCTGCTTCCACAATATGGATCGGGTGGCGGACGGATGCCACCAGCACTTCGGTGGTGAAATCCGGGTAGTTGCGGAAAATGGTGCAGATATCGGCAATCAGCTGCATCCCGTCCTGCGCAATATCGTCCAGCCGTCCAACAAAGGGCGACACAAAGGTTGCCCCCGCTTTGGCAGCGAGGATCGCCTGTGCAGGAGAGAAGCACAAGGTCACGTTGGTGGGGATGCCCTTGCCGCTCAAATGTTTGCAGGCCTTCAGCCCTTCCATGGTCAGCGGCAGTTTCACGCACACATTCTCGGCGATGGTGCGGAGTTTTTCGCCCTCTTGAATCATGGTTTTGGCGTCGGTGGCGGCCACTTCCGCGCTTACCGGGCCGTCTACCAGTTGGCAGATTTCGGCGATCACCTCCAGAAAATTGCGGCCGCTTTTGGCAATCAGGCTGGGATTGGTGGTGACGCCATCCAGCAGGCCGGTTTCGGCCAGATCGGCGATTTCTTTCACATCGGCGGTATCAACAAAAAACTTCATGGGTTTCCTTCTGCCTTTCCGGTATAGAGGGGGCAACTTTAACAGTCCGGTCGCCCGTGTCGAGCCTTTTTGCGGAAGTTCTGCTGCCTATCGCCCGTGACGCGCCCTATAGCTACCGCGTGCCGGAAGGGATGGCGCTTGTTCCCGGTCAATCTGTAACCGTTCCGCTCGGCAAGCGCGAGCAGGTGGGGGTGGTGTGGCACCTGACCCAACAATGTGATGTTCCCGCGGATAAGCTGCGGGACATCACCGCGCTCCATGAGCTCCCGCCCTTTACCGATAGTATGCGTGCCTTTATCGACTGGGTGGCGGAATATACCCTCTCGCCCAAGGGGATGGTGTTGCGCATGGCGATGCCGGTGCCGGAAGCGTTCGTGCCGCTCAAACGGGTGGTGAAGCTCAAGCCCGCCCCTGTGCGGGTGGCGCTTCCTCCTCCCCCTCTGATGCCTGCGCAGGTTGATGCCGCCGCGCAACTGGTGAGCGCGGTGGATGCCGGTGGTTACCAGGCCTTTTTGCTCGACGGAGTCACGGGGTCGGGTAAAACCGAAGTGTATTTTGCGGCGATCACCCGTGCGCTGGAGCAGGGCAAGCAAGTGCTGGTGCTGCTGCCGGAGATTGCGCTTTCCACCCAATGGCTCACCCGATTTGTGGAACGGTTCGGCATGGAACCGGTGGTATGGCATTCGGCGGTCACCCCTGCCCGCAAGCGCGAGGGGTGGAAACAGGTGCTCAAGGGCGAGGCGAAGGTGGTGGTGGGGGCGCGGTCGGCGCTGTTCCTGCCCTTCCAGAACCTCGGATTGGTGGTGGTGGATGAGGAACACGACCCCTCCTACAAGCAGGAGGAAGGCGTGTGTTATCACGGGCGCGACATGGCGGTGGCGCGGGCGCATGTGACGGGGATTCCGATTGTGCTTGCCTCTGCCACGCCCTCGCTGGAGACGCTGGTGAATCTGGAGCGTGGCCGCTACCGGTTGCTTTCTCTGCCCGACCGGGTGGGGGGGGCGGCCTATCCGGATGTGCGGATTGTGGATATGCGCGGCACGCCCAAGGGGCAGTGGCTTTCGGCGTCGCTGATTCAGGCGGTGGGGGAGGTGCTGGCGAGCGGTCAGCAGAGCATGTTGTTCCTCAATCGCCGGGGCTATGCGCCGCTGCTGCTGTGCCGGGCCTGCGGCTACCGGTTTGAGTGTCCGGATTGCTCGACCTGGCTCGTCATGCATCAGCAGGCGACGCGGATGCAGTGCCACCATTGCGGCTGGCAGGCGCCCGCGCCGAATCTGTGTCCCGCCTGCGCCAAGCCGGATACGCTCACTCCCTGCGGTCCGGGTGTGGAGCGGGTGCACGAGGAAGTCTCGCGGCTGTTCCCCACGGCGCGGGTGGTGGAGATGACCAGCGACACGGTGGAAACGCTCCTGCAAGCCGAGCGCACCGTGCAGGCGATGGCGGGCGGGCAAATCGACATCCTCATCGGTACGCAGATGATGGCCAAGGGCTATCACTTCCCCAAGCTGAGGCTGATTGGCGTGGTGGATGCCGATGTCGGGCTGGCGGGCGGCGATTTGCGCGCCATGGAACGCTCCTACCAACTGTTGCATCAGATCGCCGGGCGGGCGGGGCGCGAGGGCGGAAAAAGTCTCGCCCTGCTGCAAACCCTGCTGCCCGACCACGCCGTGATGCAGGCGATGGTCAAGGGCGACCGCGATGCTTTCATCGCCTGGGAATTGCGGGCGCGTCAGGAGGCCGGGATGCCGCCCTTCACGCGGCTGGTGTCGGTGCTGCTCACCTGCCGGGACGAAGCCGTGCTGCGGCGGGCGGCGGTGGAGCTTGCCCGTCAGGCACCGGGGACACTGCTCGCCGATATTGAAAAAGGCGAGATGCGGGTGCTGGGACCGGCTCCGGCACCGCTCTACCGGCTGCGGGGGCGGTATCGCGTGCGGTTTCTGTGCAAGGCGCAGCGGCAGGTCCCCATGCAGGCGATGATCCGCCACTGGATCGCCGCCACTCCGCTGCCCCGCACCGTGGATGTGCGGGTGGATGTGGACCCTTACGCCTTTGTGTAGGGTCTGTGGATAAACCGGCCTTTCTCGTTACAATGGCATTGAAAAATTTTCCCTAATCGGTTAAGGAAATGCCGATTGATCGTCACTTTGCATCCATAGGCGCAGGGAAGGGGTTTGGCCATGCAGGCAGCAGAGGTCTGGCGCACGACGGAAGCGGCTCCGCATATTCTGCAACCGCCGCAGCAGCGCATTATTCCTGTGGACGCTCAGGGACGCATCGACGCCCATCACAGCGATTGGCTGGGGACAACCATTACGGGGTTTAGCATCGGTGGTGCGGCGGCGGCGCTTTCTACGCTGGGGATGCGGAAGCTGGCGGAAGCAACTGGTAATCAGCGCGTGCTGGACGATATGAACTGGCTTTCCGGCGGCTGTTGCCCGGTGATTGCCAATTACGGGTACAGTTTTGCCAAAGACGAACGGGGAGAGCCGGTTTACGGCATTGCAGGTGCCCTGCACCAGAATTTGGCGCATATCCCCCGGAAAGTGGAGCAATGGCTTGGCATCGCAGAACCCATTGAGCGGGCGCTTTCCCGCATTGCGTCCCCGCTTGGCGATGCGTTGCAGCGCGACGAGGTAAAGCTGGCGCTGGCGGGTGGGGCGCTGACCCTGATCGGCCATATGGGTGGTAAAGTGATGGAGCGGGTGAACCGTACCACGGGGCGGATCGTCCGCAATACCTTGCAGGCATTCGGTGTGATCCTCACACTTCCCGCATTGTTGCCCGGTATCGGGCATGCTGCGATGGTGACCAGTACGGTGCTGGGGCTGGAGGATCTGGATAAGGAGCATTACCGTTCCAGCGGTCCGGGGTCACACATCGCCGCGATTTTGGGTAAGCCGCCCGGCAATTGCCTGCTGGAACATGGCAAACGGGAGAATAGTACCATCAGCGGCAGCGTGCTGGCGCTCTGCTGCGGAATACCCATGCTGATTGCCGCTATTCCGGGCATCATGGCGGGCATCACATCGCATCGCAACACAGGAGCCTCACGATGAATACGAGCACTGCTTCACCCTATAGCAACCTGTCGATGGAGGATCTGCATCGCACGCTGGAGCAATCGCAGGCGCGGTTGGAGGCACTCAAAAACCCACCATGGTGGCGGAAGCTGGCGTTACGCGCCACCGAAACCGCCAGCGCTGCCGCCGGTTTTGTGGCGAGCTGGTGGGCGGCGGACCGGCTGATGATCGACCGTCAGCGGGCGCAGTTTGAAGACGCGTTGGAAACGGCGGTTGCCCGCACGGCCTCTGATGAAGCTTCTACGCCGAATACCGCTTCGGTTTTTCCCTTGCAGGACAAGGTGCATATCTGGCCCGGATGCAGTGCCGGGTGCGGGGGCGGATGTCCCGGCGGGATGGGGGGAAGGTGCGGCCCCACGGAAATCACCATTCACCATAACCTGACCAAGGATGAGCAGGGGCGTTTGCAGCCGGAGGATTGCGGTTGTCCGGAAACCGATGTGCGGGTGACGCAGGCCGGGGTTGCCTATCCGGCCAAGCTGCGTTTTGACGGCGATAAACGCTGGATCGACATCAAGGACGCGCAGGGTCAGGGGCCGAGTTATCTGCTGGCAACGGGATGGAATCTGGACGTGCATCGCCAGCAACTCGCGCAGATGGCGGGCGTGGATGTCTCCGCCATTGATGACGCGGTTCTGGCGCAAAAAGCCACGGCGTTTATTGCACAGGACGTCGCGCCCCGGCCGCAGGAGGCCTCTCATGAAGGGGTGAAGCGCGCCGCGCAGGTGATGGCCAGCCAATCGGCGGCGAAAGCGTTGCTGGCAAGCGGGGTTGCGGGATCGTTGTTTGCGGTGTCGCGTCGTTTGGGGCAGGGGAAAGTGGATGAGGAAATTCATGCCCTGAAACATGCGGTGATTGACCTGAAATGCGAAATCGAAAAACGCCATCTGGGGGATGCCGCATCCGTTCCGGAGCCACAAGCCAAAGCGGCCTAATGCCATGGAGGAGGGGCATCACCATCATCACGCGTCCCCGTCCGACGGCTGGCTGCTGGGAGGGATGCTGAGCCTTTCCGCGCTGGGGTTGTTACCGGAAGTGGCAATGCACAGCGGGCTGATTGACCCGATGACCCACATCTCTTTTCTCTCTTTGCGGGATTTTTGCGCTACCGGTATTGCCGGGGTCAGTCAGATTCCGGTGCTGGGCGACCTGTTCGCTCAGGCGGGGTTTGGCACCGGACTTGTGGGGACTGCGCTATTGCTCACCGGGGATGCGCTTTCCGAATGGCTGGTGTCGCTGATTCCTAACCTTTCCGACGAGGCGCGTGCATCGGCGGAATATCTGCTCAAAGCCCTCGCCAAAGGGGCGGCGGTAGGGTTGATGCTGGTGACCATGGCCCATGGTGTGGGGGAAGGGTTGGGATTTCTCGCCCTGATTGGTGGTCATCAGGGTATGGCGCTCGACATCATGCAGTTTATGGGCGCGCATCCCGGCTTGCTGCCGGGTGCCACGTCAGGGATTGGAGCGGTGCTGGCTTCATCGGCTCCGGCGTTGCATTGCGTGGTCATGGCCATGGGGGCGGGCGCAAAGGCATGGCTTGGCGATGAAGTCGGGCAGACGGTGAAGGAGACCGTTGTCGCGGCATCGCAGTGGGTGGCACAATGGCGACGTTCCCCACTGGAACAGGCGCTTGCATCGGCGCTTCTGTGGCGCAAACTCCGTCCGAATACTCCGGAAGAAAGTGATGGTTTTGCGATTGCGGGGGTTTTTGCCGATGCGGATACGGCGGAGCAGACCCGCGCTACCCTGCTGGCGCACGGATCCGGTATCGCCGCGATTCGCAGGGAGGGAGAGGTGTTGACCCTCGTTTTTACCTGTAAATCCAGCATGTTGGAGTTGTATCGTGTTTCGCAGCGGGTACAGGCTCCGGCATCTCCCCGGCTTTCTACGATTTCTGCCGAACAGGTTCATGCGGATCGGTGCTGCGCGTGATACTGCCCCCGTGGCGTAGGTCTCTACCGTGCCCACCAGGCGATGCTGCCGGATGCTTTGGCGCGTTCCTCGCTATAGCGCAGGTACGGGATCCATTTCCCAACCCAGCGGAAGAGACCGTGTGCTTCTATCCATTGGGCGTATTCGACATATTCCGGATAGTTGGAGAGGTGGTTTTCCTCGGTGCGTGCGCGAATGTAATAGACGATGCTGACGCAGCACAGGAGCAGGCAGTTACGCACTGGCTCCCACCCTTCCCCGACCATGAACGGCATGGCGATCAGCCACCAACTGATATTTTTGGCGATATAGGCCGGATGTTTGGTAAACCGGTAGGGGCCATTGGCAACCAATCCGCGATAGGTTAGATTGGAAAAACGGTATCCAAGCGCGACGGTCGCTAATGCGTACACGCCAATCATACACAGAATCACACTTCCCCACAGGGCGTATAGGATGGGGTTTCCTCCAAACACATCCCCCCATGGGCGTTCCGCATAGGCAAAGTAGTTGCTGACAAACACACTCTGCCAGAAGGGAGAATAACAGAGTAAAGCAATCCACCAGCCGATCATCGTGGGTTCTGCAGAGCGGATATGGCTGTCCAGCAGGCGAAAGGTCATCATGTAACCTACCGCAGCAAAGGCGACATCCACGGCATACAACAGGTTATAGGACAGATCATACCATCCCCGAAACGACACCAGCGACCCGGTATCAAAAAACCGTAGATACTGGATGTTGTCCAGCCAATAGCCGAACATCAGCGGGAGGAAGAAGGCTTTGATGATCCATTGGCGGGTGAGTTCGGCAACCGCATGGCGCTTGAGGGAACCCCTGTTTCCGCAGAGCCAGCGTCCCAGTTGCCAGTAGGCATCTTCGGGATTGGCTGTCCTCCGGTCCATATAGGCGAAATAGGGGAGCGCCAGCACCAGCACTATCGGCATGGCGATGCGGAGAAACTCCCAGTAGGGGCCAAAAAACCCGCTGTGATATTCCGGAAACAGCCAGTACAGGAATCCAATTCCGCTACAGGTCATGACAAGCCCCAGCACTTTAAGCCACACGCGCTGCCAGTCAACGTATGGTCGTATCCCGTTTTCATGAAGCAGGCGGCGCTGTACGCGTAATACGCACCACTCATAAAGAAGAATCGGTAATACCACACCGGCAGCGCAGGCTATGCCCTGCTGGGTAGGGGAGAGGGTAAGAAGCAGATTCTCTCGCAGGGTGTAGATGACGGCCATAAAACCAATCAGCCCGGTCATATTGCCCCAGAAATGGCTGCATGAGGCGGGGGGAGAGGTGTGTTTCATATCGTATTTCCTATGCTTCCTCAGACATCGTCGTGCTTTGTCTCGTGTAGGTGTTTACTACACGTCGCCTCGCACTCCCAGTCTGATAAACAACAAAAGCACGATAGCACGGTGTTTTCCAGAGTGAGAACCGCTCTGATCGTACAGTCTTTCTGGCGGAATGGTTTCCCAAAAAAAGGCCCGCGCATGATACGCGGGCCGAATAATATCTGTCGTAACCTAGAAAAAACTACTTCTTCAGCAGATCGCGGATCTCCTCCAGCAGGACCTCGCTGCGTGCGGGCGCAGCCGGAGCGTCATCTGCTTTCTTGTGGATGCGATTTACCTGCTTCACCAGCATGAATACCGCAAAAGAAACGATGGCAAAGTTCAGAATGGTGTTCAGAAACACCCCATAATTAAGGGTGGCGGCTCCGGCATCCTTCGCGGCCTTGAGGGAGGCATAATCGCCGCCGCTCAGGCTTACGAAATAGTTGGAGAAATCCATCCCGCCGGTGGCCATGCCGATGGGGGGCATGATGACATCTGCTACCAGAGAGTTGACCACACCGGTAAAGGCGGCACCCATGATGATACCCACCGCCAGCTCGACCACATTGCCGCGAGCGATAAACTGCTTGAATTCCTGAAACATGTACACCCCATCCGGTATAGAAGACGAAATCCTTCCCTCTATCCCATATGGGGTGTGGTGTGTCAAGCCGGGATACTAGATGCAGTAGAGTTGTTAGAAAATGAAATCGGAATCGGTGAGGGCAGATGCGTTGATTCCGTCCAGAATCAAATGCTGATCGCCGGTGAGGGTGATAATCGCATCGCTGCCGGACGCGGTGATCGTCAGGCTGGCAAAGCTGGTATCAAACATCTCCAAATTAATGACATCTTCGGCCGAGAAATCCGTAATGTGATCGTCGTTGGTGGTAACAGTATCGCCATTGACGGTCACGACGATATTCGCAAACCGGAACACATCCATACCCTCACCGCCGGTGAGGGTGTCGTTTCCGGTGCCACCGCCGATCGTATCGGCACCTGCGCCGCCATCTAGACTGTCATTGTTCATGCCGCCAAACACGCTGTCGCTGCCATTGCCGCCGAGTACGGTATCGGTGCCGACTCCGCCATGCACATAGTCTGTACCGTCTTCGCCGTTTACGAGATCGTTGCCTAGATTGCCGTAGAGCAGGTCGCCTTCGGTGCCGCCGAGGATCGAATCCGCATCCTGACCGCCGAAGAGTGCATCAATCCCTGCGCCGCCCTCAATCGTGTCTGCACCTGCATTCCCATACACCCCATCGGCATCGTCACCGGCAACGATGCTGTCATCGCCGAAGCCAGCTTCAATCAGGTCAATTCCTGTACCGCCCAGAATCGTGTCATTACCCAGATTGCCGAACAGGTAATCGCTGCCCGCGCCGCCATCCAGGCTATCATTTTCCTGTAATCCGAAGATGACGTCGCCACTATCGGTGCCGGTGATTGTGTCTTGTCCGGAAGTGCCGGTGAAGGTGGTCATGGGAAGCTCACTTTGCTAATGATGATGGAAACACGAAGCACGCAGGATGCATCCTGCTCTTTTAAGGGTATATATTCCACATATGGCATAATACTTCATTAGCCATACATGGCGCATTAAAGAAAAAGTCGGTTTGGCTCAGTGTCCAGAAGTCCACATTCTCCAACGTCAATGTTTGCTGGTCATCCAGAGTGATGATGGTGGCGTCATGCGAGCCAAAAATCTTCAGGGAACCAAAATCGGTATGGAAGGAGGTAAGGTCAATCCGGTCGATGCCCGAAACAAAGTCCGTGATGATGTCGTGGTTGGTGCTGGTGGCATCCACCGAGAAGGAGCGATCTTGATCTTCAAACAGAAACACGTCTTGGCCGTTCCCACCGATGAGGGTGTCGTCCCCGATTCCGCCGCCGAGGGCTTCTGAGGAAGCCCCACTTTGTATCCAGTCATTTCCGGCGCCGCCATGAACCAGAAATTCCGTGTTACCACTGATAATGGTGTCATTTCCCGGATTTCCAAGGATGTACTCGCTTGCACCGCTTTGCAGGTAGTCGTCGCCGAATCCTCCCTCCAGGTAATCAGCGCCACCGACGACGATGTAATCATTGCCGTATTCCCCGTCAGCATGCCCATTTCCGGTTCCTGCAATGATCGTGTCGTCATGCCCCCCACCGAGGAGATACTCGGTGTTGGATCCCGCGAGGATGGTGTCTTGCCCCTCTCCCCCCAGAATATACCCGTTATCGTTTCCAACTGTTATGGAGTCGTTTCCTGCATCTCCCTCTACATATCCATTACGATCTGTTGCGACGATGATGTCATCGCCTCCATCTCCTGCGACATGTCCGTTATCGCTGCCTGCCGTTATGCTGTCGTTTCCGGCAGCGTCGCTGTATTGTCCGCTGTCTCCGGTGATATACTCATGATGACCGGTTGTGGAGATTGTATCGTTTCCTAAACCACCTTCGACAAAGTAATTATCGTCTCCGGACAGGAGGTCATCCCCTTCGTTGCCATATACAAACACCGAATAACTGCTTGTGATTGTGTCGTTTCCTGCGGCACCCTCTATGACATATCCCGCGCCGCCGTTGGTCAGGAGGTCGGCCTCGTTGGATCCGGTAACAGTAGTATGGGGTTCAACAAATGCTGACATATCGCGTCCCTTGACTGGTTATGTGGATGTGTAAGACGTCTATACCCCTAACAGCAAGCGGCGCGGATCTTCCACCAGCTCTTTCACGCGCTTGAGGAAGGTGACGGATTCGCGGCCGTCGATGATGCGATGGTCGTAGGAAAGGGCGATATACATCATGGGGCGGATGACGATCTGGTCGTTGACCACCACGGGGCGTTTTTCTACCTTATGCAGCCCCATGATCCCCGATTGCGGGGGATTGATGATGGGGGTGGCCATCAGCGAGCCATACACACCGCCATTGGAGATAGTGAAGGTGCCGCCGGTCATTTCGTCGATGCCGAGTTTGCCGTCGCGGGCGCGTTTGGCGAGCCGGGCGATTTCGCCTTCAATCCCTGCGAAGGAGCGGCTTTCCGCATTGCGTACCACCGGTACCACCAGCCCTTGCGGAGTGCCAACGGCCACCCCAATATCATAGTAGTTTTTATAAACGATGAAATCGCCGTCGATCTGGGCGTTGACCTCCGGAATTTCCTTCAGGGCGACTACGGCGGCCTTCACGAAAAACGACATGAAACCCAGACGCACGCCTTCGTTTTTTTCCTCGAAGGCGTCTTTGTATTCGTCACGCAGGGCCATCACCGCCGACATGTCGATTTCGTTGAAGGTGGTGAGGATCGCCGCCGTGTTTTGCGAGGCCTTCAGCCGCTCGGCGATGCGTTTGCGGAGTGTGGTCATGCGCACGCGCTCTTCGCGGGCATCGGAGGTTGCAGGATCAACAGGCTGCGGTGCCACGGCGACCGCCGCATTGCCCTGAATCACTTGCAATACGTCGCCTTTGGTGACGCGGCCATCCTTGCCGGTTCCGGCAATCGCGGCGACCTGTAAACCGGGGTTCTCGGCTACCAGTTTGCGGGGAGCGGGGGAGAGGTGGTCGTTGCTTGCGACCGGCGCAGAAACCACTACAGGAGCGGGTGCGGCCATCGCGGGAGCAGCGGCTACGGACACGGGTGCCGCGGGGGCGCGGCCGCTTCCGGCTTCCAATGTGCCAAGCACCGCGCCTACGGCCACCTTGTCGCCTACCTTGGCATTGATCGCCGAGAGGACGCCAGCGGAAGGTGCATTGACTTCCAGCGTCACCTTGTCGGTTTCCAGTTCCACCAGCGGTTCATCGGCGGCGACGGCATCACCCGCCTGTTTGAACCATTTGGCGACAATCGCTTCGGAGACAGATTCGCCCAGTGTTGGGACGGTAATGGGAGTGGTCATGGGTTCACACCTTGCTTGGGAAAGTAAATATCCTGTAATCTGGCGAGAGCATCGGATGTCGGCCAAGCCGGGCTTGCCGCCATCAGGACCTGAATCTCCGCTTCCACCGCATCATATTCCGGGCCGGATTGTAGCTCGGTTAACCGCAGATGCAACCTTTCAATCGCTTCCACGGCCTCTAGCAAAGAGCTTGGGCGCGCGGGTGGTACTGACGTCACGCTGCGACGGCCATCCGGGCATGGTGTTGCTGTTGCAGGTCGCGGTACAAGGCCAGATACGCCCCATTGCACTGCGCGAGGCTGGGCGGGGGAGTGATATGCGACACCAGTCGGTTCCATAGATCGTTATCGGTGCTGGCGCGTTTGATGGTTTCGGCCAGCGCCTGCACGCTGCCCACCCGGAAATGCAGCCCCGTGCGCTCATGCGTGACCATTTCTGCCATGCCGCCGATATCGGAGCAGATCACCGGGCGCTTGTGCAGAAAGGCTTCCTGAATGACGAGCGGGGCGTTTTCCCACCATACGGAGGGGGCCACCACCCAGTCGGCATCGCGCATCAGTTGCGGTAATTCGCGGTTTTCGTAGGTGCCGTGGAAACTGACAGTGCGTTCAACCGCTTTCAGTTCTGTGGTGAATGTATCCTTAAATTCCTGATTTTGCAGGCCGATATTGCCGTAGATATCAAGATGAAACTCTGAAAATCCGGAAGTCATCAGCCGCTCCGCCGCTGCGAGCAGCAGGCGGGTCCCTTTGAAGGGCGACACCTGCCCGAAAAAAGCAATCCGGTTGCGTTTTTCGCCGCGTGGCAGGGGACGGTGCGGCGTGGTGCTGTGGGAGGGGATTCCGTTTGGAATCAGGCTCATCCGCTCCGGTGCAATGCCCCATGCGTGGTAGCGGTCGATCAGAAACTGGCTGGGAGAGACAAACCGATCCACCACGCTGAAGTGGGTTTTGAGGAATTGTTCGCGCAGCTTGAATTGCTGCGGGGCGATCTCCGGAAAACATTGATGGCAGCGGGCGGGGCTGGCGTATTCGCATAAGGAGTCACGCGAACCGAGTTCGGTTCCTGCTTTGACCATCTGCCCGTCGCGGTAACAGATGGGGATGTAATCATGCAGTGTATAGACAATCTGCGTGTCCGGCAGGGTCTGGCGGATGAGCGTCAGCACCTCCACCCCAATGCGCAGCGTGTGGTGCAGATGCACGATATCGGGCTGCAATTCCTGCAACAGCTCGCGGAAATCGGTGAACAGCGCCGAACGTTCCCGCTGCGACTGGTAGAAGTAATCGAACGCATCGCCCCAGAAGAGCATCTCGTTGGCGGTATCGCCCAGCGTTTGAAATGCCGTTCCCACATGCGCGCTATGGCTGACCCGGCTGGTGGCTCCCAGAAAGAACGCTTCTACCTCTGCCCGCGCATCCAGATCCTGAAACAGACCATAGGCGAGAATCTCCGCCCCGCCCGGAAAGAGCTTGGGGTGGTTATGGGCGATCACCAGCACCCGCAGCGGAGCGGTGGCTGGCGTAACGGCTTGGGCGGCGGGGGAAGGGTTACGCGGCGGCATGGAATGCTTTCTCGGAATCAAGCGTTTTGGACCAGCGCTCATGGTGACGCTGTGCATTCAGACGGTAGGTGACGCTGGGGCGGTACCCGCTATTGAGTGGCACGGATTGCCGCTCCAGATGGTACATCACCGCATCGGCCATGTAGTAACAACGATACCCCTTATGGCGCAGCGCCAGACAGAGGTCGGAATCCTCAAAATCCCCCACGATGTAGTCGGTGGAAAGCCCGCCTACTTCAAAGAAACGGGCGCGTTCCAGCAACATGCAGGCACCGGTGACCATCGGCACTTCGCGGCTTTGCAGGGCCAGCGGGTAGCGCGGCGGCATACCCTTGAAATAGTGACGATTGGTATAGCACTCCTCCAGCGCATCGTACGCGGAGAACATGCCCGCATGCTGAATGGAATCATCCTCATAGAGGAGGCGAATACCCATTGCCCCCAGTTTGGGGAGGGCGGAGGCATGTTCCAGCATGGCAGAAGCCCAGCCGGGCGCTATCGGCAGCACATCGGAATTCAGCAGCAGCAGCCAGGTGCCGCGTGCCTGTCTGGCTCCGGCGTTGGTGGCGGCCGCGTATCCCGCATTGCGGTTCATCACCAGCAGGGTCACCGGGAAATCATAGAGCGCGTGTAGCTCTTTCAGCAATTGCAGGACGGTTTCTTCCTGTTCGGGACTGTCGAGCACATAAATCACCTCCGCCTGCTGCATGGCGGGGTCGAGGCTGAAATGCGCGATCTGCGCCTGAATGTAATCCAGGCATTGATAGAGCGGAATCACCACCGAGAGTTTCGGTTGATGCACCAACGGCCCAATGGGGTAGAGATGCTTGACCTCCACCTGCTGCATGCAGGTTTTTTGTAGGCTCTCCAGTGCTTTGCGCACGGGCATCTCCCCTTCCGGGTGGCGCATCACATGCGGGGCGATCTGGTCGATGACCGTCTGGCGCAAGGCGAAGGGATCGGATGCGTGGGGTTGTGGGGCGATGCTGTAGGTCAGGCCGCTTTCCGTCACAATCTGGAAGCGCACGCTGTGCAGGTTCCCCACCCCTTCGATCAGGGCGCGGATATCCGGCGGAATCGGTACGTAAGCCACCAGTCCCCAGGATCCCTGCTGGCGGGCAAAGGGCGAGTTCTGGTACAGCGCGTCCACGTAGTCGCGGCGATGGAAGATCGCATGCGGCAGAACCGCCAGCTCAAATCCCAGATCGGAGAGGAGCGTCACTTCCTTCACCGTGTGCAGCGGATCGCGGATCCAGCCGGAGCATAAAAACCCCTGATTGCCGATGGGCAGCGCATATTCCAGCGTAGCGCCGAAGGGTTGGTTCATGTCTACGACCGACGTATATTCCGGGGCGATCAGATATTGCAGCGTTTGCAGCAGCGGGCGGAGCTGGTCGTTTTCCATCTGTGCGCGGTGGGCGAGCAGCGCCCGCGCCAGATGCTCACGCAGCAGCAGTTGCGAGGTGCGGTCCTTCTGCCGTAACCGTGTTAGCCAGCGCCCCAGATGAATCTCGCTGCCGGTTTGGGGCGGAGGGATCGTCAGCAGGGCGTCTCTGGTGAGTAGCAATGCACGGGATTTACCATCCACATGCTGCCGGATATCTTGCGTAAACAGGGCGACACCCGCACAGCGCATGGTGGTTTCGGTGCGATCCTGCGGGAAATAGAGCCACTCTACCGGTGCCATCGCCAATCCCTTGGGGGTGGTGACGAGCAGCTTTGGGGTATGGTCCTGAATCCCCAGCGGAATATCGGCTTCCACATACAGGGCGTTGGGGAGAATCCATTCCTGATAGGGGAGGGTTGCATCCTGTGCGTCAAGCGCCTGCCGCGTCTGGTAAAAGAGCGGCACAAAGATGGGGTCGAGCGCGGCTTCGGGATGGGATGCCAGGTATTTGTAGAAAACAAACAACAGCTTGCGGATGGTATCGGGCGATTGATGCGAAAGCTTATCTTGCCATTCGCGGGTATATTGCAGCAGCTCCCGTGTGCCTTTATGCTCCCATTGCAGGGTGCCGTTGGCGCCGGTAATCAGCACCGCATTCAAAAAGGTGAGGTTTTCCGCGTGCGGCACGGTGAAGATGCACACGGTTTCGGTGCCGGCATCGGTTTGCACAAAGCCGCCGAGAAAGGGTTTCTGCGCGAGCTGCCCTTGCAGGCTCACCACATCATCCTTGCCGAGTGCGTGTTCAAGGACACCCCAGCAGAGTACGCTTTGCCGCGAGATGCGGCAGGCGAACCCCATGGAGGAGGCCATTCCGGGGATATAGAGCGTCATGATGGCTCCCCATAGCGCATTTCACAGCCAAAATAAAGACTTAAAGGGAGGGATGCGCGTTGGGAATGCGCGAGGCCTGTTCGGAAAGGCTGCCAGTATGGGATGCGATTGCTTCACGGGGAGAACGAATTTTATCCTGTTCGCGTGCAGAACTCGCAAGCGATTGCTCTTTTTGTAAAAGAGCTGAAAAACTGGTCGCACGGGCGGGTGCATTGTTGCCATGTTCTCCTGCAGTGTCGGGAGCATGGAATTGCATCGCGCGCACCGCATCGCCGAACCAATGGCCATTAAAAGGAGCATAACCGCGGGAGAGCACATTCGCGGCACCTTTGGCCCCAATATAAATACCGTATGAGCCTTGATCCGCGGCATGTTTTTGCACCACGCGGATTCTGTCGGCCCGGAGATCGAATTCCTGTTCCCAGTCTTTGGGGAGGTGGCCCTTTTTTTCTTTCAGGGTCGTAACGTAGCTGTCCAATTGAGTGCGAATGGATTTTCCATCGGTAGAGACATGTTTCGCAAACGGGTCCAGACGTTCCATAACGCTGAAATTAAGCTCTATCCAGCCTTTGGCCATTTGTTCTACCGGAGAGAGATCCGGGGTTTTGTGGTACAGAGCCCGACTGGTTTGTGCATGGCATAGCTCCACCAGGCCAATACCGTAGGAAACCAGATCGCTGTGTTGTTTCAGGCTATCAGGAATGGGAGGCATGGGTAGCTTGCGCAGTTCGCGGGGCGATGCCGCACGAACGCTATGTTCCCGGAACGCCTTGTATTCCCGGCTTCCCCGCAAATGTTGGACGACATCGCGTTGCAAATACAGCGTAAGGTCACGTTGTTCCTGTGCATTCAACCCGGCTTTTTCGGCCAGTTCTCCGACATGTTGAATCACGATGCCTGGATTGTGGGTTGGGTCGGAGCTTGGCTTCTCCGCATAGTTTTCTGGCGAATAAAAGCGCGGATCAAATCCGCGAATCAGGTTGCGTTTGGCATCCAGATAGGCGTTTGCAGCTTGCTCTGTGCGCTCCGAGCAGAGAGTTTCCTTCGCCTGATACAGCTGATGGGTGTATTCGCCAATGCGAGTTCTGCCGAGTTCCAAATCATGCGTGGTGAGCTTTCCTTCATAGGCACCAAGCAGCGTGGTTGCCCGCTCCTCAACCCGTAATTCCTGTTTAACGATGCGTCGCTCTTCAATTTCCTGATTATACTGGCGAAGTGCATGGTAGCGCAGCCCTGCGAACAGAAGGGCCGGTCCCCACATGGTGGTATTGACCTCAACGGCTTTTTGCCCGGCAAAGCCAATCGCATCCATGGCTTTATTCAATATCTTTTTAGGCCATGAAAGGGCCGTGGATGTCTCGTTTCCACGTTGCATGTAGCGTTGCCAGTCGCCATCCTGCGTACCATTGATTTTGTCCACCATCTGGTCCACCAGCGTGTTATGCACGCCATAGACATAAGCGTTGTAGTAGACAAACGGCAATGCATAGAAATGTTTGGCACCCTCAAACGTTTGTATACTGAGCGGCTCCTGATCTACATCCAGAATCGCCTGCGCTGTGCCATCAGCTGCCCGCCGGAAAACGCGATCAACCTCCTGCTGCTTTTCCTGCCCCTGACGTTTGACATCTAGATAGGTGAGTCCTACATGCCAATCGGCCAGTACGTTGCGAGGGATGTCCCACGCTAGCCATTTAACTTCGTTCCACAACAGCTTGGCAGGGTTGAAGGAGAGAACTTTCTGCAGCTTACCGCCAATGCCTTCGGCCAGCGCGATATCATCCCAATATTCCCGCATCCCGCGGATATTGGCCCCCCAATGCGTCCAGGTGTCATCGGCCAGTCCCATCCCCATGAAACCGAGGGTGACGCGGGATTGATATTGTCCGTAGGATTCGCGCCCCAGATTGTAACGTGGGGTATTCGGCTCAAATTCCATGCCAAACAGGGCTTTATGCAGTGCCTTTCCGCCTGGAATGGTGCCGAATACGAAATTATAGGCTTTGTCATGAATTTCGGCAAACCCGCGTGCAAAGCGGTACATCGCATTTTCCGCCGCGTTATCGCTGGAGCGATAAACCCATGCCTCTTTTTCCAGTTCGGGATTGCCCTGCCAGACATACTCTGCGGCTATGCCATCCCGGCCAGTATGGGGTTTGATTTCCCACACATCCGGGCGGGCGGGATTGGGTATTTTATCAAAAGCAGCAGGCACCCGATCTTCAATCCAGCCAAAGACCCAGGTGCCCAATCCTCGTGGGCCGAAGGGATTGGCTTTCCGCACCAATATCCCGCTGGCACGGGAGTTGATCATGGAGTAGAGGTCTTGCTGCCCAATCTCTGGAGATTCGTCACCCTGCTGCGCGAGCTGGCTGAAAATCGCCAGACGTGCCTGTTCCTCCGGCGTCAGAGCTTCCGGCTCATTCGCGTGGGGAGGGGCTGCGGGGATCGTACGATGGTCTGGCATGGCTCCAATTGGATTAAAATACGCTACCCTGTACTATAGCACGACCAGAGCTTTTCGCATTGTGACAATTTCATGAAAGTGAATTGCTTAAGGGTGTCGCGCAATGGATTGCCGAGGACCGGGTTGTGCGTGGCCAAACACAGGGGGAGTCGCTAATTGTCTATCCTGAGAGGAAGCCTGTTGGGCGTCACAAATCCAGCCATCCAGCCAGGAAAACAGGGCGGTTTCCTGCTGGGTAGCGGCGTGGAGTATGTCGTCGCGTTTGTGCTGGAAATCGGTGGCAGGGTTCAGAATCAGCTCGCCGGAGCGGATATTCCCTGCCAATTGGTGGGATAGGGCATCTTTGACCGTGTTCCAGTCTCCGGCCCGCATGGCAGCGATGAGAGCAGGCTGCGTGAGCGCCCATTGAGCCAGTACAATGCCTTCCCCGTTATTGTAGAGATCGGTGTATTTGTCCGGGCCGCAGCGTTGCACCCATTCGTTGGGGGCGGCGGAGGGGGCCAGTATTTGCCTAGCATATTCATAAAGCTCGTTGCCCGAACCCATGGCGCGTACCGACTGGATTGCAATCGATTCCGCCAGTGTTGCTGGAATCTGCTGGTCCACCATTCCCTGATACCAAGCCAGCGTCACCATGCTGGCGGAAAAAGCATGTCGGAAGGCGTTGTATGTGGGCAACTCCACCTCTTCGATGCGTCCAACCTCCAGTCCTTCTGCTAATGCCCGCTCGTGTGCCAGAACAGTCATCTGTGCCAATGGGTTATGGCGATATTCCTTCCCAACTAGAAACGGGTGGTTGGTGACCTCGCTCAGGATGGTGGTCAGATGCGCCAGACCGGAAGGGATAGATTGCAACAGCTTGCCTGCGAATTCCGCCGTAGGCCACAGGGGGGCAAGCATGTTGAACATGGCACCCTTATACCCGATATATGTGACGATTTTGTGGCAGGAAACGCCGCACCCGGTTCAAAAGAACTGGAGCGGGCGAAGGGATTCGAACCCTCGACTTCAACCTTGGCAAGGTTGCGCTCTACCCCTGAGCTACGCCCGCGACCCGTGCACCTGAAACCGGGTGCAAAAGGAAGCGCGATCATAAAAATCGCGGGCGCGAATGCAAGCGGTTTTTTTAGATTTCGTGCGGTGTGACCAGTTTGGCCCAGATATCCTCCCCAAAATAGGTGGGGAGGATACAGGCCTGACGCGCTGCTTCCTGTGATTCTGCGAGGGTGGCGGGTAGCGGAGGCACTTCGCCATCCAGCAGAAAGGCATTGCCGAAAATCTGCGGACCCGGCGTGATGTCCTGCATCAATCCGTAATGGATGCCCGCCAGAATGGCGCAGAGCGCCAGATGTGGATTGCTACCCGCACCCGCGACCCGGTGCTCGATCACCTTGAGGCCGGAAAGGCTCGCAGGCAGGCGCAGCGCCGTCGTACGGTTGTTGGCTCCCCAGCTCACATTCACCGGCACGTGATGGGTGCGTTCATAGCGGAGATAGGCGTCCTCGGTGGGGGCAAAGCACAGCATCGCCTCGCGCATGGTGGCGCATAAGCCCCCGATCGCAAAACGCAGCGCGTCGCTTTCCACTTCGTCTTTTTTGTAGAGGAGGTTCTGGCCGTCCTCGTCATGCAGGCTGATATTGAGGTGCAGCCCGCTGCCGGGCTGGTCTGGGTAGGGCCGCGCCGCAAAGGTGATGGCGGCGTTGCAGTGGGCGGCGGCTTCTACCGCTAAGCGGCGGGTCGCCTCAATGGTATCCGCCGCGAGCAGGGGAGGGGAAATCGGCCCCAGTACCAACTCTAACTGTTCGGGGGTGCTTTCTTGGTCAATCCGCAGCAGCGGCAGCCCGCGTGACGCGGCTTCCATGCTCATGCAGGCGATAAACCCGGCATGGTGTTCCAGCGGAGAGACATAGCATTCCAGCTCCGCTCCCACCCTGACCTCAATACCGGTATCGGCAGCGATCCGTTGGGTCAGGGCGGAGAGGAGCGCGTGAAACGGATCTACGCGATCAGGGAGTCGATCCATGACTGGATCTGGGGTTTGGGGAGTGCCCCCACTTTGGTGCCAACCAGTTCACCATTGTTGAACAGCATCATGGTGGGGATACCACGGATGCCATAGCGCGAAGGGGTGTCGGGGTTTTCGTCGATATTCAGTTTAACGATCTTCACCTTCGCTTTCATTTCCTCGGAAAGCTGGTCGATCACAGGCCCCAACTGGCGGCATGGCCCGCACCATTCGGCCCAGAAATCCACCACCACGGGGGTCGTGGCGCTGAGCACCTGCTGCTCAAAATCCTTATCGGTAATTTGTTGGGTTCCCATGAGGGTATTCCTTCTGTTGTATCCGTCATTTCTTAGATAGGTATTCCGACCTTTCCCGTCAAGCCGCGATCCATGCGGAAGGGATAACATCCAGCGGAATCGTAAAGAGCTGCGGTGCTTCGGTAAAGAGCAGGAAGCAGGACAGGCGGCGCGAGGGGTAAAGCTGGCTCAGGAGTGCGGCATAGAGTTGCATCTGCGCCAGATAGCGGGGGGGGATGTCCGCCAGACTGCGCGGCACGCGGCGATCGGTTTTGTAATCAATGCAGCGCACCTCGTCATGGGTGATCACCAGCCGGTCGATGCGCCCTGCCACCACCTGCCCTTCCACCACACCGGAAATCGCGGCCTCTGCCAGTGCGTCTGGCGCGAAGAGTGGGGCAAGGTCCGGATGGTGCAGCATGTCCTGAAGGCTGCGTGCTATCGCCTGTTGCTCTGCATCCGAAAGCCCTTGCATGGCCAGATGGGAATGCAACCGCTCAGCGCGGAGCGGTTCGGGCAGCAGCGGCAACCATTCCAGTATGCGGTGGATGAGGATCCCTCGCCGCACCGCGTGGCGACGCGCCCCTCCCATCAGCGGCGATCCGGTGGCGGGGAGGCTTGCTGCCAGTGCTGTTGGGGTAAGCGGATGGGCAGGGCTTGCTTCAAACGGGGCGGCACGCCGCGCCCATTCGGGTAGCGGTGCGGTCGCACGATCCGCCAGCCGTTGCGATACTGATACCGGCGGCACGCGTTGCGGATGGGTCAGCAGGCGGACGCCCTCGCGTTCCGTTGCCTCCAGTTGTTCCATCGCCTGTTGGATATGGGCATACCAATGCGGGGTTTGCGAGGCTTTGTGTGGCATCATACCACAGACATAGAGCCGATCCTCTGCGCGGGTGAGCGCCACATAGAGCAGGCGATGGTATTCCTGCAAGGCGGCTTCCTTGCGGCGTTGCTTTTCTGCCACCAGAAGCGGTGCATGTTTGGCGGCGGCGGTGACAAAAAGCGGCGTTTTGCCGGTGTCGCTTTCTATCCACAAAACCGCGCCGCGCTCTTTGGGTACCGAGGTGGTGTCGGGCAGAAACACAATCGGCGCTTGCAACCCCTTCGCCCCATGCACGGTGAGAATCCGCACCTGATCGCTGCCCTGTTCCGCGTCGCGGGTGATTTCGGCGCTGTCGGCCTCCATCCAGTGGACAAACCCTTGCAGGGAAGGCGCGTGGGTGCGCTCAAATTCCAGCGCCAGTTCCAGAAACGCGTCCAGCGGATCGTGGGTTTCGGGTCCAAGCCTCGCCGCGAAGGCTTGGCGGCCACCCATCGGTTCCAGAATCTGCGCATAGAGTTCGTATGGGGCCATGCGGTCGGCCTGAGCGCGCAGGGCGTGCAGCCGGGTGTAGGCGGCATGAAATTCCGGCTCCTCTCCCATCTCCCGGAGGCGCGACCATAGCGATGTCTTGCCACGTCCATGGGCGAGCGTTAGTAATGCCTCTTCACTCAGCGCAAACAGCGGAGAACGCAGGGTTTCCGCCAGCGCCAGATCATCCTCCGGCAGCAGCAGAAAGCGGGTGAGGGAGAGCAAATCCTCCACCGCGATATGGGTGGCGACGGCCAGCCGGTCGATTCCCGCCACGGGGACGCCGTGCCGTTTCAGCGCCCGCACCAGCGGAACCGCCAGTGGGTGTCGGGTGCGCAACAGAATCAGCACATCGCCGGGGGTGATGGGACGGGCTTTGGAGGCAAGCACTTCCCCTTCATCCAGCCAGGTGCGAATCTGCACGGCGATGCGTTCGGCCAGCTCGGTCGCCTGACTGCGATGGGGGATGCGTGCTACCGGCAAGTGCCAGGGCGGCAGGTCGGGCGTGCGTTCCACCGGAATCAACGGCCATAGCTCCACCTGTCCCGCATGGCCCTGACGGTGTGCGTGGTGACGAATGGGAGTGGCGGTTTCCGAAAGCGAGGCGCGAATGATGGGGTCGGCACAGACGGTATCCACCAGTTGCAGCACGGTTTCGGTGGAGCGGAAGGAGCGTTCCAGCTCCACCACCTGCCAGGAGGCGCCGCAGGCGGGGATCGCCCGCGCATAATGGTCGCGCATCCGGTGGAAGGCTTCCGGATCGGCTCCCTGAAAACTGTAGATGGATTGTTTGTCATCGCCCACAACGAAGAGGGTGCGGGGGGAGGCGGACTCCCTCTCCCTCTGGGAGAGGGTCGGGGTGAGGGTATCTCTATCGGCGTTTGGGATTTCCCTCACCCTGCCCTCTCCCAGAGGGAGAGGGTTCGCCGGCCCCTCAAGGGGGGGGCAATGGCGCCTCTCCCTTCTGAACTCTGATCCCTGCCCAGCAAAAAACTCCTCCGCCAGTGCGGCGATCACCTCCCATTGCAGGGGGCTGGTGTCCTGCGCTTCGTCCACCAGCAGGTGATCCAGCCCGCCATCGAGCTTGTACAGCACCCAGGAGGCGGCGTCGCTACGGCGCAACAGGGCGCGGGTGGTGCGAATCAGATCCTGATAATCCACCACCCCATGCGCGGCTTTCAGGTTCTGGTAGTGCGCCTGCATGGCGCTTGCCAGCGTCAGTAGGTGGTGTGTGCTTTCCTCCAGCATCCGGGTGGCGTGGGCTTCCAGCAGCCGCAATGCCCGTTCCTGCATCCGTGCCAGCGATTCCCGCAGATGTGGATGCGCGGCATCCTGATCCTTCAGCACCAGCCGGGTGAGGATGCGGGGGGTGCGCTCCTGCGTGAGGAGGGTGTCCCAGCAGGCTTCAAGGCTCGTGGGATTCGCCAGCCACCGTGCGGGCTTTTCGGCATAGGCCTGTTGGGTGGGCGAACCTTCCCGGCAGAGTTGCAGCAGCAGTTGCAGATCGGCGGTTTCTTCAGGATTCAGGGTTCGGGATTCGGGGTTCAGTGAGGTATCGTGTGCTGGATCCTGAATCCTGAACCCTGAATCCTGTTCCCACACCTCCCCCGATCGCACCAGCTCACGCAAGGTTGCATCCAGCCGCGATTCATGGCTGAGGGTGGTGAGCAGGGTGAGCGCCTCCTGACAGACCGCATCCCCGCTTTGCAGCGTGCGGATCCAGGCATCCTGCAACAATTCCTGCTCGGTTCGGCTATCGAGAATGGTGAAATGCGGCGGAATGCCCGCTTCCAGCGGAAAACGCTGCAATAGCGACTGGCAAAAGGCATGGATGGTCTGCATCCGCACCCCGCCTTCCGGGCTTTCCAGCAATTCGGCGAACAGGCGGCGGGCCTTTGCGATGATGCGATGATCGATGACTGGATGACTCGATACCCCCTCCCTATCCCTCCCCCGCGTTGCGGGAGAGGGGACCGGAGGAGATGCCTCTCCTTTCAAACAACGCGGATCGTGGGGCGTGATGCTGCATCCGGTCCCCTCTCCCGCTTGCGGGGGAGGGATAGGGAGGGGGTAATTTGCTGACCCCTGAATCCTGACCCCTGACCCCTGCTGCAATGCTTCCAATTCTCCCTGAAGCACCGCATCCGGCATCCCCACCCAGGCGGCGAGCCTCCCCTGAATGCGTTCCTGCATTTCCGCAGCGGCGGCACGGGTATAGGTGAGGCACAAGATCCGTTCCGGCGGCGTGCCAGCCAGCAACAGCCGCAACACCCGGTCGGTGAGGATTTTGGTCTTCCCCGTTCCGGCAGAGGCCATCACCCACACGGAATGGGCGGGGTGCGAGGCGATGTGCTGGTGGGTGGTCATCTGTCATCCTATTTCCCAATCGCTTTGGCGATCGCTTCCAGCGTGGGGACACCCGGAATCACGGTGCCGTTGACAAATACCGTGGGGGTGGATTGCACGCCATAGAGGGTTTCGGCGTCTTTCCGTTCCTTGACAATCCGGTCTTCAATCTGTTTATCGGCCATGCAGGCATCGAACCGTTCCTTGCTTATGCCGCCCAGCTTGGCGATGCCTTCCAGCGACTCCAGAAAATTCTGGCTGAAGGCCCATGTGTCCTGCGTTTTAAACAACACTTTCAGGAAGGTATAATATTTTGCCTTGCCGGAGCAGACCACCAGCTGCGACCCGCGTAGGGCCGGGGCGTTGAAGGGAAAATGCCGGAACACGAACTTCGCCTTGCCGGTGTCGATATAGCGTTTTTGCAGTTCCGGCATGATGTCGCGGTGGAAATGCGCGCAATGCGGGCAGGAAAGCGAGGCATATTCGATGATCGTCACCGGGGCTTTTGCGTTACCGAGCACCACATCCTGCGCGGTGATGGTGGGTTTTTGTACGACCGTTTTAGGAGCAGGCAGCGGCGCCGCAACCAGCGCGAAGGGTAGCAGGATGCTCATCAGGATGAATGCCGGGATACGCATGGGGACTCCATTGTGCGCTAGGGTTGTCTGACAATCCACCCCCCTCCCATCACGCGGCTGCCATCATAGGCGACGCAGGCCTGTCCGGGGGCGATGGCGGCCTCTGCTTGTTCTAGCACGATCTCGGCGGTTTGGCCAGCGCGTGGAAAGAGGTGACCTTTCGCTCCCGGATGGGCGGAGCGGATTTTGACCGTCACCGGTACCCCGGCTTCGGTGAGCGGGGTTTCGTGCAGCCAGTTGAGGTCGCGCAGATGGATGGTGTGCTGGTGCAGCGCTGATTCCGGCCCCACGATCACGCGGTGGGTGGCGGCGTCCAGCTTCACCACATAGAGGGGCGTGCCCTCGGCCACCCCCAACCCTTTGCGTTGCCCCACGGTGAAATGGATGATGCCTTCATGCCTGCCCAGCACGCGGCCATCCACATGCACGATCTCGCCGGGATCAATGGCACCGGGACGCAGGCGCTCCACCACTTTGGCATAATTGCCGCCGGGGACAAAACAAATATCCTGACTGTCCGGCTTGTCGCTGACGGGAAGGCCGAAATGCTCCGCCAGACGGCGCGTATCGGGTTTTTCCATGCGCCCCAGCGGAAAATAGAGGTAATCGAGCTGCGCTTGCGTGGTGGCAAAGAGGAAATAGCTTTGATCCTTGGAAAGCTCGGCTCCACGGTGCAATTCGGCACCGAAAGGACCGTCACGCCGTTCCACATAATGGCCGGTGGCCATGAAGGCGGCCCCCAGCTCTTGCGCGGTGGCGAGCAGGTCGCGGAACTTCACACTCTGGTTGCATTGCACGCAGGGAATGGGGGTCTCGCCCGCCAGATAGCTATCGGCGAAGCGTTCCATCACCGATTCCGAGAAACGGCTTTCATAATTGAGGACATAATGCGGGATGCCCAGCCGGTCGGCGACCATGCGCGCATCCTGAATATCCTGACCGGCGCAGCAGGCGCCCTTCTTTTGGATCGCCGCCCCGTGATCGTAGAGTTGCAGGGTGATGCCGACCACCTCATAGCCTTGCGCTTTCAGCACGGCTGCCGCGACCGAGCTATCCACTCCGCCGGACATCGCCACCACCACCCGTTGTCCTTGCGGTGGATGCGCGCGCGGCGGAGGGCAGAGGCTCGCCATGGCCCAATCGGGGAGGGGAGGGGTGGTCATGCCATGTCCTTTATCCAAACAACAACGCCCCGGGCATAGTGCGCCGGGGCGTTGCGGTTATGAGAGTGGCTTCCATTTTTTCCTGGACTTCGTCCTGCATCGGACTCCTAAAATTCACGTAGCATTCTACGCTAGAATTTTACTCGCCTCGCACTCCTTGTTCAGCAATAAAGCGAAACCACTCCATGCTTTCCTTCCCAAGGGAAGAAAGCGGTGACTAGTGAGCAGCGGTTTCCGCAGGAGCTTCTGCAGGAGCAGCAGCGGCGGCATCAGCAGCAGGCGCAGCAGCGTCGGTTGCAGCGGCAGCGGCGGCATCTACAGCACCGGCGGCAGCGTCAGTTGCAGCAGCGGCGGCGTCCGTGGTGGCGGCAGCGGCATCAGCGGCAGCGCCTTCTACAGCAGCGGCAGCATCGGTGGCGGCAGCGTCAGTTGCGGCAGCGGCATCGGTGGCGGCAGCATCCACCGCAGCGGCGGCATCGGTGGCAGCAGCGTCTACAGCAGCAGCGGCGTCAGTTGCAGCGCCTTCTACAGCAGCGGCAGCATCGGTGGCGGCAGCGTCAGTCGCAGCAGCGGCATCGGTTGCGGCAGCATCCATCGGCGCAGCGGCTTCGGTCGCAGCAGCATCAACCGGTGCAGCAGCATCGGTGGCGGGTTGGTCACAGGCAGACAGCAACAGGCCGCCGCATACCAGTGCAACACCCAGGGTTAAATACGTACGCATTGAGGAACTCCTTCGAGGTTAGATGATAAACAATAACGGCAACGCCATAGCAGAGCCGTCACAAAATGCAAGTGGGTTTTGAATGGATGGTTGCAAGGCACCCATGCTTCCCCTTATAGACGTGTATCTTCCGCAACGATGCACAGGATGTAGGCAATGACAACCGTTTCTGCGATCCGCACCCGCTTTATCGAATTTTTTGCCCGGCATGGTCACACGCCGATCCCATCCAGCCCGCTGGTGCCGCAAAACGACCCCACCCTGATGTTTACCAATGCGGGGATGGTGCAGTTTAAGAACGTGTTCACCGGACAGGAGGCGCGTCCGTATCAGCGGGCGGTGACCAGCCAGAAATGCGTGCGCGCAGGCGGCAAGCACAATGATCTGGATAATGTGGGTTACACGGCCCGCCACCATACGTTTTTTGAGATGCTGGGGAATTTCTCCTTCGGCGATTATTTCAAGGAACAGGCGATTGCGCTGGCCTGGGAGCTAATCACCAAGGAATACGGCCTTTCCAAGGACCGGCTGCTGGTGACCGTCTATCATGACGACGATACGGCGTTTGATTTGTGGCGTCGGGTGGCGGGGTTGCCGGAATCGCGGATTATCCGCATTGCCACCAACGATAATTTCTGGGCGATGGGCGATACCGGCCCGTGCGGCCCGTGCTCCGAGATTTTCTTCGACCATGGCGACCACATTCCCGGCGGCCCTCCCGGCAGTGCCGATCAGGATGGTGACCGGTTTATTGAAATCTGGAATCTGGTGTTTATGCAGTTTGAGCAGCTTCCCGGTCACCGGATTCCGCTGCCCAAGCCGAGTATTGATACCGGAATGGGGCTGGAACGTCTGGCTGCGGTGTTGCAGGGCAAACACGATAATTACGATATTGATCTGTTCGTGGGGCTGATGCGCGATATCGCCCATCAATCCGGCACCGAGTATGTGGGGAGCCAGAACAATTCGCATAAGGTGATTGCCGACCATTTACGTTCCTGCTGTTTCCTGATTGCCGATGGGGTGCTGCCCTCCAATGAAGGGCGCGGCTATGTGCTGCGGCGGATCATGCGTCGCGCCATGCGCCATGCGCATATGCTCGGCTGTGCAGAACCGCTGATGCACCGGCTTGTCAATTCGCTGATTGTGCAGATGGGAGCGGCGTACCCGGAACTCTCCCGTGCGCAGGCGCTCATCACCGAAACACTGCGCACGGAAGAAGAACGCTTCCGCGTGACGCTCGATCGGGGGCTGAAGCTGCTCAATGACGAAACCTCGCGGCTGGCTTCCGGGAGCGCGCTGCCGGGTGAGGTGGCGTTCCGGCTGTATGATACCTTCGGGTTTCCGCTGGATCTCACTCAGGATATTCTGCGCGGCGAGGGGAAATCGGTCGATACGGATGGGTTTGAAACCTGCATGGAAGAGCAGCGCGCTCGCGCCCGCGCCTCCTGGAGTGGATCGGGTGAAAAAGCGACCGAGCAACTGTGGTTTGCGCAGCGGATGCAATATGGCGCCACGGAATTCCTCGGTTATGACCGGCTGGAAACCGATGCCACGCTGGTGTCGCTGGTGGTGGATGGCGATGCGGTGGATGAAGTGGAGGCCGGGGTGGATGTGATGATCCTCACCAACCAAACTCCTTTCTATGGTGAGTCCGGCGGGCAGATGGGCGATATCGGCGTGCTCACCACCGCAAACGGCGCGGTGGTGCGGATCACCGATACGCAAAAACCGCTCTCCGACTTGATCGTGCATATCGGCCATGTGGAATCGGGGACGATCGCCAGGGGTGACACCGCGCATCTGGCGGTGGATAAGCCGACGCGGGACGCGTTGCGCGCCAACCATTCGGCCACCCATTTGCTGCATAAGGTGCTGCGCACCCAGCTTGGCAGCCATATCAGCCAGAAGGGTTCGATGGTGGCGGCCGACCGGTTGCGGTTTGACATCAGCCATCCCCGCGCCATCACGCGGGAGGAGATTGAGGCGATTGAGCGCGAGGTCAACCGTCTCATCCGCCAGAACAGTGAGGTGCGGACGGTGCTCAGTACCCCCGATCAGGCGATTGAGGCCGGAGCCATGGCGCTCTTTGGTGAAAAATACGGCGACGAGGTGCGCGTGGTCACCATGGGCGAGGCGGATGACGCGATGCGCTCGGTGGAGCTTTGCGGCGGCACCCATGTGCAGCGCACGGGCGATATCGGCATGTTCAAGCTCATTCAGGAGAGCGCGCTCGCTGCCGGAGTGCGGCGGATCGAAGGGCTGACGGGTGAGGAAGCCTTCGCCTATTGTCAGCAGCAGGAATCGGATATCAAGCTCCTCGCGCAGACGCTCAAATGCGCGGTGGCGGAATTGCCGGAACGCTTGGAAGCCTTGCTGCGTGATCGTAAAACGCAGGAAGAGGCGCTGAAGGATGCGCGTCGCAAGCTCGCCATGGGCGGCGGCGGCGGGGCGGCTGAAACCCCGCTCGAAACCGTGGGGGGGATTTCGCTTCTCGCCCGCACGCTGGAAAATGTCTCGCCGAAAGACCTCAAGCCGCTGGCCGATGGCTGGCGGGGGCAATGCCCGGACGGGGTGGTTTTGCTGCTGTCGCGCTATGAGGGCAAGGCGTCGGTGCTGGTGGCGGTGAATGGCACCGCCCGCGAGCAGGTGGATGCTGTGACGCTCGCGCGTGCGGCATCGGAAGCGCTCGGCGGTAAAGGCGGCGGCGGCAGACCCGACCTCGCACAGGCAGGCGGTGGCGACGATGTCCCGCTGGACGCAGCCCTTCAGGCGGTGCGGGCATTGTTGGCTGACCGGGCGGCGGCGTGACGTGGAAAGACGACTGGGGATGAACACATAAGTTAGCGCTTCACGCGTCTACCCTTCCGTCAGTAAAATGAATGAAAGCCTTTCATCTGGAGGATTGCATTCATGGCGAAGCGTCAAACATCAGAGCGCGATACGGTGGAGAGGATCGCCGCTTTAGGCACTGTTCGCTAATTCTTTGTGAGGAGGATTTTGTGGGATTTTTGAGCAAAAATACGGGGGGAATTTGCAGACATAGCCAACCTATTTCAAAAATTACCCCTGTATTTGCAGCCAAAAAGCACCAAAATAGACCCGCAAACGAATTAGCGAACAGTGCCTAAGGCGGGGGCTATGTGAGATGAAGTGGTGTCTGTTAGAGTTTGCATTCATCGAAGCGATTCTACGACACCTGTTTCAGGAATGGCCATTCTAACCCTCACGCCGCTTGCTCCAACACCAGCTCCATCCCAATATCGGCGCGGGCATAGAGCGGATGCGGGCCACGATGCGTCACCTCAAACCCGTGATTCCGGTAGAGGGTGATCGCCGGGGTGAGTGCCTCCACCGACAGTAGAAACACCCGTTGGGCCTGATGCGCCCGTGCCCAGTCGAGGGCCGCACCTAGCAGGGCCTTGGCGACTCCCTTCCCCTGATGCGCGGGCAGTACCCCCATTTTTACCAACTGGTATGCGTGTGGAGCATCGGGCATCAGTCCCGCCGTGCCGATCGCCTCACCATCCGGTGTTTCGGCGATCCATATCTGCCCGCCGGGGGCAAGAATATGCGTTTCCGGATCCTCCAGAATGGCGGTGTCGGTGGGTTCTTCGGCAAAGAGTCGCTCCAGCCATTGCCGGTTGATCGCCGCAAACGCAGCGCGGTGCTGGGGACCATAGGGAACAATGCGGTACAACATACCCACAGCCAATAAAAGAGATGCGGGCGAGAGGCAATAGAATTGATCGCCGATAATCCTGCTTGCTCCGGGCTGTTTCCGCGGTATCCTGCGCACTTATGCACTCCCTTCCCCTCTATCTGCGTCCTCGCCTGCTCGCCGTCTTGATGCTCGGGTTTGCCAGTGGCGTGCCGCTGGCGCTCACCGGTGACCTGCTGAAAGCGCGACTGTTTGAACAGGGGCTTTCCCTGCAAACCATCGGGCTGTTTGCGCTCGTTGCCATGCCCTATACCTTCAAATTCCTGTGGGCACCGGTGATGGATGTCTGGCGCATCCCGCTGCTTTCCGCGCAGATCGGGCATCGCCGCGCCTGGTTATGGATCACTCAGGGGCTGGTGGTGCTGGCGATGGTGGGCATGGCGGTGGTAAGTCCGGAGGTTTCCGTGCTGGCCACGGCGATTGCGGCGCTGCTGCTGGCTTTTACCTCCGCCTCGCAGGATATCGTCATCGACGCCTACCGGGTGGAGATGCTGCGCGAGGAAGAATACGGCGCCGGTGCGGCGATGGCGGTGCTCGGCTATCGTTTGGGGATGCTCATGAGCGGCGGGGGGCTGCTGATGCTGGCCGACCATCTGCCCTGGCAGGGGGTCTATCTGCTGGCGGTGCCGTGCGTGCTTTCGGCAAGTCTCCTCTCCCTATGGATCGGCGAACCCAAGGCGCGCCGTGCAACGGAAGAGCGGCAGGGCATCGCCGCGCTGCTCGCCCCCTATCGCAGTTTTCTGCAACGTTCGGACTGGGCGATGCTGCTGGCGTTCGTGATCGCCTATAAGCTGGGGGATGCCATGGCCGGGGTGCTCACCACGCCATTTCTGCTCGATACCGGCTTCACCAAAACCCAGATCGGCGCGATTGTGAAAGGCTTTGGCGTGTTTGCCGCAATTGGCGGCAGTTTGCTGGGTGGATGGGCGGTGCGCCGTTACGGGATGATGCGCACTCTGTGGGTGGGGGGGATCGTCCAGATGCTCTCCAACGGGGTGTATATCTGGCAGGCGCGCATGGGTGCGGTGCCGGAGGTGCTAATGTGCGTCATCACCCTGGAAAACATGGCCGGAGGATTCGGCACCGCCGCCTTTGTGGCCTTTATCAGCCATCTGTGCAACCGCAGCTACACGGCATCCCATTATGCCGCGCTGAGTGCGCTTGCCAGCGTCGGCCGCACGGGATTTTCAGCAAGCGCCGGGTTTATCGTAGCGAGCGTGGGTTGGGAGGCGTTCTTCTGGCTCTCCATGCTGGTGGCGCTGCCGGGACTCTGGATGCTTTACAGGGTTCAGAGGGCAGGATTCGGGATTCAGGGGAAACCAGAGCAAACAATCGCGAGCGAGCCATAGTCGAGCGCGGCAATCCAGAAAACAACGGCTGCACCCCTCCCTGAATGGGAGGGGTCGGAATTGCTTGCGATTCCGGGGGAGGGTGATTCTGATACGTCACCCCCTCCCGGACTCGCTGGCAATTCGCGATGCTCACGCCGCTCGCCGACCTCCCCCATCAAGGGGGAGGTGAGAAACGAACGGAATGCCTCGTTTCTGACCCCTGAACCCTACCCCAGCATCCCAATCAACCTGTTCAGCACCGCATTCGCGCCCTGTAATCGCCCGGCATCACCTTCGACCGATTGCATCCAGACGAGTTTCTGATCGGGACGGATTTTCACCTTTCCCGGCTCCTTCTGCGCCAGTTCCAGAATCGCCATCGGATTGTGGAACTTGTTATCGCGGAAGGTGACGACAAACCCGTTCGGACCGGCATCCATGCGTTCCACATGCGCTTCCCGGCAGCGTTGTTTCAGCTTCACCACGGCCAGCAGATTGCCGACATCCGCCGGATAGGCGCCGAAACGGTCGATCAGTTCCGCCCCGAATTGCGCTACTTCTTCCTCCGTATCCATCAGGGACAGGCGCTTATAGAGGCCCATCCGCAGGGGTAAATCCTCCACGTACGTTTCCGGAATGCGCACCGGAATGCCGAGATTGATCTGCGGGCTGAACCGTTCCTCACCAGCATTTTCCAGCACCCCTTCGCCATTTGCCTGACGGGATTTGGCATCCTGAATCGCCTCTTCCAGCATCTGCTGGTACAGCTCCACCCCCACCTCGCGGATATGGCCGGATTGCTCATCGCCCAGCAGATTCCCATAGCCACGAATATCCATATCGTGACTGGCGAGTGTAAAGCCCGCACCGAGCGTATCGAGCGTTTGCATCACCTCCAGCCGCTTGGTGGCCATGGCGGTGAGTTGCTTCTTCGCAGGCAGCACAAAATAGGCATAGGAGCGGGTTTTACCGCGCCCCACCCGGCCGCGTAGCTGGTAGAGTTGCGCGAGGCCAAACATATCCGAACGGTGGATGATAATCGTGTTCGCATTGGGAACGTCGAGGCCTGATTCCACGATGGTGGTGGAGACGAGAATATCGAATTTTGCATCGTAAAAATCATTCATGATGCGGTCGAGTTCGGTAGCGGGCATCTGGCCGTGGGCGGTGCGGAAACTGGCTTCCGGCACCAGATCCTGAATCACTTCGGAGACTTCCGCCAGATCCTCAATGCGTGGGCACACATAAAACAACTGCCCGCCACGGGTGCGCTCGCGTTGAATGGCTTCGCGCAGCACCACCGGGTCAAACGGCATCACAAAACTGCGCACGGCGATCCGATCCACCGGCGGCGTGGTGATGAGGCTCAGTTCCTTCACGCCGGTGAGCGCCAGTTGCAGCGTGCGCGGAATGGGCGTGGCGGTGAGGGTCAGTACATGCACATGGGTGCGCAGCGATTTGATTTTCTCCTTCTGCACCACGCCGAAATGCTGTTCTTCATCGACAATCATCAGCCCCAGATTGGCAAAACGCACATCCTTGGAGAGCAGCGCGTGGGTGCCGACCACAATATCCACCTCTCCGCGTGCGAGCCTCTCCTTGGTGTCCGCCGCTTCCTTGGCCGACACCATGCGCGAGAGCTGGCGAATCCGGAAGCCAAACCCCTCAAAGCGTTGGGTAAAGAGCTTGTAATGCTGGCGGCACAGCAGCGTGGTGGGGGCGATGATGGCGACTTGGATGCGGGATTCAGGGTTCAGGATTCGGGATTCAGTTTGACTTGTTTCTGGACCCTGAATCCTGAATCCTGACCCCTGACCCTCCGTCGTCACCGCCAGAAACGCCGCCCGGAGCGCCACTTCGGTTTTGCCAAACCCAACATCGCCACACACCAGACGGTCCATCGGCGTACCTTTTTGCAGATCGGCGCGGACTTCCTCAATCGCCTGTAGCTGATCGTCGGTTTCGGCATAAGGAAAGCGGGCGCAGAATTCCTGATACAGCGCCTCGGTGGAGGTCAGTTCCGGTGCTTGTGCCAGACTCCGCTCGGCGGCGATCTTCAGCAACTCGCCCGCAATTTCGGTGATGCGTTCCTTGAGTTTGGCTTTCCGCGCCTGCCATTGCACCCCGCCCAGTTTATCCAGCCTGGGAGTGCTCTCCTCACCGCCGAAGCGGCTGAGGATGTCGCTGTTTTCCACCGGAATGAACAGCTTGTCGCCGCCATCGTAAATCAGTTTCAGGCAATCATGCGGCGCGCCAGACACGGTGAGGGTTTCGAGTCCCTCAAATCGCCCGATCCCGTGATCGCGATGCACCACGCATTCGCCGGGAAGCAGGCTTGCTGCCTCGGCCAGAAACGCGGCGCTGCCCTTCTTCGGAGGCTTCGCGCGTTGCAACCGCCCGCCGATCAGCTCAATCTCGCTGACCAGACACAACTCGTCACTGGCCCAGCCCTGTTCTAGCGGCAATACCAGCAGCCCGATGGATTTCCCCGATACGGTTCTGGCCTGCGCCATCCCCTCCAGCTTCAGGCAGTGGACGCCGCGCCCCAGCAGCATGTCGAGCAGCCGCTCGCGGCTGCCTTCTGACAGGCAGGCGAGCACCAGACGGCGCCTGGTCGCCCGCGCCCAGTCCTGATAATGCGAGAGCCGCTCCTGCCATGCCCGTGATTCGGTGTGGGGCAGGGGAGGGAGGGGGCGGTAATGGGAGTGGCCTTCTCCCTCTCCCTCTGGGAGAGGGCCGGGGTGAGGGATTCGTTCCCCGGCGTCTGAATGTCCCTCACCCTGCCCTCTCCCAGAGGGAGAGGGTTGACGTCCCCCAAACACACCGCACACCGTCTGCCCATGCCTCGCAATGCGTGTTTCCCATGCCTCGCCCACCAGATACAGGGCGTGGGGTGGTAGGGGTGGCGCGGTATCGGCATGTTTGGAGGTCGAAAACCCCTTGCGTGCGGCGTAATAATCCTCAATCAGCCGGTGGCGTTCCGCCACCAGCGCGGGAGCGGTATGGTCCCACACCAGATGCGCCTGCGGCAGGTAATCGAGCAGGCTTTCCATCTGTGCGTAAAACAGCGGTAGCCAATGTTCGATCCCCTGTGGGCGACGGCCCTCGCTCACCGCATGGTACAGGGCATCGTCTTTTTTGGGTGAGCCGCCCAGTTCGCGATAGGCCTGCCGGAAACGTTGAATCGCCTCCAATGTTGCGGGTAATTCGCTGGCCGCCAGCAGGGTGAATTCCGCGAGCTTCTCCCCTCCCACCTGCGAGAGCGGGTCAAACCGGTGCAGGCTTTCGATGTCGTTACCAAACAATTCCATCCGCACACCGGTTTCCGATCCGGAGGGGAAGAGGTCAATAATCCCCCCGCGCACGGCAAATTCCCCGGCCTCCATCACCTTGCCCACCCGCTGATAGCCATGGCTCTGCAAAAACGCATAGAGTGCATCCGGCGCGATGCTCTGCCCGGTCCGCAGCGTCAGCGCCCCCTCACGCACCGCCTCCCGTGGCGGCACATGCTGGGTCAGCGCATTGACGGTGGTAATGACCAGCCGCGGAGGCGTGGGCTGCAATAGATGCGAAAGCGCTCGCATCCGCTCGCTGATCACCGGCGTTTTGGGGGAATTGCGATCGTAAGGCGCCACATCCCAGGCCGGAAAACACACCAAGGGAAGATCCGGGCACAGACGCGCCATCAGATCGGAGAGGCGCTCCATCGCCGCCGCATCGCGGGCGACATAGAGCAGCGTTTCCGCACCGCTTTGCAGGCGGTCGGCGAGGTAAAACGCATGGGCGCTATCGGGTAGCTGAACATGGGTGAGCATGGGGATGTGGCTACCTGAAGCCGCCCCCATCAGGCAAGGACGAATTCATGCTTTCGTCACAGGGATTTTGCGATTCCCCGCTTCCGTCAAGCGGAGGATTCCTTTATCCTGCCCGCCATGACGGGAAACCAGACCATCGTCGCGCTGGAGTTGCAGGAGGCGTCATTCGCCCGTCCGGAAACCCAACGCGAGCGGGATACCGCCATCGCCGATCTGCTGGCAGGCAATCATTTCGCGCCGTTTGATGAGGATTCCGGCGAAGCCTATCAGGGCCCTTTCTCTGTGCGGATTCGCTTGCGTGAGCAGCGGGTCTGTCTGGATGTGCAGAGCGAAACCGGCGTGCCCCTCACGCAGATCACCCTGCCCATGGCTCCTTTCCGGGGCGTGGTGCGCGATTATTTCCTCATCTGCGATAGCTATTTTGAGGCGGTCAAAACCGGCGATGCGATGCGTGTGGAGGCGATCGACATGGGGCGGCGCGGGATCCATAATGAAGGCGCGGAATTGCTGCGCGATGTGCTATCCCCCAGAGTCACGGTAGATTTTGATACCGCACGAAGGCTCTTTACCCTCATCACCGCGTTGCATCTGCGGTAAAGGTGGCTATTGCCAGCGCGTAACTATTTTCTTATTCTCTACGAATACTTCCATCCATGCGTCTTCATAGGCGGCATCGCAGTCGCATTGCATAGAGGCATGGTAGGTCTTAATCAATTGCAGTCTGATGCCCCTGTCTGTTTTGAGCAGTCCTGTCGTTTCTTTTAGCGACATGCCAATTTCTTTGAAGTCTAGTACCTTGCCGCTTGGAGCATCGATCAGGGCAAGACTCATACGATCAAGAGAGGGGCGATCATCTGATCGCAAGAATAGCAGGAGATACTGGTCGTTCAGTAAGAAAGCTGGAAAGCGTTCTCCGCTTTCCAATTGGCAGGACGTAGGAACATTACCCTCAAACGACTGCTCACGGTACCACCTCTGAGGGATATTTAGTGCTGATGTTTTTCTATGGTTTAGTAAAGATACCGTCATGTCATCGCCACGACAGTCTTGCGTTTTTCCCTGAAATGTAAGCACGACCTCCTCACCTGCCATATGGCACTGAACGGTGAAACTGCATTCCAACGGTGCAGTGTCTGCCGCATATGTGGGTAATGAGTACAATGTACACAGGACACCCAAGGTGTGGCAGAGTAGCTTCATAAAATATGCCCGATTGTACAACAGAGTGGCAAGTGTAACAGGCAACGGTCTTGGGTGCAACTCTTCCCCTCTTGCCAAACCTGTCCGTTCGCGGCATGGTGAAACCCTCACGAAACGGGGGAGGGTTCCGTATGAAAGTCTATATGGCCATGGGGATGTTACTGGGGATGCCGATATTGGCCCACGCGCAGACACCCCAGATGCCGCAGATGCCGTCGCCGGAAATGATGCAAAAACTGCAAGCCGCTCAGGCATGCATGGCCCGCATCGGTGAGGGACCCATGCAGAAACTACAGGCGGAATCGCAGGCGATGGAGCAGGAAGTAAAGGTCCTCTGCGCCGCGGGCAAGCGGGATGAAGCCATGCAACAGGTAACCGCCTTCGGATTGAAGGTAGCGCAATCTCCTGAAGTGAAGGCTATGCAGGAATGCACGAAAGGCATGGAGAACTTCATGCCTTCGCCAATGGTCGGAACGCCGTTTGCGCCGCAGCTGGAGCATAAGGAAAAAGAACGGCATATCTGTGACCTCTAATATGCTTATTCTGGTCGATAATTACGATAGTTTTACCTATAATCTGCACCATTACCTGAGCGAAATCGGGGCAGAGGTGGAGGTCGTCCGCAACGATGCCTGTGCGGCCTCGGAACTCATTGCCCGTCGCCCGCAGGCAGTGGTGATTTCCCCCGGCCCCGGCGACCCCGATAGCGCGGGCATGTGTCTGGATCTGTGGCGGCAGACGGCGGGAGCCTTTCCCATCCTCGGCGTGTGTTTGGGGCATCAGGCGCTGGCGCAAGCCTTCGGCGGCGTGGTGAAGCGTGCGCCTGCCCCCATGCATGGCAAGGTGAGCACCATCACCCATACGGGCAAGGGCGTATTTGCCGGGTTGCCCTCGCCGTACCTTGCCACTCGTTACCATTCGCTGATCGTGGAGCGGGAGAGCCTGCCGGATTGTTTGGAGGTGACCGCACAGACCGAGGACGGACTCATCATGGGGCTGCAACACCGTACGCTACCCTATCATGGCGTGCAGTTTCACCCGGAAAGCATTGCGTCAGAATATGGGCATGCGCTGCTGCGAAATTTTTGGAATCTCGCGGCATGAACCCACTCAAACCCCATACGGAAAAACTCCTCGCCAAGGAGTCGCTCACCGTCGATGAAGCGGCGCGTGCGATGCAGATTATGATGATGGGCGGCGCCTCGCCCGCGCAGATGACGGCCTATCTCATCGCCATGCGCGCCAAGGGAGAAACCACCGCGGAGATTGCCGGTTCTGCCCTCACCATGCGCATCAAATCCGCGCATATAACCGCGCCGGAAGGGGTGCTCGATACCTGCGGCACGGGTGGCGATGGTAGCGGCACGGTGAATATCTCCACCGCCGTGGCGCTGGTGGTTGCGGCCTGCGGTGTGCCGGTGGCCAAGCATGGCAACCGGGCGGTCTCCTCGCGTTCCGGTTCAGCGGATGTGCTCAAAGCGCTCGGCGTGCAGATTGACGCGCCTGCCGCGCTGATGGAAACGGCCCTGCAGGAGGCGGGGATCTGCTTCCTCATGGCGCCGCATTTTCACACCGCGATGCGGCATATCTCACCGGTACGGGTGGAGCTGGAACTCCGCACCCTGTTTAACCTGCTGGGGCCGCTCACCAATCCGGCGGGGGCGAAACATCAGGTGATCGGCGTGTTCGGCCGGCGGTTTCTGGTGCCCTTCGCCGAAAGTCTGCGGGAACTCGGCAGTCATCGTGCCTGGATTGTCCATGGCAGCGACGGGCTGGATGAAATCACCCTCGCAGGGCCGAGCTTCGTCGCCGAATTACGGGATGGCGAGGTGCAGGAATTTACCATTACGCCGGAAGAGGCAGGGCTAACCCCCGCACCCACCAGCGCGCTCAAGGGGGGGGATGCCTATCACAATGCCCGCGCCCTTTCCGCGATGCTATCGGGCGAACCGGGCGCCTACCGCGACGTGGTGTTGCTCAATGCGGCGGCGGCGCTGCTGGTGGCGGGCAAAGCAGCGGATCTGCGCGAGGGAGTGGTGTTGGCGGCAGCAGCGATTGATGCCCGCAAGGCGAAGGAAGTGCTGGCCCAACTGGTGGAAATTTCCAATCGTGATGTGGAGTAGGCTTTCCCAATTGCACGGCTCAGTCCCCTCTCCCGCTTGCGGGGGAGGGTTAGGGAGGGGGTGTCGCAAACAAATGATGCTTTTTCTTAAAGGAGCACCCTCCCCCTGCCTTTGTGGCAGTGCCCCAAACCCGCAAGCGGGAGGGGAGAGAAACAGGAGAGTTTGCTGATCATATAACTTGGAATACACTCTATGACCGACATCCTTGCCCGTATCTGCGCCGATAAACACCTGCACATTGCCAACCGCAAAGCCGCGTTGCCTGAAGCGAGCCTGCGGGAGAAGCTCGCAGAAGCCTTGCCCTTGCGGCCTTTCCACACGGCGCTTAGGGCCGCGATCGACGCTCAGAAAGTAGGGCTGATTGCCGAGATCAAACGCGCTTCCCCCAGCCGGGGGATGATCCGCGAAGGGGTGGAGGTAGGGGAAGTCGCCGCGATTTATCAGGCCTCCGGGGCGACCTGCCTGTCGGTGCTCACCGATACCCCCTATTTCGCCGGGGAGGATCATTTCATCGCCGAGGCGAAAGCGCGGGCGACGCTACCCGTCCTGCGTAAGGATTTCATGCTCGACCCCTACCAGATACTCGAATCGCGGGTGCTGGGGGCCGATTGCGTGCTGCTGATTATGGCGGCCCTTTCCTTGTCGCAGGCGCAGGAACTGGAACAGGCGGCGCAAGCTCTCGGCATGGACGTGCTGCTGGAAGTGCATAATGCCGCAGAGCTGGAGCAGGCGCTATGCCTCACCTCGCCGCTGATTGGTATCAACAACCGCAACCTGAAAACGCTGGAGATTGATATTTCCTTATCGGAAGCGCTGGTGACGCAGATCCCGGAGGGGCATACGGTGGTTTGCGAGAGCGGCATTGCGACTTCCGCTGAGGTCAAACGCATGCAAAAGGCTGGAATTCACTGCTTTCTGGTGGGGGAATCCCTCATGCGTGCCCCCGATATCGGGCTAGCCACCCGCGCTTTATTGGGTTAGATGACGCTATGTACTTGCGCGTACCACCGATTATAGGTATAAGCGCACCCCTCTTAAAGGAAACACTGGAGGCATCCTGGTGACCGTGACCCTTCCCGAAGGCTACAAGCCGAATACCAAAGAACCCTATATGAACGAACGGCAGTCGGAGTATTTCCGTCGTCGCCTGCTGGAATGGCGCGAGGAATTGTTGCGTGAATCACGCGAGACCCTCAACCACCTGAAAGAGGAAAACTGGCACGAGCCGGATATCGCCGATCGCGCCACCATCGAAACCGAAGCCGGGGTGGAGCTGCGCAGCCGCAACCGCTACCTGAAGCTGATTGAGAAAATCGACGCTGCCCTGCGCCGCATTGAAATCGGCGAATATGGCTATTGCGAGGAAACCGGCGAGCCAATCGGCCTGAAGCGTCTGGAAGCCCGCCCTATCGCCACCCTGTGCATTGAGGCGCAGGAACGCCATGAGCGGATGGAACGCCAATACAGCGACGAGGCATAAGCGCTTTACGCCGCCATACCCCCTTTGCCGCTGAGCTGGGCGATCATGTCGTCCGGCAATGCCTGCATACGCAGGATGGTGTCGAACACTTCCTCCATACGTTTCTTCAAATGATCGGGCGCAGTTTGCGGGATGCTCGCGATGTCGTCGCGGATAAAATCCAGCATCTGTTTCGGTGTTTCGGGTAGCGATGTTTCAAAATGGGTGAGGTAACCCTCAATCCGCTCCCGCACGTCACCTTCTGCATCTTTTTTAAGTAATTGTAGAATGTTGGTAAGCTTGCTGATTGCTTTTTGCTCATCGGCATACCCCTGAAGCCCCACTTCGCGGACGCGGCGCTTCATGATCGCCAATGCCTGATCCTCTGTGTCCTTTGGTTTCTGGGCAGATGTCTGTACAACCTGCTGTGGATAGCGCGGAGAGGGACCGAGGTGGGCGGCTACCCACGGACGCTGGGTAATGAGACTGGTCATCGGGTGTGCTTTCCGGGTGAACGTCGCGAAATTCTATGCAACATCCACGCCAAATGACGGCGCTGCTCCGTCTACGCAGCAGGTTTCCGTGAGGGTTTTTCCGGCGCGTGTTTGGGGAACATGCAGGTGATGCTGGTACCCTTACCGACTTCGCTCTGGATGGTGAAAGTGCCACCCATCAATTCCACGAATTTTTTGGTAAGCGGCAGGCCGAGTCCCGTGCCTTCGTATTTACGGCTGAGTTCGCTATCCACCTGACCAAAGGGGGCCATGGCTTTGGAAATATCCTTGGGGGCAATCCCAATCCCGGTATCGCGCACCTCAATCCCAATGGAGCCATCGGAAATCTGTTCCCATAAGGTCACCGTGACCTTGCCACCTTCCGGGGTGAATTTCACGGCATTGGAGAGCAGATTCAGCAGCACTTGCTTGAGCTTTTTGCCGTCCGTGCTCACCGAGAAGCGTTGATTGGGCATTTCCTCAATCAATTCCACACCGGCAGATTCGGCCCGTGGCATCACAAACCGCATACTGGTTTTGACAATTTTGGAAATATCCACTTCAGAAATATCCAGTTCCAGCTTACCCGCTTCGGCCTTGGAGTAGTCGAGGATATCGTTAATCAGCCCCAATAGATGCACACCGGAGCCGTGAATATCGCGTACATACTCAAAATGGGGCGATTCGTCTGATTCCGCTTCCATCCGTGTTTTGATAATTTCGGAGAAGCCGATAATGGCATTCAGCGGCGTACGCAATTCATGGCTGACATTGGCCAGAAACTTGGATTTTTCTTCGCTCTCGCTCTCGGCACGCGCTTTGGCGGCGGCCAGTTCCACATTACTTTCATGCTGTTTGGCGATAATCATTTCTGCCTTGCGGGAGAAATACATCAGCGTGGCGAGCAGGATCAGGAAGATCAGGATAATCCCCCCCGTACCAATCACTTGAAACAGGTAGAGCTGTGTCCACAAATCGGACACGTCGTGGAAGACCTCAATCACGCCACTGACTTTGACGTCACTTCCGGCAACAACCGCCACATAATTATCGGAGAGAATCGGCACCAGACTTTGCACCAATGCGCCCGTCTTTCGGCTGCCATCGGCGGCGGTGAACGTGGCGTTTTCAACCAGTTGTGTGACGACTTCTCCCTGAAGTGCTCGTTTAAACGCTTCCTGATCGCCAATATTGCTCGCCTGTAAGGTGGCATGGTTGAGGGAGGAAATTTCTGCCTGATTGGTCGAGAGAAAACGCGCTCCCCGTGCGGTGTAGAGGTTGAGTTTGACGATATTAATTTCTTCGAAGTAATGGAAAGTTGCCTTACTGAAATCCACAAAGGGCGGATAGTTCACCCAGGCACTGGGTGCGGTTTTCGCTAGTTGTTCAAACACGGGCTGGTAGGGTTTCCACACCGCGTTCACATAGCCCTGCGCCACCGAAGCGTTGCTTTGCTCGATAATCATCTGTAGATCGTCGGTGGCTACCTGCCGGAAATACACGCCAATAAACGCACCGGCCATAATGACCAGCACGAAGCTCACCGCAGCGAAATAGCGTATAAAGGCAAACATTTAGCATTTCCCATTTCCGTTTACGCGGCGTCACGCTTCGCCTCGTGTAGGTTTTCTACACGTCGTCTCGCGCTTCTGGCGTAAACGAAAAGCGAAAACGCTACAGGATCTAGCCTAAGGTGCAATCCTTACCAAATCATTGACGAGGACGCAGCCCCAACACATGGCACATCGCCACGCTCAGTTGTGCACGATTGAGGGTATAGAAATGGAATTGATCCACCCCCGCCGCCCGCAGCAGGCGGCATTGCTCAGCCACAATCATCGCCGCCACCAGTTGCCGCGTGTGGGGATGATCGTCCAGCCCCTCAAAGGCGCGGGCAACCCAGTTTGGCACCGCCGTACCGCATTGTGCGCTGAATTTTACCACCTGCGCGAAATTGGTGACCGGTAAAATCCCCGGAACGATGGGCACAGTGATGCCCTGACGCTGTGTCTGTTCCAGAAACCGTAAAAACACATCCACATCGAAGAAATATTGCGTGATGGCGCGGGTGGCGCCGGCATCGATCTTGCGTTTCAGATGGGTGAGGTCGGAAGCGCCCGACACCGCCTGCGGATGGGTTTCCGGATAGGCCGCCACCGAAATCTCAAAATCGCCGATGCGTTTCAGCCCCTCCACCAGATCACTGGCATAGGCGTAGCCTTCCGGGTGAGGGGTGTATTCCGTACCCTCCGGTGGATCACCGCGCAGCGCCACAATATGCCGCACGCCGGAATCCCAGTAATCGCGGGCAATCGCGTCCACTTCCGCCCGCGAGGATCCCACACAGGTAAGGTGAGCCGCCGGTTTCAGCGAGGTTTCGGTGAGGATACGCTTCACCGTCTGGTGGGTGCGTTCCCGCGTGGTGCCGCCCGCACCATAGGTAACCGACACAAAGGCTGGGGAGAAACTTTCCAACTCCAGCACCGTTTGCCACAGGGTCGCTTCCATCTCCGGTGTTTTGGGCGGGAAGAATTCAAATGACACGGTGGGCGGTGTTTCGGGGATCAACCCCTGCACACTGCCGATCGCGGCGCGAATGAATTTATCGGAGGTCATGGGTTTCCTTGTAGGTTCACAGAGCAGAAGGCGTGATTCTACGGATTTGGCGCAGAGCAGCAAGCGACTTCGTGGCAAGCAGGTGGGTGCTGCAAAGGTTTACTTTTAGGCATATGTCATCATAGTGTCACATTTGGTTATTATCATGTGTCCAAATTATTTTTTCAAACAGGAGCCTGCTGCTATGGTTGATACTCCCCCCCCCCCCCCAACAGAAACCCTCGAAGAGTTTGCGCATCGGTTGCTGCCCGGCTTAATTGAAATCAATGCTGCCGCCGAAGAGATAGGGATTGTGGTCGTCCCGACCAGTGCGGAGGTACAAACCCTGGACAAGGCTACGCTGGCGCAGGAATGCGCGGCGAGTGACGATGGTTCCCTTTATGTACAGAGCGCACGGGAGGTATTGGCAGCTCGGCAAGCCAATCATGAGGCAGTGTCTGCTGCATTCGGGGAGGATGGGGTATCTCAGGCAGAGCAGATAGTGCTACAGATGGTGGATAAGGATCTTGTGGCAACGGGTTTAGCATTGGATGATCTGGGTCTGATATTGGAAAATGTCTGCGCTGAAAAAGCAGACCCATTGGAACCGGTGCGTCCACAAGAGTATCGTAACGAAAGGATCAGGGCAACCCCCGGGTACATGGCAAGCATGTAGGGTCGCCCTCCAAGCTACGGGCGCAACAACACCGTGGTGATGCTATCGTGCAGCGCGTGGTAGGAGGCGTCAATCACGTTGGCGGAAACCCCGATGGTACGCCAACGATTTCCCTCGCCATCGCTGCTTTCAATCATCACGCGGGTGACGGCTTTGGTACCGTCCTGCGGGGTGAGGATGCGCACCTTATAATCCACCAGCCGGATATCTTTCAACACGGGGTAGAACCGCGCCAGTGCTTTGCGGAGTGCGGCGTCCAGCGCGTTCACCGGGCCGTTGCCTTCTGCCACCGTGAGCATCCGCTTTTTACCGATGCGCAGCTTGATGGTTGCCTCCGATACCGTTTCGAGCTTCCCTTTCGCGTTGATACGGCGTTCATCCAGCACGCGGAAACTTTCCAGATCGAAAAACTCCGGCACCTCCCCCAACAACCGCCGGGCGACGAGCGCAAAACTCGCTTCCGCCCCTTCATAGGCGAAGCCGTCCTGCTCGCGTGTTTTGACGAGCGCCACCAGCTCCTCCACACGGGGATCGGAAGCCTCCACTTTCAGTCCCAGCGTTTCCAGCTGGGCGAGAATGTTGGAACGTCCGGCCTTATCGGAAATCAGGATGTTTGTGCGATTTCCCACAAGCGCCGGATCGATATGCTCATAGGCGCTTTTTACCCGCGCCACGGCAGAGACATGCAACCCGCCCTTATGCGCGAAGGCTGCCTCACCGACATAGGCGGCATGCGGGTTAGGGCTACGATTCAGCCGATCATCCAGTAGCCGCGAAATGGTGGTCAGTTGCGGGAGTTTCTCCGGCGCAATGCCGGTGGTGAATCCCAGTTTCAGCATCAGGGTGGGGATAATGGAAATGAGATTCGCATTACCGCAACGCTCGCCGACACCATTGATGGTACCCTGTACCTGCCGCGCTCCCGCCCGCACAGCGGCTAGACTATTGGCCACCGCCTGCTCGGTATCGTTATGGCAATGGATGCCTAAGTGCGTCCCCGGAATATGCCGGGTGAGGGAGGAAACCACTTCGGCGACATCAAACGGTTGCGAACCGCCATTGGTATCGCAGAGCACGATCCAGCGTGCGCCGGCGTCAAACGCGGTGCGGATGCAGGTGAGCGCATAGTCGGGGTTGCTGCGGAACCCATCGAAAAAATGCTCAGCATCGAACAACACCTCGCGGCCTTGTTCTACCAGAAAGGACACGCTGTCGCGGATCATGCGGAGATTCTCTTCACGCGGAATCCGCAGCGCTTCATCTACCTGAAAATCCCACGCCTTGCCGACGATGCACAGCGCTTTCACCGGCGTATCGAGCAGGGTGCGCAAACCGGTATCCTCTTGGGCTGCTTTCCCCGCACGGCAGGTCATGCCAAAGGCGGTGAGTCGCGTGTGGGAGAGGGCAGGGGCGGCGGCAAAAAACGCATCATCCACCGGGTTTGCGCCCGGCCAGCCGCCTTCCAGATAATCCAGCCCCAGAGCGTCCAGTGCGCGGGCGATCACCTGCTTATCGGCGAGGTTGAAATCCACGCCCATGGATTGCGAGCCGTCGCGGAGGGTGGAATCGTAGAGGGTGATATGGTCGGACATAAAAGGGTTCAGGGGTTAGGGGTTAGAAGAGAAGAGGGGGTATTTTAATCCAATCATCGACCTTCCCACCGCGTCATTCCAGCGAAAGCTGGAACCAAGCAAACAAGAAAGACTGGATCCCGGCCTACGCCGGGATGACGAAACACGCATACTTTCTTGTGAAGGCCCCATACATGTTGAAGGGGTGGGCATCCTTCATTCAAATCATCCAGTCATCGCTCATCTACGCATCGACCTTCCCAAATAAATCATACTCATCCGCTTTGGTGATCTTCGCCTGCACGAATTCCCCGGCGCGGATAGGCGTTTTACTGGTCAGATGCACCACCCCGTCAATCTCCGGCGCGTCGGCGCTGGAGCGCCCAATGGCGCGGGTGGGGGATGTCACCTCATCCACCAGAATCTGTAGCGTCTGCCCTACCTTGCGTGTGAGTCGCGCCGCGCTGATGCCTTGTTGCAGCTCCATCACCCGGTGCCAGCGCTCCTCCTTCACCTCCTCGGGGACGGGATCGCCAAGCGCATTCGCCGCCGCACCTTCCACCGCCTCGTATTTGAAGCAACCTAAGCGGTCGATCTGCGCTTCCTCCAGCCAGTCGAGCAGTTCCTCAAACTCGGCCTCGGTTTCGCCCGGAAAACCGACGATAAAAGTGGAACGCAAGGTGAGGTCCGGGCACATCTCCCGCCAGTGGCGGATGGTTTCGAGCGTTTTTTCCTGAGAGGCCGGGCGCTTCATCGCCTTCAGTACCCGGGGCGAGGCATGTTGGAAGGGGATATCAAGATAGGGGAGAATTTTCCCCTCTGCCATCAGCGGAATCACCTTATCCACATGCGGATAGGGGTAGACATAATGCATCCGCACCCATACGCCGAGCGTGCCGAGCGCCTGCGCGAGGTCGAGGAATCGCGTGGCAAGCGGTGCGTCTTTCCACTGGCTTTCGGCGTATTTCACGTCCACACCGTACGCACTGGTATCCTGCGAAATAATCAGCAGTTCCTTGACGCCGGAGGCCACCAGCTTTTCGGCCTCCTCCATCACCTCACCCGCCGGACGGCTGACCAGATCGCCGCGCAAAGAAGGAATAATGCAGAAGCTACAGCGGTTGTTGCAGCCCTCCGAGATTTTCACATAGGCGTAATGCCGGGGGGTGAGCTTCACCCCTTGCGCGGGCAGCAGATCGGTAAACGGGTCGCGGCGCGGCGGCAATGCCTCATGCACGGCGGCGAGCACGCTCTCATATTGCTGCGGCCCGGTGATGGCGAGCACGTTGGGGAATTTATCGCGGATCACTTCCGGTTTGGCACCTAAGCATCCGGTGACGATCACCTTGCCGTTGGCGGCCATGGCATCGCCGATCGCACCGAGCGATTCGTCGCGGGCGCTATCCAGAAAGCCGCAGGTGTTGACAATCACCAGATCCGCGCCTTCAAAGGAAGGCGAAAACGCGTAGCCTTCCGCCCGCAACTGGGTGAGAATCCGCTCGGAATCCACGAGCGCCTTGGGGCATCCGAGACTCACAAAACCGACTTTGGGCGCAGGCGCGGGCATGGCATGATCCTTGATGAAACAGGGAATCTGCATAACAGTCTGGGAGTGCGATGTAAATCCTCATGCCTGAGGAAAAAGGGATAAATCTCCCCCAATTTTGACTAGGCGGAACCCTCTTTTTCCTTTAGAGGTGGCCCCCTTATGCTAAAAGGTCTGAACCCGGTTGTCATCGGCGGCAAGGAAGTGCTTCCCATTATCGAGGGAGGGAAAGGCATTTCCGCTACCAACGGGCAGAGTTCGGGAGCCTTCGCCGCGAGCGGCGCCGTCGGTACGTTTTCCGGCGTCAATGCCGATAGTTACGACGAGCAGGGCCATCCCGTTCCGCAACTCTACCACACCACCACCCGGCGCGAGCGGCATCACGAACTGATCGCCCACAGCATCCGTGGCGGCATCGCGCAGGCGAAAATCGCGCATGACGTCTCCGGCGGCAAGGGCCGTATCCACATGAATGTCCTGTGGGAAATGGGCGGCGTGGTGCCGATTCTGGAGGGGATTCTGGAAGGCTCCAAAGGGCTGGTGCATGGCGTCACCTGCGGTGCGGGGATGCCTTATCGCCTATCAGAAATCTGCGCGCATTATGGCGTGCATTATTACCCGATCGTCTCTTCTATGCGGGCGTTTCGGGCGTTGTGGAAGCGTGCCTTCTCCAAACAGGCGCAGTGGCTGGGCGCAGTGGTCTATGAAGACCCGTGGAAAGCGGGCGGACATAACGGACTTTCCAACGCCGAGGATCCGCTGGTGCCAGAGGACCCCTACCCAAGGGTGCGGGAATTGCGGGCGGGCATGAATGAAATGGGATTGCAGCACACGCCCATCATCATGGCGGGCGGCGTGTGGCATATTGAGGACTGGTCGCATTGGCTGGATAATCCCGAAATCGGACCCATTGCGTTCCAGTTCGGCACGCGCCCGCTGCTGACGGTAGAAAGCCCCGTGCCGGAAGTGTGGAAAAAACGCCTCTGGACGCTGAAAGAGGGGGATGTGTTCCTCAACCGTTTTTCGCCTACCGGATTTTACTCCTCGGCGGTGCGCAATGCGTTTATCAATGAATTACAGGGGCGGGCCGATCGTCAAATCGCGTTTCTCAGCAAGCCGGAAGGTGCGCTCTCCGAGGCTCTGCCGCTGGGGCCGCGTGGCCGTCCCGTTTATGTGACGGCAGAAGATAAACACAAGGCCGAAGGCTGGATGGCGCAAGGCTTCACCTCGGGCATGAAAACACCCGACGACACCGTGATTTTCGTCGATCCCGCCCGGGAGGAGCAAATCCTCACCCATCAGCGCGATTGCATGGGGTGCCTGAGTGCCTGCCGCTTCAGCAACTGGTCGCAGGAAGAATCCGGCACCACCGGCCACAAGGCCGATCCGCGCAGTTTCTGCATCCAGAAAACCTTGCAGGATATTGCCCATCTGGGGCCGGACGGCGACATTGAGCAACAACTGATGTTCTCCGGGCATAATGCCTACCATTTTGCCCATGATCCCTTCTATGCGGGTGGGTTTGTCCCCACCGTGGCGCAGTTGGTGGATCGGCTGATGGAGGGGAAATAGGGGCGCCACCCGGAGGGAGGGGAACGAGATGAGCGAGGCACCGCGCAAAAAATCGCGCAAATTATCCGTCACCGGACACAGCGTCTGGGCATCCTTCCATACCCCTTCCAAAATGCTTTCCTTCCGCAAAATGCACGGGCTTGGCAATGATTTTGTCCTGTTTGACGCCCGTCAGGCCCGGATGTTCATCCTCCCTGCCTCCCGCATTATCCGCATTGCCGACCGCCGCAGGGGGATTGGCTGCGATCAGGTGATTGTGCTGGTACCCTCCGAGGTCGCCGATGCGCGGATGGAAATCTACAATGCCGATGGCTCGGCTTCCGGTGCCTGTGGCAATGCCACCCGCTGCGTTGCCAAATGGCTGATGGAGGAGCATAACCTCACGGAAGTGACCGTTGAAACCGTTCGGGGCGTGCTGAAATGTCAGGCTGCTGCGGGCGGAAAAATCACCGTGGATATGGGGCTGCCGCGCCTTGACTGGCAGGAGATTCCCCTGCGCGAGGAGGCCGATACGCTGCATCTTCCGGTGACGCTCGATATACTGCGCGATCCGGTAGGGGTGAATATGGGCAATCCCCACGCCGTGTTTTTTGTGGCCGATGTGGACGCGGTTCCACTCGACCAGCTAGGACCAAACCTGGAAGTGCACCCCCTCTTCCCCGAACGGGCGAATATCGGCATTGCCGCCGTGCAGGCCGATATGAGCATTCGCCTGCGGGTGTGGGAGCGCGGTACTGGCGAAACGCCCGCCTGTGGAACCGGTGCCTGCGCGGCGCTTGTCGCGGCGGTGCGGCGGCAGCTCATCCCCTCGCGTCAGGCGACGGTGCATCTGCCCGGCGGGGCGTTGCATATCCGCTGGGAGCGGGACGAGGCAGGCGTGTGGATGTGCGGCCCGGCGGAGGAAAGCTTTCGCGGTGAGTGGAATCCGGAGCCATGACGCGGATTAATGTCGTGCCGCCTGAAGAATTACACCGGGCGCATCTGGTGGCAGAATACCGGGAACTGCCGCGCATTTTTGCGCTGGTGCGGGCCGCTCAGGCGCGGGGAGTTACCCCCCAGAAGCTGGCGGCACCGGCGGATTACACGCTCGGCAAAGGGCATGTATTATTCTTCTACAATAAGTTACGGTTTATGGTGAACCGGCAAAAATCCCTGATTGAAGAGATGAAACGCCGGGGCTACCACCCCCAATTCGGCGACCCGGAGGCCTTGCTGGAAGGTATTGCCCCCTGCTGGATTCACGACTGGCAACCCGACGAAGCGGCGCTGGCGCTGAACCGCGTCCGCATCGCAGCACGTTTGCCGAAGGAAAAGAGCGGAAGCGGCTTGCATTCCGCGTAAAATCTGTTTTATTCACGATCCTTCCTTGGCGGCTGGATAGCTCAGATGGTTAGAGCGCGGAACTCATAATTCCGAGGTCGGCGGTTCGATCCCGCCTCCAGCTACCACTCTCCCCGCAGATAGCGTTGCTCTCCTCTACGCAAACGCTTCCTCCCACGTGCCTTGCGTGGCGGCGCGGGTATATTCGGTGACGCGGTTTTCAAAGAAGTTGGTGTGCTCCACCCCATTCAGAATCTCATCCAGCCAGGGGAGGGGGTTTTGCTCAATATGATACATCGGCTCCAGCCCCAGCTGGGTCAGGCGGCGGTCGGCGATAAAGCGGATATACTGCTTCACCTCATCCGGGCCTAAGCCTTCCACCCCGCCCAGTTCAAAGGCGAGGTCGATAAACGCATCCTCATGCCCGACGATGGTATCGCAGGCCTCGCGCAGATCGGCGCGGAGCTTATCCGTCCACACTTCCGGGAATTCCTGCGTGAAGGTGCGGAACAGTCGCACAATGGAATTGGTGTGCAGGGTTTCGTCCCGCGCCGACCAGGTGACAATCTGTCCCATCCCCTTCATTTTGCCAAAGCGCTGGAAATTCAGCAGGATGGCAAAGGAGGCAAAGAGCTGCAACCCTTCGGTGAAGGCGCCAAACACGGCCAGCGTGGTAGCAATCCCCACATGATCCTTGCAGCCAAATTGCTGCATATAATCGTACTTATCCTTCATCTCCTTGTATTTCATGAAGGCGAGGTATTCCGCTTCATCCATCCCCAGCGTGTCGAGCAAATGCGAGTAGGCGGCGATGTGGATCGTCTCCATATTGGAGAAAGCCGCGAGCATCATCTGGATTTCAGTCGGCTGAAATACCTGCGAATAATGCTTCATATAGCAGTTGTTGACTTCAATATCCGCCTGCGTGAAGAAGCGGAAAATCTGGGTCAGCAGGTGCTTTTCCGTCGGCGAGAGGTTTTTTTTCCAGTCCTTCACGTCATCGCCCAGCGGCACTTCCTCTGGTAGCCAGTGGATGCGCTGCTGCAATTGCCAGGCCTCATACGCCCACGGATAGCGGAAAGGCTTATAGGCGATGGAATGGTCGAGTAGGGTCATGGATAACCTCCCAGTATGTGACACACCCACATCTAGAAGCAACAGGCGAGAAAAGCAACGCTTCCTCATCTGCCTCTCTCTCCTTTTAAGGGATTCTTTAGGGACGACTCGGTACACTGGACGGGCAAGGAGCGGGCAATGGACTGGCATCTCATCGGGCGGGCGTTGCAAGAGCCGTGGAGTTTATTTACTTCTCCGGCAGCGGCGGTATTCTGGCTTTATCTGCTGATGAATGGTTTCAGCGTGGTATATGCCTATCGTCGAGACCGGAATGCTGGCATTGCGGCTGCCGATGGAGGATTCTGGGCCTATTGTTTTCCAAAGGCGCTGTATGCCGATCCATCCACCCGAACCGACATCCTGTATTTTTGTGTGAACGCCAGTTTCAAGGTGTTTTTCTTCGCCGCGCTGGTGATATCGTTTGAACCATTCGGGCACCTGATTCGGGATGCACTGCGATCCCTGTCGTTTTTGCCATATTACCATCTGCCGGAATCGGTGGATGTCTGGGTATACAGCCTGGTTATGTTTACGGCCATGGACTTTGGGTTGTTTTTCTCGCATTATCTACAACATCGCTGGCCGCTGCTGTGGGAGTTTCATAAGGTACATCACAGCGCCACGACCCTGATGCCACTCACCCTCTACCGCCAGCATCTGTTTGATGACTGGTGGGGGCTTTTTTGCACCTCTTTCTGCACGGCAACGGTAGGCGGAATCTATTTGGGGGTCATCGCAAGTGAGGGCAATACTGTCGGTTTGCTACAGCAGAATGTGTTTTATGGTGCATTTCTGTTACTGCATGCCAATCTGCGTCATTCGCATATCTGGATCCAGTATCCGGGAGTGCTGGGGTGGCTTTTTATTAGCCCTGCTCAGCATCACATTCACCATTCTGTTGCACCAGAACATTGGAACCGGAATATGGGCATGGTGTTTGGGTTCTGGGATAAATGGTTTGGAACCTTGTATATCCCACAGCAGCGCGAAGCATTGGTGCTGGGGCTTGGCGGGGAAGAGGAGCGCCACTATGCGGGGGTGTGGAAACTCTATTACCAGCCATGGATAGGGTTCTTTCAGCAACTGAAGAAGTCTCTTCCCATGCGCCGCAGGCTGCAAAACACCACCGATTCCTTGTAAAGTAAGGCTGGCTACCTTAGCCTTCACCCCTCAGATACAAGGGGATGGTAATGAAAACATGGCGCGGTATTCCGGCAGAGGTATGGGTTCGTGAGTGGGTTGCCAACCTCCTGATGGCCGGTTTTTATGCGTGGGGTGCGCGCAATGCATGGCTAAATTTTATGGCCTATGGCAAGCTGAGTTCCCTGCTGTTTGTGCTGTTTGAACTGGTGGTGATTGTCATTTTTCTGTTCAGGCGCTTCCCCACCAGCAGCTCACAACGCCCGGTGGAATGGGTGGTGGCGTTTGCTGCGACGACGGCGCCGCTGTTTCTGTTGCCAAGTGCGCAGCATGAAATCCCCGTGATTGTGGGGGTTCAGGTGGTGGGCATCCTGATCTCATTCGCGGGTTTGTTGTCACTCAACAAGAGTTTTGGGATTATTCCCGCCAATCGCGGCATCAAAAAGGCACATTTGTACCGCTGGGTGCGGCATCCCATCTACGCCGGATATGTGGTGTCTAATCTGGCGTTGGTGGCCAATCACCTTAACCCACATAATCTGGGGATGATGGGTGTGTTTCTGGCGCTACTCATCTTGCGTATCGGATATGAGGAGCGGTTTCTGTCGCAGGATACGGAATATGCTGCGTATAAGGTGCGTACCCGCTGGCGGCTGATACCCGGGGTGTGGTAAGCAAAAACCCCCGCCGGAGCGGGGGTTCGGTAGGTTTCCGATGAGACGGGTTTAGCCTGCCATTGCGCTTGCTGTGTTGAGTTGTGTGGTCGTGTTGGTAAAGGTGGTATTGAGTGCAGTGCGCAGGTTGCCCATTACCACAATACAACCAATACCGATAATCGCAACGATCAGGCAGTACTCAACCAGCCCGCCGCCATTTTCGTCTTTTAGCATTTTGTTTAGGAATTTCATTGTGGTTCTCCTTGGTTTGGTGAATCGCCGGAAACTGTTTGGTTCGTCCCCTTAAGACAGAATATAACAGTTTCACATTCCCTACTCAAACAGATTAGCGTGAAGATTTCGTTACCCATCTGTGGCATTTTAGGTTTTGTTTACCCGTCGTTAACTCCTGTGGTAAGGGTGTCTCTCCGCAATGCTCCAGGCGCGATAGAGTTGCTCGGCGAGTAATGCGCGTACCAGCAGGTGCGGCCAGGTGGGCTTCCCTAGAGAAATCAGGCTTTGGCAGGAGGTGCGGATTGCCTCTCCATGCCCGTCCGGCCCGCCGATCAGGAAGGCGAGATGCCGGTATTCCTGAGCCTCCAGTTTGCAGAGATAGGCCGAGAAAGCGAGGCTGGTATATTCGGTGCCATGCTCATCGAGTGCAATCCGGAAATGCGCGTCGCGGCTGTGATCCAGCAGCCAGCGCGCTTCATCCTCACGGTTTTTGGGGGAGGTGGCACGGCTCACCGGCCCCTCTATAAGGGAGAGCGTCCATGGCAGGCGGCGCTGATATTCCCGGAACAGCGTCATTTCCGGGCAGTCGCGGGCTTTTCCGATGGCAAGAATGGTGATTTTCATGGGGGGTCAGGGTTCGGGATTCAGGATTCAGCAGGAAAATGGTATGGGGAAGGGATTGAAAAAACAATAAAATTTCTGAATCATGAATCCTGAATCCTAAACCCCAAAAAAAGCTGTTGACTTACCCGACCAAATGGCTATGTTTCGCCTCCCGCCGCTGAGGTGGTTGTTGTTAGACATCGTTGTCGATATCATAGATTTTTCCAAACTAACGCAGAACAAAGCGTAGGTTTTGTTCTGCACGCGAAGCGCGAATTGGTATATGATAAAGTAATTTAAGGGCATTTGATGGATGCCTTGGCGCTCACAGGCGATGAAGGACGTGGCAAGCTGCGATAAGCTGCGGGGAGTTGCAAGTTAACTTTGATCCGCGGATTTCCGAATGGGGAAACCCACCTTTGGTCGTCAGTTCATAGTTGTTCGTTCCCGGTTTTCCGGTGGCGGTCTGCTAGAGACTGACGGCCTGTATAAGGTATTTAATCCTGAATACATAGGGGTTAAAAGCAAACCCAGTGAACTGAAATATCTAAGTAGCTGGAGGAAAGGACATCAACCGAGACTCCCGGAGTAGTGACGAGCGAAACGGGACCAGGCCAGTAATCTGTATGTTTCAATCAAAAGTGCATGGAAAGGCACACCATAGTGGGTGATAGTCCCGTATGAGTAGGCGATGTACAGATTCTAGAGTAGGGCGGGACACGTGCAATCCTGTCTGAATATAGGGGGACCGCCCTCTAAGCCTAAGTACTCGTGAGCGACCGATAGTGAACAAGTACCGTGAGGGAAAGGTGAAAAGAACCCCTTCTAGGGGAGTGAAATAGATCCTGAAATCGAATGCCTACAAGCAGTCGGAGGAGCTTTATGCTCTGACGGCGTACCTTTTGTATAATGGGTCAGCGACTTACTGTGTGCAGCAAGCTTAAGCCGATAGGTGTAGGCGTAGCGAAAGCAAGTCTGAATAGGGCGTTTAGTTGCACGTAGTAGACCCGAAACCGGGTGATCTAGCCATGGTCAGGCTGAAAGTACGGTAACACGTACTGGAGGGCCGAACTCACGTCTGTTGAAAAAGACGGAGATGAACTGTGGTTAGGGGTGAAAGACCAATCAAACTCGGATATAGCTGGTTCTCCGCGAAAACTATTGAGGTAGTGCGTTGCGCGTTTCCTGCCGGGGGTAGAGCACTGGATGGGCTAGGGCCTCTTACCGAGGTACCAAACTTAACCAAACTCCGAATACCGGCACGTTAGAGCGCAGCAGACAGACTGTGGATGCTAAGGTCCATGGTCGAGAGGGAAACAGCCCAGACCTCCCGTTAAGGTCCCAAAGTCATGGCTAAGTGGGGAAGGAAGTGAAGTGGCCAAAACAACCAGGAGGTTGGCTTAGAAGCAGCCATCCTTTAAAGAAAGCGTAACAGCTCACTGGTCTAATTAAGCCGCTTTGCGCCGAAGATGTACCGGGGCTAAAGCCATGCACCGAAACGAAGGACTCCATTAGGAGTGGTAGCGGAGCGTTCCGTAAGCCTGTGAAGGTGTGTCGTGAGGCATGCTGGAGGTATCGGAAGTGAGAATGCTGACATAAGTAGCGACAAGGAGGGTGAGAATCCCTCCCGCCGAAAGTCCAAGGGTTCCTGTTCAACGCTCGTCGTGGCAGGGTTAGCCGGCCCCTAAGGCGAGGCCGAAAGGCGTAGTCGATGGGAATCAGGTAAATATTCCTGAGCCTGGTGGATGTGACGGATCATTTATATTGTCCGATGTTATTGGATTCGGAGGGCAGTGACGTGGTCCCAGGAAATAGCACCACCATTATAGACCGTACCCCAAACCGACACAGGTGGACTGGTAGAGTATACCAAGGCGCGTGAGAGAACTACAGTGAAGGAACTAGGCAAATTGCATCCGTAACTTCGGGATAAGGATGACCTGTCTCTGGGCAACCAGGGGCGGGTGGCACAGAAGAGGGGGTTGCGACTGTTTAATAAAAACACAGGGCTCTGCGAAGCCGCAAGGCGAAGTATAGGGTCTGACGCCTGCCCAGTGCCGGAAGGTTAAGTGAGGGGGTTCACGCTCCTGATCGAAGCCCCGGTGAACGGCGGCCGTAACTATAACGGTCCTAAGGTAGCGAAATTCCTTGTCGGGTAAGTTCCGACCCGCACGAATGGCGTAACGACATCCCCGCTGTCTCCACTGTAGGCTCAGCGAAATTGAATTCTCCGTGAAGATGCGGAGTTCCCGCGGTTAGACGGAAAGACCCTGTGAACCTTTACTATAGCTTTGCACTGGTGTTAGGAACTGTATGTGTAGGATAGGTGGGAGACTTTGAAGCTTGGGCGCCAGCTCAGGTGGAGTCAACCTTGAAATACCACCCTTATCGTTCTTGGCATCTAACCGCATCCCGTTATCCGGGATCGGGACCGTGCATGGTGGGTAGTTTGACTGGGGCGGTCGCCTCCCAAAGAGTAACGGAGGCGCGCGATGGTGAGCTCAGGACGGTCGGAAATCGTCTGTAGAGTGTAATGGCACAAGCTCGCCTGACTGCGAGGCTGACAAGCCGAGCAGGGACGAAAGTCGGTCATAGTGATCCGGTGGTCCTGTGTGGTAGGGCCATCGCTCAACGGATAAAAGGTACTCCGGGGATAACAGGCTGATGGTGCCCAAGAGTCCATATCGACGGCACCGTTTGGCACCTCGATGTCGGCTCATCACATCCTGGGGCTGAAGCAGGTCCCAAGGGTTCGGCTGTTCGCCGATTAAAGTGGTACGTGAGCTGGGTTTAGAACGTCGTGAGACAGTTCGGTCCCTATCTGCCGTGGGTGTTTGGAATTTTGAGAGGAGCTGTCCTTAGTACGAGAGGACCGGGATGGACACACCTCTGGTGCACCTATTGTCACGCCAGTGGCACAGTAGGATAGCTATGTGTGGACGGGATAACCGCTGAAGGCATCTAAGCGGGAAGCCCCCCTCAAAACAAGAATTCCCTATGAGAGTCGTGGAAGACCACCACGTTGATAGGCCGGGTGTGGAAGCAGGGTAACCTGTGCAGCTTACCGGTACTAATGACTCCATTGACTTTATTGATACTGCGTTTCGCGTGCAGTGTAAAATCTATGAACTGCCTGCCCGGAGGGGTAACCTTCCGGGCAGTGTAGGAAAAATCCTGTTGTAAGAGTAGACGTCACCCATAGCCTGGTGACTGTAGCGGCGCAAGATCCACCCGATCCCATTCCGAACTCGGCCGTGAAAGGCGCCAGCGCAGATGATACTGCGTCTTAAGACGTGGGAAAGTATGTCGTTGCCAGGCTTTGGGTGATGTTTATTCCAAACACATGATGATATCGATGACGATTCCTTCTGCCCCATGGGGTAGAACACAAGGGAGTCCGGTTTTCTGGCTCCCTTTTTTGTTGTGTGCGATGTTCCCGGATTGCATTCCCGGCCGCTTGCGGCGACGGTTCTGCTGTCTCTCCCTGTGGGAGAGGTTGGAGGCAATGCCTCCAAAGGGTGAGGGTTCTTGTCTCTTGCCTCACCCC
>JBIPLF010000010.1:0-50765 GCA_044368015.1 Rickettsiales bacterium
GGAGGAAAGGCCTCTCCATATTATCCAGCGGTTTGTCGTACAGCGCGATGGTGCATCCGGTCCCCTCTCCCGCAACGCGGGGGAGGGATAGGGAGGGGGTGTTTGCCTTGCTGGTCCTGACGCTGATAGGTTTGCTCTGGACCTCCCCATCCATCGCGCTGGAATCCAAAGACGAAGTGCTGGTGAATTGCCGCAAGGTGACCTCCAAGGTGATCTCCAACCCGGCCTTGCCGGGGAAAATGCCGCATTCCAATAATCTGCGCAGCAAGCCGGGTGGTGTGGTAACGGCGCAAGGCGAGCCGATTACCCTCACCGGCAAGGTGGTGGATGAATATTGCGTACCCGTGCAGGGTGCGGTGGTGGAGCTGTGGCACGCAGATGCTAAAGGCCGCTATCAGGCCCATGACCCGCTGTTTCAGGGGGCAGGCAAGGCGACCACCAGCAATATGGGACGGTATGAATTCCTGACCATTTTCCCCGGAAGTACGCCGCCGCGGATGCATATACGGGTGCGGCACCCCAACTTCAAAACGCTGGAAACGACGGTGTTTTTCTCCGGTCATGTCAATCCCGGAACGGTTCCCTCTGACCTTGTGGCGAAGCTGGAGCCGGTGGACCCCACCAACCCGCAGCTTGGCCGCACCGCCGAATTTATCATCGTTATGCCGGGCCGGGAGCGGTATCGGGATTTTTAGGGGGATTCTACCATTCAGGATCAGGTCTTCTGAGATTCCGTCAGGGTTCTTGTGAGGTGCTTGGAGAGCGCGGCGGCGCTATACACGGTTTCGTTCTGCAGGTCTGGCCTTCCTGCGATGAAATCGTCTAGCTCGGCATTCTGGCCTGCAAGAGCAAGTCTGTATACCTTCGGTGGAACCTCACCTGCACCCTCTAGCCCCAATGGGCCTTCCACTAGTATCTGTAAGTCCGAGTAAGTCATAGTCGGAACCATAGTCTCTCCTCATGGTTTATGTTGAATGAGGAGAATGCTAACCCACAGATGTGTCTTTTTTTTTCTGAAAAATGAAGGTTTTGTGACAGGAGCGGGATGGGTGTCATCCTGAACGGAGTGAAGGATCCCCCCACTTGCGTAAACCTATCCGTGTTTGGTAAAGAGGGAGATCCTTCGCCTATGGATCAGGATGACGAGGAGGAAACGCGCTGCATCATTTCTGGATTGCTTCGTCGGCTACGCCTCCTCGCAATAACGGAGAGGGCCGCACATCCTCTTGCGATGCACTAACGCTTGCCTTTATGCAGAATTTCCTTAGATTCAGGGCCGTTGTTTTCTGATCTCAAAGGGTAGTGCATGAAGATCCTGTTTATTCACCCCAATATGCCGGGGCAATTCAAACATCTGGCGCGGGTATTTGCGGCCGATCCCACCAATACGGTGGTGTTTATCACCAAACCTAACCGCAACGAAATGCGGGGGGTGTATAAAATTCCCTATGATCCGGGGCGGGAGCCTTCGGCCAGCACCCACCGCTATATTGTCGGGTTCGAGCGCGGCATCCTGCAAGCGCAGGAAGTGTGGCGCGTGTGCCGCAACCTCAAGGAGAAAGAGGGCTTTACGCCGGACGTCATTGTCGCCCATCCCGGCTGGGGGGACGCGCTGTATGTGAAGGATGCCTATCCGGATGTGCCGCTGCTCAATTTCTTTGAGTTTTTCTACCATTCCGTGGGTGCGGATGTGAACTTCGACCCGGCGGAACCGTCCAATTTCGACGATATGGCGCGGGTGCGCACCAAAAACGCCATCAACCTGTTCAGCCTGCAATATTGCGATTGGGGGTTGAGTCCCACGCGCTGGCAGCGGCATTTGCATCCGAAGGAATATCAGCACCGCATTACCCTGATTCATGACGGGGTGGATACCGATATTTCCCGTCCCGATAGCAGTGTCGCCTATACCACCCCTGCGGGCATGACCTTCCATAAGGGCGACCCGGTGGTGACCTATATCGCCCGGAATTTTGAACCCTATCGCGGCTTCCCCACCTTCATGCAGGCGGCCAAAACCCTGCTGGAGGAACGGCCGGACCTGCATATCCTCGCCGTGGGGGCCGATGGGGTGAGTTACGGTAAAAAACTGCCCGGCAACAAAACCTACCGTCAGGTGTGGGCCGAAAAAATGGGGCTGACCAACCATCCGCGGTTGCATTTTGTCGGCACGGTGCCGCATGAGGATTTAACCAAAATCTTCCAGCTTTCGCGGGCGCATATCTATCTCACCTATCCGTTTGTGCTCTCCTGGTCGATGCTGGAAGCGATGGCAACCGGCTGTGTGTTGGTGGGATCGGCCACGCCCCCGGTGGAGGAAGTGATTCAGCATGGCGTCAACGGGTTTCTGGTGGATTTCTTCTCACCCGATCAACTGGCCAAACAGGTGATGGAGGTGCTCAACACCCCCAATCATTGCGAGGAAGTTCGCCGTGCGGCGCGTAAAACCGTGGTGGATCAGTATGATCTGAAAAAACTCCTGCCGATGCAGATTGACCTCATCACCGATATGTCGCGTGGGTTGATCCCCCCGCCTGCGGCAAAGGAAATTGAGGCGTTTTATGCAGAACACGCGCAAAACCCGGCAGTGAAGGCATTGGAACAAAAACTACGGAAGGTGGCGTAACATGGCAGCCCCTAAGAAAAAAACTCCCGCACAAACGAAAAAACCGCAGTCAGATCACAAGCTAGTGCTGCATGTGGAAGGCGGCGAGCAGCATCCCAACAAGATGCATAAAATGTTTCGTGGAGCGGAATGGAAAGAGCTGCGGATTGACCCCGATCCCGCACTCAACCCCGACTATCGCGGGTCGCTTATCGACCTCTCCGCCGTGAAGGATGCTTCGGTGGATGCGGTGTGGGCGCGGCATAATCTGCAACGGCTGTATCCGCATCAGGTGATGGCGACGCTGCGCAGCTTTTACCGTGTGTTGCGGGTGGATGGGGTGTGCATTTTCTCGCTGAACAACATCACCAAAATCGCGGAAGAGATTGTCAAGGATAAGCTGGAAACCCCACTCTACAAAACCCCCATTGGCGATGTCACGGCGCTGGATATGCTGTTTGGGCACCGCGTGCTGCTGAAGGATGATGCCCAACGCGAAGCGCAGGTGCATCACACGGCATTCAGTGCGGCGACGGCGGCCAAAGCCTTGAAAGAGGCTGGATTCCGGGCCATTCAGGTGCGCGCAGAAGGGTATAATTTGTGGGCGGCGGGCTATAAACTGGCCAAGGGACACCCCAAATTTGATCAAAAACCCGACCTGCTGGACTACACGCCTCCTGCTCAGGAGACGAAAATGCAGGATAATCTGGAGCGCGAACCCAAAATCTGGAAGCCGTTAGGGTTGGCAGCGCGGTAAGAAGAGAATTTTAGAGTTTTGGAACTTTGGAATTGTAGAAATTGAGAAATGCAAAATATGATGAATTGGGCATGTTAGAGGCTTCAAACGACGCTTCTGCGTGTATCGGTTTGGAGGCATTTTCATCCCCACCTCGTCATTCCAACGAAAGTTGGAATCCAGTCTTGCCATTCTTTCTGGATCCCAGCTTTCGCTGGGATGACACGAGGCACTACATTTCTTCCAAGATTCCAAATCTCTTGTATTCTAAATTTCTGAAGCTCTGAAATTCTAATCATCGCCCATCATGCCCCCTGAACCCTCATCCGAACTGTCCCATCCGCGTTTGACGCCGCATCTGCGGGGGCATACGGTGCAGTGGCGTCACCTGACGCAGGCCTTTGCCGATGAGCGTTTCGCCCATGCATGGATGCTCACCGGCACGGAAGGGGTGGGCAAGGCCACCTTCGCCTACCATCTGGCGCGGTGGATACTGGCTTCTACCAGTCGCATTCCGGGGGAGAAAGTGGAGGGGACGGATTCCATTGCCGCCACGCATCCGGTGTTTCGCCGCATGATGGCGCAGGCGCATAGCGATTTTTGCGTGGTGGAGCGTCCGGAAAGCGGCGGCGAAATCGGCGTGGATGCCGTGCGGCATCTCTGCCAGTTTATGCGGAAGACGGCGGGTGAAAGTGCGTGGCGCGTGGCGATTGTGGACGATGCCGACCACCTGAACCGCAATGCCGCCAATGCGCTGCTCAAAATGCTGGAGGAGCCGCCCGCCCGGACGGCGCTGTTGCTGGTGACGCATCAACCGGGACGGGTGCTGCCGACCTTGCGTTCGCGCTGCCGGAAGATGGCGTTTCACGCGCTAGGGCAGGACATCTTCCGCGCTATTTTCACCGATCAGGGCGCCAAACCCGAAGGGCTGGATACGTTATGGGACATCAGCAACGGTGTTCCGGGGCGCGCTCTGCGGTTGCAGGAATCCGACTGGGAACCCATTTACACCAAGCTGCTGGCGGCGCTGGCGCTGTATCCTCACCGCGTGATTAAGCCGATGGAGCAATTGGCCGACGCGGTGGGTGGCAAAGACGATACCGACGCATTCGACGTGCTGCGCTGGATGCTGGATTACCTGTTTCAGAAAGTGGTGGCATTGGGGTTAGGTAAGGCCGATCCGGCATCCGCTCACCCCACTCTGGCGCGGCTCGCGCAGGCGCATTCCACCGAAACATGGCTGGAATATTGGGCGCGTGCCACACGGATGCTACAGGAAGCACATCACCTGCATCTGGATCGCCGCCATGCGACCCTCACCATGCTGCACAGCCTGCACGAGCCGTTGCGTTACGCGGTGTAGGTTCCGTTATGCCGCCTGTGTGAATTGCAAGGCCGCCAGCTCGGCGTAAAGCGGCGATTTCAGCAATAGCTCCTGATGGGTGCCGCTGCCAACGATGCGCCCTTTTTCCATCACCAGAATACGATCCACATGCTGCACCGTGGCCAGGCGGTGGGCGATAATCAACGTGGTGCGGTTGCGGGTGAGCGAGGCCAGCGCGTCCTGCACGCGCTTTTCGTTGCTGGCATCCAGTGCGCTGGTGGCTTCGTCCAGCAGCAGAATCGGCGGGTTTTTGAGCAAGGCCCGCGCAATCGCAATCCGCTGACGTTCGCCTCCGGAAAGGCGCATACCGCGCTCGCCGACCTGCGTGTGCATCCTGTCCGGAAGGACCTCGATAAAGGGCAGGGCGGCAGCCTGTTCGGCCGCGTGATGGATGGCGTCCGGAGAGGCATCCAGATCGCCCAGCGCGATATTCTGCTCAATGGAGAGGCTGAAAAGCGGCGTTTCCTGAAATACCATTCCCATGCTGTGGCGGATGGTTTTCGGGTCCAGTTGGGTTAGGGGAATGCCATCCAGCGTCACGCATCCCTGTTGCGGATCGTAGAAGCGCAGCAACAACTGGAAAACGGTGCTTTTCCCTGATCCGGAAGGCCCCACCAGCGCGACCGTCTCGCCCGGCTGGATCTCCAGCGAGAAATCCTCCAGCGAAGGCTGCCCGGCGGTTGGGTAGGTGAAGCTGACCCCCTCCATCCGCAGATGCCCGCGCACCGGTTGCGGAAGTGCTGTCGGCGAGGCAGGCGCGGTGATGGTCGGGGCGGTGCGGAGCAGTTCCATCAACCGTTCGGTGGCTCCCGATGCGCGTTGCATATCCGCCATCATTTCGCTGAGCGCCCCCACCGCAGAAGCCACCGTAATGGCATAGAAGAGGAATGCCGTGAGTTCGCCTGCGGAAAGTTCTCCGGCTATTACGGCTCTGCCGCCCACCCACATCACGGCGGTGACCGCCCCGAACACAAGGGTAATCACCAGACTCCCCATGGCAGCGCGCATGCGGATACGCTCATAGGCGGCTTCCAGTCCCGCTTGCAGGGTGCGGTGCATCTGTTCGGAGGCATAGCGTTCCAGCGTAAAGGCCTGAAGGGTGCGAATCCCCTGAAGGCTTTCTTCCACATGGTGGCTGAGTGCGGCAGTGCGATCCTGCGACAGTTTGGAGGCTTTGCGCAAATACCGGCCCAAGAGTACAATTGGCACAATCACCATCGGCACGGCCAACAGCACATAGCCGGTCAGTTGTGCGCTGGTGATGAGGAGCATGGTAAGCCCCCCCAGTGTGAGAAAGGCATTGCGCACCGCAATTGCCACGCTGGTACCGAGAATGCTTTCCAGCAGCGTGGTGTCGGTCATCACACGGGAGAGGGTTTCGCCGGAATGGGTGGCATCGTAAAAGCTGGGGGAGAGGGTGAGCAGATGGTCAAACACATCCTGACGCAATGCCGCCACCGCCCGCTCGCCCACCCGTGATACCAGCGTGACGCGTGCATACACCCCGCCTGCCATCAGCAGGGTGGCGCCGGTCAACCACCAGAAAGCCTCGTTCAGCATGGAGCTGTCGCGGGAATGGATGCCCGCATCGACCAGCAGCTTGATGCCCGCTCCCAGGCTGAGCGTGGCCCCGGAGGTGATGAGAATCGCCACTACCGAAAGCGCCAGACTACCACTTTGCGGGCGCAGATAACGCCATAAGTAGCCAAGGCTTTTGAGGTTTGCTCCTTTCCCTCGTTGAGGAATGCGAGCCAGTTCGGCAGAGGATTCGTGCATAGAGAAAGCCTGCTCCAGAGTAATCTCTTGTTAAGGAGGCGTGTGTTACGGTATGGTGCTAGTACATTAGGGGCACCCACATGGCAAAAACTATTTTGATCGTTGAGGATAACGACCTGAACCTCAAGCTCTTCCGCGATCTGCTGGAGGCTCACGACTATAAGACGGTGGAAACCCGTAACGGCGCCGAAGCCGTGGAGCTGGCGCGTACCCACATGCCAGACCTGATTCTGATGGATATTCAACTGCCGGAAATTTCCGGTCTGGAGGTCACGCAACGGCTAAAGGCGGACCCGGACGTGCGGCATATCCCGGTGATCGCCGTGACGGCGTTTGCCATGAAGGATGACGAACAGAAAATCCTTCAGGCCGGGTGTCAGGGCTATGTGTCTAAGCCCATCTCCATTATGCCCTTCGTGCAGACCGTGAAGCGATTTTTGGGAGAAATCGAATGACCGCACTTGTGTTGGTCGTGGATGATCTCGCGCCAAACGTCAAGTTGCTAGAGACCAAACTGACCTCGGAATATTACAACGTCATCACGGCGGGCAATGGCTTCGAAGCCATCAGCGTGGCGAAGGCCCAGCGGCCCGACATCATTCTGCTGGATGTGATGATGCCGGAAATGGACGGGTTCGAGGCCTGCCAGAAGCTGAAATCCGATCCGGAAACCGCCCATATTCCCGTTATTATGGTGACGGCGCTCAGTGAGCCGAGCGACCGCGTGCGCGGATTGCAGGCCGGAGCGGATGATTTTCTAACCAAGCCGATCAACGATACCGCCCTTTTTGCACGGCTCAAATCGCTGGTGCGACTGAAGATCATGGTGGATGAATTACGCCTTCGCGGGCAAAGCAGCCTGCAAATGGGCGTGGCCGGAGGGGGAAATATCTCTGTTGAAACCCATGGCTGCAAGGTGTTGATGATCGACGACGACACCGTGCAATCCCGTCAAACCGGCGAGCGCCTGATTACAGAAGGGTATCAGTTTGCTGCGTGCGATGAGCCAGAACGGGCTGTTACCACAGCGGTGGAGGGGGATTACGATCTGGTCATTGTCAGTACGCAGCTCTTCGATGCTGACGGGCTGCGGCTCTGCTCCCAGTTGCGTGGTCATGAAGCCACGCGCCATGTGCCGCTGCTGATTCTGGTGGATGAAGACGATCAGGCGCTGCTGCTCAAGGGGTTGGAACTGGGCGTCAATGACTACCTGATTACCCCGATGGATTTCAACGAAATGGTGGCGCGGGTGCGCACCCAGTTGCGTCGCAAGCGCTATCAGGATGCTCTTAAATCCAGCTATGTGCAGACATTATCCCTTGCGACCACCGATAATCTGACCGGGCTTTACAACCGCCATTACATGGGCACCCACTTGCAGAATATGGCGGCTTCCTCGCAATCGGCATACCGGCCACTCTCGCTGATGATTATGGATATCGACCATTTCAAATCGGTGAACGACACCTATGGTCATGCGATTGGCGACATGGTGCTGAAAGAGGTAGCGAAGACGATTATCGACTGTATCCGGGGGTCCGACCTTGCCGTCCGCTATGGGGGAGAGGAGTTTGTGGTGGTGATGCCCAACACCTCTCTGGAGCAGGGAATTGACGTGGCGGAGCGGATTCGTCGCGTGCTGGAAGAAAAATCATTGCCTATCCCGCATCCAGACGGCAGTATAAGACGCACAGTAAGTGTGGGTGTTGCCGAACTACAGGATGGAGGAGATACGATCGACGCTCTGATCTGCAGGGCCGATGATCTGTTATACCAGGCCAAACATGGTGGCCGGAATCGTGTGGTGGCCAGCGCCAGCGCTTAATACAGAATAACGCGTGCACTCGCGGTGCCCTGCATCGTTTGAGCCGCATACATGAATTGAACAGACCATGACTGGCCCCGTTTCGGTGCGCTATCGCCATATTATCGGCGATGCGGAAGTGTTGCCCTTGTATGACTCGCTAGATGAGGAACTCTCCCATCCCGTGATGAGTAAGGCCGGGGTGTTGCCTCTTTATATCCCGGAAACCGGACCGGTGCGCTTCTATGTGATGCAGCCGCAATCTTCTTATCCCGATCTGGGGCCTCCGGAATTCCAGATTGCCAAAGGCACAAGGCGGATGCGCGTGAGCGGCAAATGGCGCGATATTTCCTCCCGCGATTTCCCTATCACCGATCTCTCCCGTGCCGAGGACCTGCTGATGACCGCCATGCGGGAAGGCAAAGAGGAAATTGGCCTGCGCACGGAAAATATCCGTCGCCTCTTTTGGGGAAAGCGCTTTGCCTTTGCCTCTGCCACGCAAGGGTTTGAGCGCAGCATGATGCTGTTTGTGGTGGAGGTGCATCACCCGGATCATTTCGACGAACCCGATGCCTATTCCGCAAAAACGGCGGCGCGTCGCTGGCTGACGCTGGCGGAATGCCAGGAACTCACCCGCCCTGACCATCGTGCGATTGTGGAGGCGCTGGTGGAGCGTTTATGCGCGCTGAATCATCTGGATACGTCGCGTCTGGAGGGGTAGCGGGATGGAAACCTACCCCACCACGCGCCTGCGTCGTTTGCGGCAAGCGCCGTGGGTGCGCGAGATGGTGGCGGAAACCCGCCTGCATCCTTCCGATCTCATTCTGCCCCTGTTTGTGCGCGAAGGGGAAGGCAACCCCGAACCGATTCGTTCCCTGCCGGGGGTGGCGCGGCTTTCCATCCCGCAGGTGGTGGCAACAGCCAAAGCAGCGCGGGATGCGGGGATTCCCGCTGTGGCGCTGTTTCCGGTGGTGTCTGCTGCGCTGCGTTCGCCGGATGCAGGGGAAGCGTTCTCGCCGGATAATCTGGTGTGCCGTACCATCCGGGCGATCAAAGCCGCCGTGCCGGAAATCGGCATTATTGGCGACGTGGCGCTTGACCCTTACACCAGCCACGGTCAGGACGGGCTGGTGGTGGATGGCGAGGTGCAGAACGATCTTACCGTCGCGGCACTGTGCAAGCAGGCGCTGGTGCTGGCGGAGGCGGGGTGCGATGTGGTGGCGCCGTCCGATATGATGGATGGTCGTATCGGGGCGATTCGGCAGGCGCTGGAGGCCGCAGGCCACACCCACACCCTCATTCTCTCCTATGCGGTGAAATATGCCTCAAGCTGTTATGGGCCATTCCGGGACGCGGTCGGGTCTGCCGCTACGCTCGGCAAAGCGGATAAGCGCAGCTACCAGATGGATCCGGCCAATAGCGACGAGGCCTTGCGCGAGGTCGCTCTGGACATCGCCGAAGGGGCCGACATGGTGATGGTCAAGCCGGGGCTGCCCTATCTGGATGTGCTGTATCGCATTGCCTCCACGCACCCGGTTCCGGTGCTAGCCTATCAGGTGAGTGGCGAATATGCCATGATCCATGCCGCCGGGAGTCAGGGCTATCTGGATACGGAAGCGGTGATGATGGAATCGCTGCTGGCGCTCAAACGTGCCGGGGCGCGGGCTATTTTCACCTATGCTGCACTTGAGATTGCCACAGGGGCGCTCAAAACGGGTGCTTAAATCTTTTGTTTACCTCTTTCTGGTTGTCTGAAGAGAGGGGGCCTTCTATGCTGGCTCAAACCAAGGGGGTGAAGGTGAAAGAGACTTACCTGGAAACAATTCTGTTGATTGAGCGGCTGCACCGCCGCTTCCTCGATGTCATCAAGGCCGAGCTGGACCGGATGAAGATTGAGGACATCAACAACGTGCAAACGCTGATTCTCTATAACATCAGCAGCGAGCAACTCACGGTGGGAGAACTCACCAACCGGGGGTATTATCTCGGTTCCAATGTATCGTATAACGTCAAGAAGCTGGTGGAGAGCGATTACCTGATTCAGGAAAAATCACCGCACGATAAACGCTCCACCCGCGTGCGCCTGTCGCAAAAAGGGCTGGACCTCTGCACGAAGATCGACCAGCTCTACGAAAAACACATCAAGGACCTGGAGAAAAACGGCATCTCCGAGGAAAATCTCCGCACGCAAACCAAATTCCTCAAGCAACTGGAGCGCTTCTGGGGGGGGTATATCACCTCGGTGTTCGGTGGCTGGGGGGGGTAGCACTTTGCAAACGTATCAACCAGGAGACACTTCATGCTCAGCCCTCAGCCCTCAGCCCTCAGCCCTCAGCCCTCAGCCGTAGGGCGTAGCGGCTGGTTCCGTCATGCTGAGTGTAGCGAAGCATCTCTCCATTTGCGATGGTCTGTCCCGGCTGCGGGATCCTTCCCCTTCGCTATGCTCGGGGTCAGGATGACAACCTATCAGCGTCATGCTGACGCGCAGCGTAGCGGAGAGGAAGTATCTCCCCACTTGCGCTGGAACGACGAACCACCCGTTGCTCTTTCCTCGATGAGAGATGCTTTGCCTGCGGCTCAGCATGACGTGCATATTCCGCTTGGTCCCGCCTATCCGTCATTGCGAGCGCAGCGAAGCAATCCAGCCAAAGCATCTTCTGGATTGTCGCGCTCGCGTCGCTCGCTCGCAATGACGGTGTCGCCCGGCTTCACGCTCGTCGAACTCTCCATTGTCCTCGTCATCATCGGCCTGATTCTGGGGGGAGTGATGGTGGGGCGCAGCATGATCCGCTCGGCACAGTTGAACTCTGTTAGCACTGATGTCGAAGCATATTTTGCTGCTAGTCAGATGTTTGTCGATAAATATGCTTGCTTGCCAGGTGATTGTACAAATGCGACTACCTATTGGACTGCAGCGGCAAATGGGAATGGAAACGGGCAGATAAACGCTGCGTCTGCTGCATCTACCGCAGGAGAAACATTCGGTGCGTGGGAACAACTGGCATTATCAGGCTTCATTAAGGGAGTATATACAGGGGTGGCGGGGGCAGGGAGTAATCTTGATTCAGTATTAGGTGTAAATGTACCTGCTGCCCGTCTTACAGCAGGTGGTTATAGCTGGTATGCATATGGTTCCTATACCGGTAATGTCTCAATTTACGACGGCGACTATGGTCATATTCTGCATTTTGGTAAAAAAGCAGCAACCGGTCACACGAATGTTACCATTCTGACCCCGTCTGAGGCATATCAGATTGATCTGAAGATAGATGATGGTGTTCCGGGAACTGGAACTGTGCGTCCCTATGCGCCAGGGGCAGGGGGTGAAGCTAACTGTTCCACAGGCACAAACAGTACGGGGGCTACATCAAGTTATAATGCCACTGTGTCTGATGTCGCTTGCCATTTAATATTCTCATCAGGTTTTTAACGCATCTTCTCTCTGAACCGCGCCGCCCATCCGGGAATGCTGTGCTGGCGGGTGCGGGCGAGGGTGAGGGCGTCTTCCGCGACATCATCGGTGATGGTGCTGCCCGCCGCAATGATCGCCCGGTTACCGATGGTGACGGGTGCCACGAGGGCGCTGTTGGAGCCCACAAACACTTCCTCGCCGATGGTGGTCTGCGATTTGCGGTAGCCGTCGTAATTGCAGGTGATGGTGCCCGCACCGATATTGCTGCGTGCGCCGATGCTGGCGTCTCCTATATAGGAGAGGTGGTTGGCCTTGACCCCTTCGGCCAGCTTCGCGTTTTTGACCTCCACAAAATTGCCGATATGGACGCTATCTGCCAGTTGCGCGCCGGGGCGCAGCCGTGCAAACGGGCCGATGATCGCCTGATGGCCGATTTCTGCCCCCTCCAGATGCGAGAAGGAGCGCACTTCCACCTGATTGCCGATCGTGACCCTGGGGCCGATCACCACAAACGGATGGATGGTGACATCCGTACCGAATTGCGTATCGGCGGCCAGAAACACGCTCGCGGGGTCGATAAGCGTGACGCCATTCGCCATCGCCTGATGACGCAACCGTGTTTGGAACAACTGTTCCACTTCCGCCAGTTGGGCGCGGGAATTGATGCCGAGCATCTCGCCTGCATCGGCCTCCACCACCTCCACGCGCAACCCTGCCGCACGGGCGAGCGCCACCGCGTCGGTGAGGTAATATTCCCCTTGTGCGTTGGTGGGTTGTAGCTGCGCCAGCAACGCAAAACCGTGTTCGCCGGAAAGCGCCATCATGCCGGAATTGCATAAGGTGATGCGACGCTCCTCTGGGGTGGCGTCTTTTTCCTCGACGATCCGTTCCAGAGTGCCGCTTGTGTTTTGTACCAACCGCCCGTAACCGGTGGGGTTACTCAGCCGGATGCCCACCACCACCACCGCAGGTTGGGTGGTGCCACGCAAGCACTCCACCACCTGATGCATGGTGCGGCTGGAAACCAGCGGTGTATCGCCAAACAGCACCAGTAGATCGGTGCCGTTGCCAAGCGTCGTTTCGGTGGCGCGCACGGCATCACCCGTGCCGCGTTGCTCGGTTTGATGGGCGATTTCCACCGTCGGGTGCTGCGCGGCGAGGTGCTTCGCTGTCACCTGTTGATCCGGCGCAATCACCGCCAGCGTGCGCGAGGGTTGCAGCTCGGCGACGCTTGCCAGCACATGGGAGATCAGCGGGCGATGCGCAAGCGGGTGCATCACCTTCGGCAGGTCAGAGCGCATACGGGTACCTTTACCCGCAGCGAGGATGATGGCAGCAAGTGGGCGGTTCATAAGCCGTTTCCTGAGTGGGTTAGTTTTGTGTTTAACCTCCCCCTTGATGGGGGGGGCACCCTGAGGGGTTTACCCCGAAGGATCTCTCCGTTTACAAAACATGGATAGGTTGACGCAAGCGGGGAGATCCTTCGCTACGCTCAGGATGACGCGCCCTGTTCTCCCCTCACACCCCCAGCTTCTGGTGCAGGTCACTGCTGGAAGTGGTGTACTGAAACCGTAATTTCTCATTCGGGCGGCAGATGCGGAAGGCGGCTTGTGCCATCAACGCGGCTTCGTGAAAGCCAGAGAGAATCAGCTTCAGCTTGCCGGGATAGGTGTTGATGTCGCCAATGGCGAAGATGCCCGGTTCGCTGGTCTGGAATTTTTCGGTATCCACGGCGATCAGGTTTTCGGTCAGGTTCAGCCCGAAGTTGGCCACCGGCCCCAGCTTCATGGTGAGGCCAAAAAACGCCAATAGTTTGTCGCAGGGGATGCGATGGTCCTCTTTCGCGTTGTCGCGCAGGGTCACGGCTTCCAACTGTCCGTTGCTACCGTGCAGGCTGGTGATTTGACCGATGCGCAAATCCATTTCGCCACGTTCCACCAGCGCACGCATCTTTTCTACCGTATCGGGAGCGGCGCGGAACTCGTCGCGGCGATGCACCAGCGTAATGCGTTTGGCGATGGGGTGCAGATTCACCACCCAATCGAGCGCGGAATCCCCCCCACCGGCGATGACGAGGTGCGCATCTTCAAACGCCGCCATTTTGCGGACGGCATAGAAAACGGAGGTCCCCTCATAGGCATCAATCCCGTCGATGGGCGGTTTTTTGGGCACAAAACTGCCGCCGCCCGCCGCAATCACCACCACCGGCGCGACGAGGGTAAGGCCCTGATCACTCGTCACTTGCCAGCGGCCATCCTGCTGTTTTTGCAGGCTTTCCACCATATGGCCAAAGTGGAATTGGGGCGCAAAAGGCGCAATCTGGGCCAGCAGATTATCGGTCAGCTCTTGTCCCGTGCAGCGCGGAATGGCGGGAATGTCGTAGATGGGCTTTTCCGGATACAGCTCCGCGCACTGTCCCCCCGGCTTATCCAGAATATCCAACAGGTGGCAGCGTAAATTGAGTAGTCCCAGTTCAAACACGGCAAACAGACCTACCGGGCCTGCGCCGACAATAATCACATCAGTTTCAATTGGTTGTGACATTCCATTCTCCGAATTCTACATGATTCAGGGTAGGCATAGCATAATATAACCGATAATGCATGTGAAATTAGGGGGGCACATCGGTACTGCGTGTTGGCGGGGTGCGTCATTGCGAGGAGTGTAACGACGAAGCAATCCAGCTAAATATCCGTTTTCTGGATTGCCGCGCTCGCCTTACGGCTCGCTCGCAATGACGGATGCCATGTAGTTAGAGGGTGGGGGAGGTATTGGGGTCTTGTTTCGCCCGGAGATTTCCTGACGTGACGATTGCTGTGTCTGGGATGGTCTCTCCAGAGTTGAACGAAACATTGCGCAGGCCATCCGCAGCATTCAGCACTGCGCCCCGTATCTGGTCTCGGAATAATAAGTTTTGTAAGTTTTCCGAAGTCATCGCGGTACACACTCCTCCACCTGCATTCTAACACCACACTGATTAACAAACCATTAATGAGGGGGTGTAATAGTGGTTATCGGGTGGCGCTTTGCGCGAAAGCCGTGTAAAAGATGTGGCATGCCTGAACAGGTGCTCATCACCGAACTCTACGCTTGGTTATTGATTTTCTGCCGTGTGGGCAGCGCGATGATGCTGATGCCGGGGATAGGCGAAGCGCAGATTTCGCCGCAGGCGCGGCTGCTCACGGCGCTGTTTGTTAGCGTGGTGCTTTCCGGGCCGCTCGCTTCGATGATTCCACCGATGCCGGATTCTCCGCCGGTGTTGCTGCTGCAACTCTCCGGGGAGATCGTCGCGGGGGTGTTCCTCGGCACGTTGGCGCGGATGCTGGTCAGTGCCCTGCATGTGGCGGGGATGGTGGTTTCTGCGCAATCGAGCCTGTCGAGCGCCATGATGTTTGATGCCACCCAGAGCAGCCAAAGCTCGCCCTATGGTATCCTCATGACGATGACGGCGGTGCTGCTGTTTTTCCTCACCGATTTGCACCATGCCTTGCTGATGGCCTTCGCCGATAGCTACCGTTGGCTGCATGCGGGGGCGTGGCCGGATACCGGCGGTATGGCGCGGGAGATCGGCACAGCGGTGGATATGGCGTTCCGCGTGGGGATTCAGCTTGCCGCGCCGACCATTGCGATTGCGCTGCTGCTAAACCTCGCCGCCGGGGTGCTGGCGCGGATTGTGCCGAACCTTCAGGTGTTTTTCCTGATGATGCCGATTCAAATTTCAGTCGTCACCTATGTGTTTATGATGGTGTTTGCCGCGATTATGCAATGGTTTCTCACCTATTCCGAAGACGCCATCAGCGGATGGGGCGGATGAGCGCCGCACGCTGGATGCGTCTGGCGCTGTCGCTGGCCGAGCGGGGGCTGGGGACGACCTGGCCCAACCCTTCCGTCGGCTGCGTGTTGGTGAAGGACGGCGCACCGGTGGGGATCGGCTGGACCCAACCCGGAGGCCGCCCCCATGCCGAAACCATGGCGCTGCAACAGGCGGGCGAGGCCGCATGCGGAGCCACAGCCTATGTAACGCTGGAACCCTGCGCGCATCATGGCCACACCCCGCCTTGCGTGGAGGCGCTGATTGCCGCCGGTATCGCGGAAGTGGTGGTGGCGGTGGAGGATCCCGATCCGCGCGTTTCCGGCAAGGGGCTGGCGCGGTTGCGTGAGGCGGGATTGCGGGTCACAACCGGCGTGATGGAGCAGGAAGCCGCCGCACTCAATGCCGGATTTTTTCTGCGGGTGCGGGAGCATCGCCCGTTCGTGAGTGTCAAATGCGCGACCAGTCTGGATGGTCGGGTTGCAACCTCCAGCGGGGAAAGCCAGTGGATTACCGGAGCGGCAGCGCGTCGCCATGCTCACGGGCTGCGCGCACGCTACGACGCCATTCTGGTGGGAGTGGGGACGGTGCTGGCCGATGATCCGCTGCTCACCTGTCGGCTGCCGGGGCTTGTAGATCGCTCGCCGGTGCGGGTGGTGCTGGACCGGCAGTTGCGGATGGGGCAGAAGCAGGGTTCAGGGTTCGGGATTCAGGATTCAGAAATCCCTCACCCCTCCCTCTCCCAGAGGGAGAGGGGGCCGGAGGGGGGGCCTCTCTCTGCTAATCACGCGGATCGTATGCGTGACGGATGCATCCGGTTCCCTCTCCCTCTGGGAGAGGGAGGGGTGAGGGAGCCAGCTCTCCTCCGCACAGCCCGCGATACTCCACTCTGGATCCTCTGCGAGGCCGGAGCCTGTGAGGAGCGTCAGGCAGTGCTTGCAGCGCATGGTGCGCGGGTGATTCGGATGGAGGCCGTCACCATTCCGGCGGTGCTGGCGCTTCTGGCGGAAGAGGGCATCACCCGTCTGCTGGTGGAGGGCGGTCCCACCATCGCCACGGCATTTCTGAATGCGGACCCTGCGTGCGTGGACCGGCTCTACTGGTATCGTGCGCCGCTGCTGCTGGGCGGAGACGGAAAGCCCGCCTTCCACGGCCTGCCGGTGGAGACACTCAGCGCTGCTCCGCGCTACCGGTTGCAGGAGCGGATGTCGCTGGGCGAGGATGCGTGCGAGGTGTGGGACGCGCCCGTTACCTTGGCCCCCTCACGGGGGTGACTTCTTGACCCGTAGCGCAACCCGTCCCGGGTGTTTTCGGTTCATGATCGCCTTCCGTGCACTGGAAATCTTTGGGATAGCTCTTCCATATCTCTACTTCAGAGTATCGCTGGGCACCTATAGAGACACCCGGTAACAGTAACGCGTTATAATCCGGTACTGTAGATCCTGTTACAGGATCAAAACGAGCCTGCAACTCAGCATGTAGTCGTTGATCTTACTTCTGCTCATTCGAGGCACCGGGTTGTTTACCATCTGCACCATCACATATATGCTCTACCATAATCTCTCCTGCCTTCATGCTTCAACGATGGCTACATGCTACACCGCTTTTATAAAGGTTTTATGAAAGTGCAGGCGTTTTCCTGCTCCCTACATCCCATTCACCGAACCGGTGGTGAGTCCGGAGACGATCCGTTTCTGAAACACCCACACCAGCAGCACCAGCGGCAGGGTGACGGTGACGGAGGCCGCCATAATCAGCCCCCAGGGAAGCTCGAATTCGCTGGCGCCGGAGATGAGCGCAATCGCCACCGGCACCGTCCGCATATCTTGCGTGAGGGTGAAAGTGAGCGCAAACAGAAACTCATTCCACGCGGCGATGAAGGCCAGTAGCCCCGTAGTAACCAGCACCGGGGCCAGCGGCGGCAGAAAAATCCGGGTGAGGATTTGCCATGCGCTGGCACCGTCCATAATCGCTGCTTCCTCCAGCTCCTTGGGTAGCTCACGCATGAAAGTGGTCAGCACCCACACCGTAAAAGGCAGGGTGAACAGCATGTAGGAGAGGATCAGCCCGCCAAGGCGGTTATAGAGCCCAAGGCTGCGGATCAGCTCAAACATGCCCGAAAGCACCGCCACCTGTGGAAACATCGACACACTGAGGATCGTTACCAGCAACAACCCCCGGCCGCGAAACTCAATCCGCGCCAGTGCATAGGCCGCCGTGAGCGATAAAAACAAACAGAGCGCCACCGTGGTGACCGAAACCATCACGGAATTGAGAATCGTCTGCCCGAAATTCTGCTCGGAAAACACGGCCACATAATTCTGCCAGACGGGTTTGGAGGGCCAGAACTCAATGGTAAAGAGGTCGCTCCCGCTCTTCAGCGACGAGACAATCGCCCAGTAAAACGGAAAGAGCGAGTAGACCACAATCAGGGCCACGAGCAGGTAAAACCCGGCGCGGGACCATGTGGCTGACGAGGTGGATGCCATTCAAAACCCCTTTTTGATACGCCGCCACTCTACCGTGGTGACACGATATTTCCAGTGGTTTCTGGATAATGGCCATTCCCCTTTGATGGGATGCTCTCCGCAGTAGCAAAACGCGTCAAACCCCTCTATACTCCCTCTGTGGCCAAAAGCTTTGTTGAACGCACCCTCATGCCCGGCGAACGCATTATCCATGCGGCACGCGTGCATTATATCGTCTACGTTTCCGGTTTTGTAATGTGCCTGTTTTCGCTCTATTGTGGGTATTTTATCCCCAAATGGCAGCAGAAATTCTACTATGTGTATACGCTGGTTGCCCATATCGAGCACTATATGCCGCAGGGCACAAGCCTTGCCGGGCTGATCTCCGGATTGAGTTTTACGGCTGGCATTTCCTGGATGCTCTACGCCTACGCGATTGCGGTTTCCACCGAGCTGGTGGTCACTGACCGGCGGATCATCGCCAAATCCGGCATTATGAATGTGGTGACCACCGAGATCGACCGGCGGAAAATCGCCGGGTGTATCATTCACCAGACGCCGTTCGGGCAAATCTTCCGCTATGGGCGGATTATCCTCAAAGGCTATACGGGGGATATTCGTGGATTTCCGCCGCTTGCAAAGCCCTATGATTTCCAGAAATTCGTCAACGCCCGCGTGCGGTATTAGTTCATAGCTTTCACAATACAAAACACAGGCCTTGACAGGCTCCCCCCATTTATGCGAGTGATTCGCATTATCACTTTATGCGGAGCCTTTTCGATGCGATATACCTCTCTGTTACAGGCCTCTGCCTGTGCTGCTGTTCTGGCACTCATGCTGCAAGGAAGCCCCTCTCTTGCTGCCAGCCATATCTATACCCCTCATGTCACGCCCGGTGAGCTGGAGTTTGAGTATTTTGGCAGCCGAACCGTGGATGCATCCGCCGCTAAGGATAATAAGCAGAAGCACCAGTTTGCAGTCGCCTATGGGATGTCTGAACACTGGAAGACAGAGCTCTACGGCAAGTTTGAGAAATCGGCGAGCGGAGATATTGAATTCGAGGCCTGGGAGTTTGAGAATATTTTTGCCTTTACGGAAGAGGGCGATTACTGGCTGGGGACAGGCGCTTCCTTTGCCTATGAATGGACACCGGAGAGCGATGTGGCCGATGCTGTGGAAGCGCGGCTGCTCTTGTCCAAAGCATGGGGGAAAACCTCGCATCTCTTTAATGCGGAACTGGAAAAGCAGGTGGGTTCCGGCCCTCGCGATGGATTGGAGGGCAAGCTGTTATGGAGCAGCCGTTACCGTTACCAACCCTATTTTGACCCCGGATTTGAAATCGAGAGTGATTTCGGTGAGTTGGAACATACGGGATCGTTTCGCGAGCAAAAACATGCGATTGGACCCTTTGCCTATGGCAAAATTCCGTTGCATCTGACCAGCAAAGCCGACGGACTTAAATACCGCGTTGGGTATCTGTTTGGTGTTTCGGAAGCCGCCGAAGATGGGCAGGCCGTCGTGCAACTGGAGTATGAATTGCATTTTTAGGTGGTTGGCTTTTAGGATCGGTTCCTGATACACTGCCTTCTATGCATTTCTTTCTGTTTCTGGCCCTGCTGCTGTTCGCCCCCCCCCTCCACGCGGCGACGCTGATCCGCGACACGGAAACCGAGGCGCTGCTGGGAGAATATCTACAGGCGGTGTTGAAAGCGGCGGATCTGCCGCAAGGGTCCGTGCGCCTGCATCTGATGCATGATGATACGATCAATGCCTTCGTGGCCAATGGCAGCCACATGTTTATCAATACCGGCCTGTTGCTGAACACTCCCACGCCGGAGATGCTGATTGGCGTGATCGCGCATGAAACCGGGCATATCGCCGGGGGGCATCTTATCAATACCGAGGAGGAAGCCACCAACACCCGGCTGCAAACCATGGCGACCACGGTGCTGGCGGCGGTGGCGGCGGCGGCGTCGCGTTCCGGGGAGTTGGGAACGGCGGTGCTCAGTGCCGGGCAGCATATCGCCGAGCAGAATTTCCTCGCCTATTCCCGCGAGCAGGAGCAAACGGCCGACGAGGCGGGGCTGGGTTATCTCACCACGCTGCATGTCTCTCCCAAGGGAATGCTGGAGGTGATGGAAACCCTGCGCAAGCAGGAAACGTTCCATTTTGGGCAGGACGCCCCCTGGTTGCGCACCCACCCGCTCAGCCGCGAACGGATTGCCCATATTCGCGGCAGGCTGGCCACCCAACCCACCTCCACCCATCCGCGCTACGCCGATTGGCAGGCGCGCCATGCGCGGGTGATCGCCAAACTCTACGCGTTTTTGCGCTCGCCAGATGAAACCTGGAAGCATTATCCCAAAGCCGATGACAGCGTGCCCGCGCAACTCGCTCATGCCATCGCTTATTACCGTGAATCACGAGTGACGGACGCGCTCGCCGCGATGGATCGGCTCATTGCCCGCTTTCCGGAAGATGCCTATCTCTATGAGTTAAAGGGGCAGTTTCTCTATGAGTTTGGGCGAGTGAAGGAGGCAATCCCCGTCTATGCGCGGGCGGTGGAGCTGGCTCCCCATGCCTCGCTGATTGGGGTGGATTACGCCCGCGCCTTGCTGGGAAGCGATAGCGGCACCCCCCGAGACCAAGCGGCCAAGGCGATTGCCGTGCTGGAGCGCGCCAAGGCGCAGGAACCCGATCAGGCCTTGCTGTGGCAAACCATGGCGCGTGCCTACGATCAGCATGGCGATGCGGGCGAGGTATTGCTGGCCCGTGCTGAGGAGGCGTTCCTGACCGGGAATCTGAAAGAAACGCTAGCCCTTTCGCAGGAAGCGCAACAGAAGCTTTCGCATAAATCACCCTCATGGCTGCGGGCGCAGGACCTGCACTTGCAGGCCGAGGAAGCACAGCGTAAAAAGAAGGAAGAATGAGCGATTCTCTTTCCTTTTTGAAGCCAGAGGCTCCGCAGGCCAGCAGCAATGCAGCCCTGTTTGTGTCGCTGTATGTGGTGTTGCTGGCGTTTTTTATTCTGCTGAATTCGATCTCAACCGTGGATGTGAAACGCCAGCAGGAGGTGAGCGAAAGCCTGGAGCAGCAATTTTCCATTTCCAGTGAGGTGTTCGGCGAGATCATCCAGCAGGCCGAACAGAAAGATACGCCGCAGGATCAATGGATGCGGGGGATGGAAAAACTGTTCACCGAAACCTGGCCGCTGCAAAAGCGCAGCAGCAATCCGTCCGACGGCACCTTCTATGCGGAATTGAACGCGGCGCAGCTTTTTGCAGGCGATACCGCCACGGTGCGCACCGATACCGAGGGGACGCTCGCCCGTTTGGTGGCGTTGATGAATGGCTCTGCCACGGGCATTAAGGCATCGGTGGAGATTTCGATCAGTGGCGGGGTGGGGCTGCTCCCCATGCAGCGCGCCGGGGCTTTGGCGCGAGCACTCACCGTGCGGGGCGTGCCGCCGCAGCAAATTGCCATTGCCATGCATGGCGATGTGAACGAAACGGTTATCCTGCGATTTGACCTCCGCACACGGCCCGCCCATGGATTTTGAGGACGCCATCACCCAGTATACCCACCGTCCGCCGGAAGAGGGCGAGGCGTGGATGCTCACCTTTGCCGATCTGTTATCGCTGATCCTCACCTTTTTTGTGATGCTCTATGCTATTTCAACCGTAGACACCACAAAATTGCAGAACATTACCTCCTCGCTCTCCTCGCGGCTGAACCCGCTGGGAAAGGAGGGGCTTGACGCGCCGGAGCCAGTGGAATTCAACATTCAGACGGTGAAGGAAACCCCCGGCTACGCGCTTTCCTATCTGGGGCCGCTGGTGGAGCAGAAGGTCGCGCAACTGAAGCTGACCAATGTGCGGGTGCATACCGCCGACGACCGGGTGGTGATTGCCATTCCCTCCGACCTCGCCTTCGACCCCGGCAGCGCAAAACTGAAAGCCAGTTATCGCAAAACGCTGGCCGATCTCGTCACCGTGCTCTCGCAGGTGGGAAACCGGGTGGATGTGGTGGGGCATACCGACCCCAGCCCCATTGAAACAACGGATTTCAAGTCTAACTGGGAGTTGTCGCTGGCGCGTGCGCAGGCGGTGGCGGTGCTGTTTCCGGAAGTGGGGTATCTGCGGGAAGTGAAAACGCTGGGCGTGGCCGATGGGTTTTTCCACACGCTGCCCGCCGACCTGCCGGAGGCCGAGCGGCTCTCCATGGCCCGCCGGGTGGATATTGAAATCCGCCCGATGGGGGGGAAGTAACGCACTTGCTCAATGCACTGCGTGCGGTGCGTTTTACCCCTCCCTGAATGGGAGGGGTCGGAATCGCTTGCGATTCCGGGGGAGGGTGATTCTTCTTAACGTCACCCCCTCCCGGCCTCGCTAGCGATTCGCGATGCTCACGCCGCTCTTTTACCTCCCCCATCAAGGGGGAGGTAAAAGAGGGGCTAAGCCGCCTGCTGGACGTCGGTGACACCCGGAACCTGCTTGAGGGCGGCCAGTCGCGGCGGGGTGAGGCTATAGACACCGGGGAGGGACATCACCACGGTGCGGCCATTTTCCAGTTCCACGCGCATTTGCACAATCGCGCCTTTTTTGCCATCGCGGCGTGGGCCAAGCGCCTCGTGCAGCCGGGCGACATCGGTTTTTTCGCGCAGGATCAGGGTGATATTGCCATCCATGCCGCCCACCACATCGTCCAGCAACTGGATGCTCTGGGCGATCATGCGCGGGCCGCTTTCTTCTAGCTTGCCTTCGGCACCGATCAGCACCATCGTGCCGGTTTCGAGCAATCCCCAGCAGCGCGAGAGCACGCTTTCGTCGTAAATGGCCAGTTCAAACAGCCCTGCCGGATCGGTGAGGGTGAGGAAGGCAAATTTCCCCTTCGGTGAGACTTTGATTTTCTTGGAAACCACCACGCCCGCCACCCGGATGCCGCTATACTCGCTGGTGAGCTTTTCCGTGAAGCGGCTGGAGAGGGTGATCCCCAAACGCTGCGATAAATCGCCGTAAGGGTCGAGCGGGTGGGCGGAGAGGTAAAAGCCAATCGCCTCAAACTCATTCTGCACCCGTTCCATCAGCGACCAGTCGGTGACATCCGCCATCATCGGCGCGGGGATATGCTGCACCGGGTCGCCGCCAAACAGGCTTTGCTGGTGGCTGGCGCGCTCTTCCTGCAACGCACCATTATAGGCAATCAGCGCGTCCAGATGCTCCAACAACTGGCGGCGGTTGGTGGAGAGCGAATCCAGCGCCCCCGATTTGACCAGAAACTCCAACTGCCGCTTATTCACCGCCTGACCGGAAAGCCGCGCCATGAAATCCGCCATGTCGCGGTAGGGGGCGTGTGCGCGCTCGCGCTCCACCGATTGCATCGCCGCCTGCCCGACATTGCGCACGGCACCGAGCGCGTAGCGCACGGCCAGACCTTCATCCGCTGCTTCCACGGTGAAATCGGCCCCGGAACGGTTGATGTCCGGCGGCAAAATGCTGACCCCCAGCCGCATCGCGTCCTGCCGGAACCCAGCGAGCTTTTCGGTGTTGTGCATGTCGAGCGACATGGAGGCGGCGAAGAACTCCACCGGGTAATTGGCTTTCAGGAACGCCGTTTGATAGGCGATCATCGCATAGGCGGCGGCGTGGGATTTGTTAAACCCGTAGCTGGCGAATTTGGCGATAAGGTCGAAAATCTCCTTCGCCTGACTGGCCTTCACCCCTTGCGCTTCTGCCCCGCGGGCAAAAATTTCGCGCTGGGCGTCCATCTCCGCCTTGATCTTTTTCCCCATAGCGCGGCGGAGTAAATCGGCCTGACCGAGGCTGTACCCGGCGAGCACCTGCGCGATCTGCATCACCTGTTCCTGATAGATGATGACGCCACAGGTTTCCTTGAGAATAGGCTCCAGCAGCGGATGCAAATATTCCGCCTTTTCCTTGCCGTGTTTGCGCGCAACGTAAGTCGGGATGTTGTCCATCGGCCCCGGACGGTAGAGCGACACCAGCGCGATGATGTCCTCGATACAATCCGGCTTGAGTTTGCGGAGGGTATCCCGCATCCCCGCACTTTCGAGCTGGAATACCCCGACCGTTTCGCCGCGTCCCAGCAGATCGTAGGTGGGTTGGTCGTCCAGCGGTAGTTTCAGCAGATCGAGCGAGATACCGCGCTGACTCAGCATTTTGCAGGCCTTCACCAGCACGGTGAGGGTTTTCAGACCCAGAAAGTCGAACTTCACGAGGCCCGACATTTCCGCGTATTTCATCGAGAACTGCACCACCGGCATCTCGGATTTCGGGTCGCGGTAGAGGGGGACGAGCTGATCCAGCGGCCGGTCGGCGATCACCACCCCGGCGGCATGGGTAGAGGCGTGGCGATTCAACCCCTCCAGTTGCAGGGCGATGGTGGACATACGTTCCACCCGCTCATCCTGCTTGATGGCCTCTTTGAGCATCGGTTCCAGTTGAATCGCCTCGGCGAGGGTCACCGGAGCCGCCGGGTTGTTGGGTACCAGCTTGCAGATGCGATCCACTTCCGGATAGGGGATATGCAACACCCGCCCGACATCGCGTAAGACCCCGCGTGCCTGAAGCGTTCCGAAGGTAATGATCTGCGCCACCCGGTCGGTGCCGTATTTGCGCTGGACGTATTGAATCACCTCGTCGCGCCGTTCCTGACAGAAATCCACGTCGAAGTCGGGCATGGAGACGCGTTCGGGATTCAGAAAACGCTCAAACAGCAAGCCGTAGCGGATGGGGTCGAGGTCGGTGATCTGCATCGCCCAGGCGACGAGCGATCCGGCACCCGATCCGCGACCCGGTCCTACAGGAATGCCCTGTTCCTTACTCCAGCGGATAAAGTCCGACACGATGAGGAAATAACCGGGAAACTGCATCCGCTCGATGGTCGCCATCTCGAATTCCAGACGGTCGCCATAGGCGGTGGTGAGGCGTTCCCGCTCCTCAGGCGGCATGGTATCGGTCAGGACAAAATGCTGTAACCGCCAGGCGAGTCCTTCGCGAGCTACCTTGCGGAAGGTGGCGGCTTCTTCCGTCGCATCGCCGCCGCTGTAGGAGGGGAGCATGGGGGCGCGTTCCGGCACCGCAAAACCGCAGCGTTTGGCGATCGCCACTGTGTTGGCGATTGCTTCCGGAAGATCGGCAAAAAGGGCCTGCATCTCCTGCGGCGATTTGAAATGATGCTCCGGCGTCAGACGCGGACGGTCTTCCTCCATCACATAACGGCCGCCCGCAATGCAACTCAGTGCGTCATGTGCCTCGAAGAAGGGACGCTCCAGAAAATAGGCGTGGTTGGTGGCGACAATCGGCACGTCATGATCGTAGGCGAGGTCGAGTAGCCCGGCCTCGATGCGCTTTTCGGCCTCCATCCCATGACGGGAAAGCTCTACATAGATCCGTCCGGGGAAGGCCTTCTGCAAATCCATCAGGGCCACGCGGGCGCGGTCGGCACGTCCCAGAAACAGGTTTTTGCCGAGCGCCCCGTTGGTACCTGCCGTGAGGGCAATCAACCCGGCGGTGGAAGTGGGGGTGAGGTCGTCATAGGAGAGGAGCGGGGCATCGCCGCCCGCCGCCGGGTGCAGATAGGATTTCCCCATCAGCCGCAGCAGGTTGGCGTAGCCTTGCGCATTCTGCACCAGCAGCACCAGACTGTCGGGCGTGGGCTGTTTGCCGGGTGCGACTTCCGCCGTTGAGGCAAAAAACAATTCCGCCCCGATGATCGGCTGCACGCCGGAACTCACCGCTTTGCCTGAAAACTCCAGCGCGCCGAACAGGTTGCCGGTATCGGTCACCGCCACGGCGGGCATGGCGAATTTCTGGCATTGTTTCACGAGATCGGGCAGCCGCACCGCCCCCTCCGAGAGGGAGTAGCTGCTTTTTACCCGTAAATGCACGAAACCAGACATGCGCGGAACTCTAGCGACAAACCTGCCAGCGGTACAGGGGGAAAATCACCTTTTCTGTGCGAGGAAGATACGGGCCGCGTGACAAATGATTTTGCTGTCATTAGAGTCCCGGGCGATCATGCATTAGGATAATCGCACATGGCGCAGGTTTCTTCTTCTCTTACCCCCTCGGATATCGTCGTATTTGGCGGCAATGGCGATCTCGCCATGCGCAAAATCATGCCCGCGCTCTATTACCGTATCCGCGACGGCCAGTTGCCGGAGGAAAGCCGCATCATCGGCGCGGCGCGCAAAGACTACGACCGCGAGGCCTATGTGGCGGCGGTGCATGAGGCGCTGGTCACCTATGTGCCCAAGCAGGATTTTGACGAAAGCGTGTGGGCGCGGTTTGCGGCCTGTCTCGATTACCAGCCGACCAACGCGAAAGAAGCCGAGAGCTATAAACAGCTAAAGAAAAAACTCGCTGCCTCGCCGCGTGAGGCGCGGGTGTTTTACCTTGCGGTGCCTGCGGAGATTTACGGCACCATCTGCGAGCATTTGAAAGGGCAGGGGCTGATTACCCCCACCACGCGGGTGGTGGTGGAAAAACCGCTGGGGTATGATCTCGCCTCCTTCAAGGCGATTGATAACACGATTCTTTCCTGTTTCGACGAAACGCAGATTTACCGCATCGACCATTATCTGGGCAAGGAGACGGTGCAAAACCTGATGGTCTTACGCTTTGCCAACAACCTGCTGGCGCGGGTGTGGAATGGCGACGCGATCGACCATGTGCAGATCACCGTCGCGGAATCCATCGGTGTAGGGGCGCGGGAAGGCTATTACGACCATTCCGGCGCGCTGCGCGACATGGTGCAGAACCATCTGTTGCAACTGCTGTGTCTGGTGGCGATGGAGCCGCCCGCGCAAGTCACGCCCGACGCGGTGCGCGACGAAAAACTCAAAATTTTGCGGGCGCTGCGGCCGGTGGATCGCAGCAATGTCGCACAGGAAACCGTGCGCGGCCAGTATGGCGCGGGCACCAGCGAGGCGAAGCCCGTGGAGGGGTATCGCACGGATGTCAATAATCCGGACAGCATTACGGAAAGTTTCGTGGCGCTGAAAGTGCATGTGGATAACTGGCGCTGGTCGGGGGTTCCTTTCTATCTCCGCACCGGCAAACGCATGACGCAGCGTTATTCGGAGATTGTGATTCAGTTTCGCCCCGTACCGCACCATATTTTCCCCGGATCAGGGCCGGAGCCGGAAACCAACAAACTGATCATCCGCATTCAGCCAGACGAAGGGGTGAAACTGGAGATGGTGAGTAAAGCGCCGGGGCCGGGCGGGTATCGCCTCAAGCCGGTCTACCTCGATCTCAGCATGGCGGATGCCTTTAAGGAGCGGTATCCGGACGCCTATGAGCGGCTTCTGATGGATGTGGTACGCGGCAACCCGACCCTCTTCATGCGCAGCGACGAGGTAGAAGCGGCCTGGATCTGGATCGAATCCATCCTCGATAGCTGGAAGGAAACCGACCTCCCCATCCAGACCTACGCCGCAGGTACCATGGGGCCGAATGCGTCGGTCGCCATGCTCGCCCGCGATGGCAGAAAGTGGCATGAAGAGTTGGTGTGAGGGGGCGATTCCTGTTCCTCAATGGGGTAGTAGCTGCAAGTAGAACGCCCTACGCCGCCGCCATCTCCACTTCCGCCGCAGTCGGCACACCAGCGATGCTCGTCGCATAGACCAGATCATAGGCATCCCTGCGGAACAGCTCCCGCAACAGGGCGGCGTTGAGTCCATGGCCGGAGCGATGCCCTTCCACATGACCAATCACCTGCGTACCGGCGAGGTATAAATCCCCCACGCAGTCGAGGATTTTATGCCGCACGAACTCGTCCTGATAGCGTAAGCCCCCATGGTTGAGCACCGTATCGCGGTCCACGATGATGGCGTTATCGAGTGATCCACCCAGTGCCAACCCCATCGAGCGGAGATGGGAGACTTCCTCCGCAAAGCCAAAGGTGCGGGCACGGCTGACGGTATTTTTGAACGAGGTCTGCCCGAAATTATAGTGTTTGGATTGCTGCGACACCAACGGGTTGTCGAAGTCGATTTCCAGACTCACATGGAAATCCGCCGCCGGGGAAAGCCGCATCCAGCCTGCTCCATCGCGCACTTCCACCGTTTCGCGCACTTTGAGGTAACGGCGCGGGGCGGATTGCTCGGCAAGCCCGGCGCACTCCACCAGAAACACGAAGGGTTCGGCACTGCCATCCATAATCGGCACTTCCGGACCGCTGAGCATCACGCGCACATTGTCGATGCCACATCCGGCAAGCGCGGACATCAGATGCTCCACCGTCGCCACCTTCACGCCGTAGCTATTGGCCAGTGTGGTGCCAAGGTTGGTGTCCACGACGCGAGAGACATGCGCCCGCACCTCTGCCCGGCGGCCATCATTGATGTCGGTCCGCACAAACACAATGCCGGTATCTTCCGGCGCAGGAACGAGCGTCACCTGCACCCGTGCGCCGGTATGCAAGCCTACGCCGCTACAGGTAACCTGACGTCCCACGGTGTGCTGATAGATCGAAAAGAGCATGTGCGTCCCTCTACTGTTACCCTCACACAGTATGGGATTGCCCGTCCCACCGCAAATCACGAACGGTTACGAAATGTTACAGGGTGATTTTTCGTTGCCTGCGGAAGCATTTATCGTTAAGAACGCGGCTATGTCTTACAAAATTGCGGTTGTTGGCGCTACGGGAAACGTAGGCCGTGAAATGCTTCAGATGCTCGCAGAACGGAACTTTCCGGCGAGTGAAGTGGTGGCGCTTGCCTCGGAACGTTCGATCGGACGTGAGGTCAGCTATGGTGAAACCGCCGTGCTGAAGGTGCAGGATCTCGACTCCTACGATTTCTACGGCACCGATATTGCGCTTTTCTCGCCGGGGGCAAAAGTCTCCGCGATCTACGCGCCGAAAGCCGCCGAGGCCGGATGCGTGGTGATCGACAACACCTCGCATTTCCGCATGGATCCGGAAGTGCCGCTGGTGGTGCCGGAGGTCAACGCCCACGCGCTCGCGCATTTCCGCAGCAGTAACATCATCGCCAACCCCAATTGCTCCACCATTCAAATGGTCGTGGCGCTGAAACCCCTACACGACGCGGCGGGCATCAAGCGCGTGGTGGTCTCCACCTACCAGTCGGTTTCCGGCGCGGGCAAGGAAGCGATGGACGAGCTCTATGAGCAAACCAGAGGGCTGTTCCTCAGCGAGCGCAAAACGCCCAGCCAGTTCTCGCGGCAGATTGCCTTCAACGTGATTCCGCAGATTGACGTCTTCATGGATGACGACTTCACCAAGGAAGAATGGAAAATGGCGGTGGAAACCGTCAAAATCATGGAAGCAGAGATTCCCGTCGTCGCCACCTGCGTGCGTGTGCCGGTGTTTGTCGGCCATGCCGAAGCCGTGACGGTGGAGCTGGAATCCCCCCTCTCGCCCGAAGAAGCCATGGAATTGCTCAGCGAAGCACCCGGCATCTCGCTCATTCATAACCGCGACGACTTTATCACCTCGGCCGAATGCGCGGGCGATGACCCGGTGTTTGTGTCGCGTGTGCGGCGCGACCCCACCGTAGCGCATGGCTTATGCTTCTGGGTGGTGGCGGATAATTTGCGTAAAGGCGCGGCACTCAACGCCATTCAGATCGCCGAAACGCTGATTTCCGAATACGGGCTGATGCCGCAGGGGAAAGTCGCGGCGTAGATGGCATTGAGGGATTTGGGCTAAGTTTAAAGCTTCTCCCCGCAACGAGCCTTATTTATTTAGCGAAGGCGAGTTTCTACCTTTTCGAGTTTTACCTGCCGTTTGCAGTAAAGAGGCCTTGCGAGTACAGGAGGTGCAAACATTCTACCGGAATGCATCGCCCACGGCGTCGCCTGCCTGAGAGATATCCTTGCCCATACCTTTCACGGTATTGCAGGCGGAAAGCGCGATGAGGGTTAAGAGACCGGATAGAATGACAATATGACGCATGGCAGAACCTGCTTGCAAGGGTTAAATAGGAAGGGTTTTGGGGCGGGCCAGCTTGCTCCACCAGGCAATGAGCAGGCGGGTCACCAGCACGGCGCTGAACATGGAGGTAGCAATGCCGATAGAAAGCGTCACCGCAAAACCCTTCACGGTGCCGGAGCCGAAGTAATACAGGAGCGCTCCGGCCAGCAAGGTGGTGAGGTTGGAATCCATGATGGTGGAGAAGGCGCGATCAAATCCGTTTTCCAGTGCCGCGATCACATGTTTGCCGTTGCGGGCTTCCTCTCGCATCCGTTCGTAAATGAGCACATTGGCATCGACTGCCATGCCAAGTGTGAGCACAATCCCGGCGATACCGGGCAGGGTGAGGGTTGCCTGAAGCAAGGCCATCACGGCGAGCAGCAAGGTGAGGTTTACCGAGAGTGCAATCACTGCAAACACCCCGAAGATGTTGTAGGATAGCACCATGAAGCCAATCACCATCAGAATGGCAATGCCGGTGGCGAGCTTACCGGCGGCGATGGAATCGCTCCCAAGGCTTGGCCCGACGCTGCGTTCCTCAATGATTTTAAGGGGCGCGGGGAGGGCACCCGCACGTAATAGCAGGGCGAGATCATTGGCCTCAGTGACGTCAAAGCTTCCGGAAATCTGGCCGCTGCCGCCGAGAATAGGCTCGCGAATGACGGGAGCGCTGATCACCTTTCCGTCCAGCACAATGGCGAACGGTTTCCCCACATTGGCGGTGCTGACATCGCCAAATTTACGTGCACCGAGCGGATTCAGACGGAAGGACACCACCGGCTGGCCGTTCTGGTCGTAGCTGGGATTGGCGTCGGTGAGGGTATCGCCTCCCAGCAGGGCACGGCGCTCAACAATGGCATAGGCGGCGTCGCGTGCGCTATCTTCCATGGGGAGAATCCGTGTTCCGGGTTCCGGCACGCCGGGGGTGGGGGTAAAGTCGCGCACCAGATGGAAGGTAAGTTTGGCGGTGCGTCCCAGAATGCGCTTCAGGGCATCTGGACTATCCAGCCCCGGCACTTGCAGGACAATGCGATTGGTACCCTGACGCTGGATAATCGGTTCTTTAGTGCCGCTTTGATCTACCCGCCGCCGCACAATTTCGATCGATTGCTCTAACAACTGGCGTTGCAGGGTAGTGAGCGCGGTCGGGTGGAAGGTGAGCCGGGCTTCCTTACCGTTCAGTTGCAACGTCAGCCGGTCATCCACTGCCGTGATGATCTGCTCCAGATTGGAGCGTTCCATCAGGTCGATGGTGGTAAAGCGCAGTGACTCCGCTTCGGCACCAAGTCCCGTATAGGCGATATTCCCCTCGCGCAGCGCTTTACGCACTTCCGGCAGCGAGGCCTCCATCTGATCGCGCAAGTAAGCGTCGGTATCGACCTCCAGCAAAAGATGGGAACCGCCGCGCAAATCCAACCCCAAATTGATGGTGCGCAGGTTCTGTAACCCCAGCGGTGCGGCCGCCTGCGGGAATAGGCTGGGGATGGCACAGACCATACCGGCCAAGCAAATGGCCAGAACCAGACATACTTTCCACTTGGGGTAGGAGAACATGAAACCTCTTTTGTCACTCTACTGTGATGGGCAATCTGCTTGTCGAATCCGTCCTCGAAACCTTATGTACCCAATGTACAGCGCGGTTTCTGCGGGCGATTTCTTCGCGCGCTTGCCGCACCACAGCGAGTGACACAAGAGGTTTATGGCTATTTCTTATCGTTCGCGGCTTTTTTGGCCAGTTTTTTGACGTCTGGCGCGGTGGTCGCCGCGGTGGCGTCCGGGCGGGTCAGCACCTGCGTAATGGTGGAACGCACCAGCGTGACCGTGGTGTTATCGGCAATCTCCACTTCCAGCATATCGGATTCATGATCGACCTTCTTCACAGTCGCCACAATACCGCCTGCGGTGATGATTTTATCGCCACGCTTGAGGCCTTCTACCATGGCGCGGTGCGCTTTCAGCCGTTTTTGCTGGGGGCGCAGGATCAAAAAGTAAAATACCACCACAATCAGTGCCAGCGGCATAAATTGGGCAAAGGGCGAAGGGGCCGCACCCACTTGCGGGGGCGGTAGGGCACCAATCGCGGCACCGTCTTGCGCGTGGGCTTCGGAAATCCAGGGCATCGCATACACTCCTTAATTTAAGCCGGTACCGATGTTCCTACCCGATGTGTGAACGGATTGCAATTACCACTGCGGTGGTGCTTGGCGATAAGTGGCAAAACTTGTCTGCTGCTGGTCGCGGGCGGAGATCACTGGCGCGGTTGCCATCTGATCCAGCGGCCAGGCGACCTTCAGATCGGGATCGTCCCAGGAGATGCCGCCTTCGCCCGCGGCGTTGTAGAGTCCCGTTACCTTGTACAGCATGTCGGCGGGTTCGTCGCCCAGTACGCAGAAGCCATGGGCAAATCCGGCAGGCATCCAGAAGAGTACGCCGTTTTCGCCGTTTAATTCCACACCGTAATGCTGGCCGAAGGTGGGGGAGGAGGGGCGCACATCCACCGCGACATCCCACACGCGTCCACGGGTGACGCCGACGAGCTTCCCCTGTGCGGGGGCGTATTGGTAATGCAGGCCACGCAACACACCGGGAGCCGAGCGCGAGTGGTTATCCTGCACAAACTGGGTGGGAAGCCCTGCGGCAGCGAATGTATCGGCATTGAAGCGTTCGACAAAAAATCCGCGTGCATCGCCATGGAGCTGCAATTGGATAACTTTCAGTCCGGAGAGGGGGGTGTCGTGAATCTGCATGTGGGAATTCTCCATCTGTTGATGATGGTTTCTTAACGCTTTCTCTGGCGAGTAGGCAAGCGTTTTGCCATAAAATAAATTATTATGCATTTTATTCAATTAATAGGTATTGATGCCAATGATACTTGCTACCATTGCATGTAAAAAAATGAATTTCTATAACATATTGTTAATATGTACATCAATACTAGTAACAGAAAATTCACTATTCGTTCATATGATTGTACGCAGCGGTTTGCTAGGGTTTTCTTATGGTTCTTGCCTTTCACCATGTAGGCGGAACCGAAGATGCGATGATGCAGATTAACAGAAGGAGTGGGTTATGGTTGAAGGACAAGGTGGTGTTTGGTCTGAGAATGACGAGGGAGCTGTGGGAGCGGGTGACTCCAAGCCGATTCGAGAAATACCGGTCATTCATAGTGCTAACGAGGCGACGTTACAGCATTTGTCTGCGCAAGTTGGCGAAGATGGCTTGTACTACCAGATATTGCAGGGGGTTGGTGCTGGCGATTTGGGATTACAGTTTACTTCTCACCGTCCTCAGAACGACGTTCCGTTTAACCCGATAACGGATGGTTTTAGGCAAGATACGGTATATCAAACCGATGAGGGAGATTTCCTTTCTTATAAAAAGAAGGGGGAGGCAATGCGTCTGGTGAATAACACCGACGAAGCTAAATATGCCGTTGTTACATTTGATTTTCGCCGTCAGGGAAAGGGTTCCTGGGATGATAAGGAAGCCATTAGTAAGTTTCTGGCACAAGTGGATTTGGATACCTTGCTTGCTTCTCCGGCTGCGGCAGAGTTTTTGAAAGCTAATCTTAATTTGGATCGTAACCCAGATGCATTGCGTCATCCGGATGGGCCGCTGGTTCAGGCTCTTGTTGACGCCAGCTCTGGATGGGAGTTTATCTCGATCGTTAAAGTTGAGCCTCACGACGTTGTCGATTTTAGCCTGAATGAGAATTGCTTCCCTGGCTTGCAAATTGATACTTCCGGTCCGCTAGATCACAACTTTCTGAACACGGTGGGGCCAGACGGAATAACAAACCAAAAGCGCATTGACGCAGCGGCTGCGAACCCGAACGCTCCTTTCAAAACGACTAAAGACAAGATCATTACGGGATTGATGCATGAACGTCATGTTTCTGGCACGGTACTGGCTAATCGCGATGTCGCTGTGGGTGATGTCTGTGAAGTGCCGGAAACGGAGATGGTGACCAAGGAATTTTCTGCAAGCGCCACTCTGCCTACAATGGGCATACCCGGTACAACGACTCATATACGGCACATCCCTGACGGAGCCACGGCTGCAATGCCGGAATTGTCTCCCTGGTTTACGGCCATTGCAGCATGGGAACTGCCGGATATCACGCAAAAACCAGCGCCAACGGCTGAGGAGCCGGGGGAGGAACCGGGAGCTAGGCGGCGTGTTTATCTACCGCTTATCCAGCAGGTTGAAAGTGGAGCTATGGCCGCTGGAGCTATAGCCACCGCTACCCCCGCTGATCCGATAGTTTTCGCGAACATGAAGGCAGCCCTGACGACTTCTCAGCAGGTACAGACATTAAGCATGGCTTTGGTTCAGGACTTACTGAATGGTGGGCATATCACGGCAGCAAGTTTTCAAAATGGGGCGATCATTTCGGGCGCATTTGACGCTGCGTTCGCCGAGCTTCAATCCGCTAAGCCTGAACTCTTTGCGGTGGGGGGGCGTTATTCCGATCTGGATGTGTTACCAAGTGCTGGATTCGAAGAATATCTGACAAAGACATATGATGCATTTTCGCAGTTGAAGGCAGCGGGAATCGATGCCTCTGGTAAAGGAACGGATGGAAATTACTATGATCTCTCCGTAGTGAATGGAACTGTTTCCCTTCAGACGGTTTCTAAGGACACCGTTTTGGGATCCAACCTGATGCCAGAGTTACTGCAAGAGATCATACGGCGAGATGGTGTTCAGTTTACGAACGGCGTTGTGGATGGCAACCGGCTGAGCCAGACGGTAGAAGCCATTTACACTGGGGGTTCTGAAGTGGATATGCTGCTCCAGTACGGTAGTAAAGAGGAAGCTCTCAAAAATCTAGAGGCATTAGCTAAGAATTTGAACGTTCAGTACAAGCTACATGAAAAGCTGATCGCCGGGGATGCCCAAATAAGTATTGACCCAGCCGTAGTTCAGAAAGCTGTGCTGAAAGATCTTGAGCAAATCGGCGGCGTGGAAGAAGGGGTGCTGGCGTGGTCAAACGTTGTACAGACCGGAGATCCGGCGGCATCGACTACCATTACCACTACATCCACTACGATAAACGGCAGTGATCTTGCTCCTGCATGGCAGACGGATATCACCGTTGAGACGCGCACCGCTACTACTCAGCTGTATGATATGAAAGGAACCGTGCAACGTATTGCAGGGAATCTGATGAGTGGCTTTGAGGATGGGGTGCTTTCAACGGATGAATTGAGAGCCGTGCTTCCCGAAGGGGATGCCCTGTTGCAAAATGAAGGAAAACTGGAAGAGCTACGGGGATATTTGCAAGGGCAGTTTGGTATCATGCAGACGTTACTGGCGTCTGGGGTTGTGCTTGATGCGTCTGGTGAGCCTCAACTTGTATCTCCTTCGACTGCGGATGTCGTGCAGGCTCTTGCCGCTGATCTGCTAGACTTTGGAGCTGATCAGTCCGGTATCAAAGAATTGGTGGGAGCGGATCCTCGTGTAACGGCCAAAATTCAGTATGATGGGAATGATAATACCTCTTCCTATCGTGCGAACGTCACTTATCCGAAGCCGGAAGGTGGGGGTGTCGCACGGTAGTCGTGCACATTTAGTTTCGGAAGAAAAGCGGGTGGTACCATATGGGGCCACCCGCTTTTTATTGAACGCTCTAATCTGCGTGCGCCTCACCAAAAGAGAGGCGCTGCATTTGAGGGGAACTACACACTATAATACATCGAAAACTCAACCGGGTGCGGGGCTTGTTCCCAGGCCAGCGCTTCTTCCAGTTTCAGTTCGATATAGGCGTCGATCTGCTCATCGGTGAAGACATCGCCTTTTTTCAGGAAGTCGCGATCCTTATCCAGTGCTTCCAGCGCCTCGCGCAGGCTGCGGCTGACATGCGGCACACCTTTCAGCTCTTCCGGCGGCAGGTCGTAGAGGTTTTTATCCATGGCCTCACCCGGATGGATTTTGTTCTCGATCCCGTCCAGACCCGCCATCAGCAGCGCGGCAAAGGTGTAGTAGGGGTTTCCGGCGGCATCCGGGAAGCGGGTTTCGATCCGCTTGGCTTTGGCACCCGACGCATAGGGGATGCGGATGGAGGCCGAGCGGTTGCGCGCAGAGTAAGCGAGCAACACCGGCGCTTCAAACCCCGGTACCAGACGCTTGTAGCTGTTGGTGCTGGCGTTGGAGAAGGCGTTGATGGCGCGTGCGTGCTTGATGATCCCGCCGATATAATAGAGGCACATATCGGAGAGGTCGGCGTAGTTATTGCCTGCAAAGAGCGGCTTTCCGGCCTTCCAGATGGATTGATGCACATGCATCCCCGACCCGTTATCGCCCGCGATCGGTTTGGGCATGAAGGTCGCGGTTTTGCCATAGGAAGCGGCGACATTATGCACCACATATTTGTATTTCTGCACATTGTCGGCGGTGGCGAGCAGGGTGCTGAAATCAAAACCCATTTCGCATTGTGCGGGGGCCACTTCATGGTGGTGCAGCACGGGGGTCAGGCCCACCATGCCGAGCGTGGTGAGCATTTCACCGCGGATGTCGTGCAGAGAGTCCAGCGGTTGCACGGGGAAGTAACCACCCTTCACCCGTGGGCGATGGGCGAGGTTGCCATCCGGATATTCCTTGCCCGAATTGCAGGGGTTTTCATGCGAATCAATATGGAAGAAGGATTTGCCCATGCCGTTGCCGTAACGGACATCGTCGAAGATGAAATATTCCAGTTCCGGCCCAAAATAGGCGGCATCGCCAATGCCGGTATATTTGAGGTAGGATTCGGCGCGGCGGGCGGTGGAGCGCGGGTCGCGGGTGTAGGGCTGGCCGGTGGCCGGTTCGATCACGTCGCAGGTGATGACCATGGTGCTCTGCGCGGTGAAGGGATCCATAAACGCGGTGGTGAGGTCCGGACGCAGGATCATGTCGGATTCGTTGATGCTTTTCCAGCCGGAGATGGACGATCCGTCAAACATCACGCCGTCGGTGAGGAGGTCTTCGTTGACCTTACTCGCAATATAGGTGGTGTGGTGCCATTTGCCGCGTGGGTCGGTGAAGCGGAAATCCACATATTCCACTTCATGTTCTGCAATGTCTGCCAGAATGGTTTTGATGTCGCTCATGGAAGGCTCCTAGGGGGTCAGGGTTTTTATAAACTGTCGTCGCCGCGCTCTCCGGTTCGGATGCGGATGGCATCCTCCACGGGGCTGATGAAAATCTTGCCGTCGCCCGCCCGACCGGTACAGGCCGCTTTCAGGATGGCTTGCGTCACCTGCTCGGCCTTTCGGTCGGGTACCACGACTTCAATTTTCACTTTCGGCAGCATATCCACCACATATTCCGCGCCCTGATAGAGTTCGGTCTGGCCCTTCTGGCGGCCACAGCCTTTGACTTCGGTGAGGGTCATGCCTTCCACCCCGATATCCTGCAACGCCTCGCGGACATCGTCGAGTTTGAGAGGTCGGATGATCGCTTCCACTTTCTTCATGTCAAACGCCCTGGCATTCCACATTGCTGTGGATGCTTTTGCTAACTCTTTCATGGCAACGGAAAAACGCACTGGATTGCCGGAGCGTGTATAAGCGCATCCGCCTTGGAATGCGACGTTTTTTTTTACAAAAATTTACAGGTGGGGGGCTTGATCGAAGCGAGGAAATCGCGTTTATTGTCTTCCCTTTTGCCGGGTTTTGCTGCAACGCAATATCCGGAGACGGTATGGCGGGTGTAGCTCAGTTGGTTAGAGCGCCAGATTGTGGCTCTGGAGGTCGCGGGTTCGAAACCCGTCACTCGCCCCACACCGTATCGCGGTGCGCTTGTTATATCTAAGCCGCTACGCGTTGTTCCGCTGCTCTATCCGCAACCTGCTCGCTGCATAGGGTTTGCAACGTTGCCTGCATGGCTTGGTTAGTAACCGCCATGCGTTTGGCCACTGCGATATTCGCTTCCAGAAATCCCGCCGGATTTCCGCAATCCAGATAAGGCTCCGTGTAGTTGAACGAGTAAACGGGAACGGTGCCGATGCTCGCGCCGATGGCATCCGTGAGTTGGATTTCGTTACCCGCCGTGCGTTTACCCTTTTCCAGCTCTTCAAGGATGCTGGATTCTACCAGCCAGCGTCCCAACACGGCAGTGATCATGCCGTTGATGGCGGGGGCGTTTTCCGGTGCCGGTTTTTCCACCAGCGATCGCGCCGCCGCGACCTTGTCGCCAGATTCCACGTCAAACACGCCATAACGTTTGGACATGGCAACCGGACGTTTTTGCGTGCTGATAATGTGCCCGCCGCCCACCTGTTGATGGGTGTCGATCATCTGCTTGGTCACCGATGGCTTGCCCGGTTCCGCCAGAATCAAATCATCCGGCAGCAACACCATAAAGGGTTCATTCCTGATATGTTCACGTGCGAGCCATACCGCATGTCCCAGTCCTTTGGCTTCTTCCTGCACCACAAAATGAATCTTGGGGCCGTCGATCAGGTAGTCGCGAATGGCGGCAGCGGCTTCCGGTTTTCCGCGTGCTTCGAGTTCTTGTTCGAGGGGCAGGTTGCGGGTGAAATAATCCACCACATCACGCTGATTCGGGCCAATGATGAAAGTGATCTCCTCAATCCCAGCCTCTTTGGCTTCCTCATAGGAATAATGTACCAGCGGTTTATCCCCCACCGGCAACATGCATTTGGAAACAGAGCGTGCGGCGGGTAAAAAGCGGCTGCCAAGACCGGCAACGGGGATCACGGCTTTACGAACAGGGGAGGTCATCATCAATCCTTATGCTTATGTGTTAACTATGTCTTGTGTGTTAATCATGTATTTACGTTTTATGGGTTTGGGTATCAAGCGAAAAACTTCGCTCCCTAGTACGATTTGCATCCCCTTGCCGGGCACGACCTGCTGTGATAGGAGTTGGCTCCAGTTATTGTCTCTGGAGAGTTCTTTCATGCCTATTGATATTTTGATGCCGGCCCTTTCCCCCACCATGACGGAGGGGAATCTCGCAAAATGGGTTAAAAAAGAGGGGGATAAGGTAAAACCAGGTGAGGTAATCGCCGAGATCGAAACCGATAAAGCCACCATGGAAGTAGAGGCCGTGGACGAAGGCGTGATGGGTAAAATCATCGTTCCCTCCGGCACGGAAGGGGTGAAGGTAAACGCCCTGATCGCCGTGTTGCTGGAAGCAGGCGAGGACAGCAAGGCGCTCGATGGCTATATCAGCAAGGCACAGGCGACCGTGGCCTCTGGCCCGCAGGATACCGCGCCGCTGGCTGCTCCTGCAACGGGGAGTACACCTGCTTCCGCGAAGCCTGCGGCTTCGCAAGGGGTGCGGGTGTTTGCGTCTCCGCTGGCCAAACGCATTGCGGAGCAAAATCAGCTGGATATTGGGCAGGTCGCCGGTACGGGGCCGCATGGCCGCGTGGTGAAGGCCGATGTGGAAGCAGCGCTCAGCAGCGGGGGCGCGAAGAAAGCGGCTTCAGCGGCGCCACTTGCGGCGGCCTCCTTCGGGCGGAACGCGCAGGAAAGCATTGAAGTGCCGCTTACCACCATGAGGAAAGTGATTGCCAAGCGTCTGATGGAATCCAAACAAACCGTTCCGCATTTTTACCTGTCGGTGGATTGCGAACTGGATGCGCTGCTTGCCACCCGGTCGCAGTTGAATGCACTGGCGGCGTCGCAGGCACCCAAAGGACAGGAACCCGCCTATAAGCTCTCGGTGAATGATCTGGTGATTGCCGCCGTGGCGCGTGCGCTGCGTGATGTTCCGGAAGCCAACGCCTCCTGGGCGGGCGATCGGGTGCTGCAATATACCAATGTGGATGTGTCGGTTGCGGTGGCGATTGATGGCGGCCTCATCACCCCGGTGATTCGTAATGCCGATCAAAAACCGCTCTCGCGCCTTTCCAATGAGATGAAAGACCTCGCCACCCGCGCCCGCGCCAACAAGCTGGCACCGGAAGAGTTTCAGGGGGGGGGCTTCAGTATCTCTAACCTCGGCATGTATGGGATTAGGGATTTCGCGGCAATCATCAACCCGCCGCAAAGCTGTATTCTGGCGGTCGGGAGTGGGGAGGAGCGGCCCGTGGTGAAAAACGGCCAGTTGGCGGTGGCCACCGTGATGAGCGTGACGCTCTCGGTCGATCACCGGGTGGTGGATGGTGCGGTGGGGGCGCAGTTCCTCGCGGCCTTCAAGCGCTATATCGAAGCCCCCGTGGCGATGCTGGCCTAGATGGGTGCGCCTCGCTCCCCGTCAGGCTTTACGCTGGTAGAACTGGCCATTGTGCTGGTGATTATTGGGCTTATCATCGGCGGTATTTTGGTGGGGCGCGATCTGGAGCGGAATACTTTGTTGGCGCGGGTGCCTCAGGAGGTCTCCTTATACAAATCAAACTTTCTGCAATTCAAAGGGAAATACCGTTGTTATCCGGGTGATTGTGTGAATGCAACGCGCTATCTGAATGGCGTCACAAATGGGAACGGCAATGAGCGCGTAGAGTTCGGCGTCACTCCGGGTACTGCAAGCGAGGCATTTGCGTTTTTTGATCATCTGGCCACGGCAGGATACATCAAAGGCACGTTTAGCGGAACGGCGGGTCCGGCATCGGTGGACGATGTGGAGTTGAGCATCAATATCCCGGAATTCATCATCAGCAACACGGGATACACGGCGTTCTGGCTGGGCACGTCCGCCGGAACAGTGGCGGCGAATACGCTTTATTTCGATGGTGTCTACCGCCATGTATTGGTATACGGTGCGCCGAACGGTACCTCCTATACGACGCAGGGGGCATTGTCTCCGGCCGAGGCCTATGCGCTGGATCTGCGTCAGGATGATGGTCGTCCGGGAACAGGCAAGGTGCGTAGCGTCAAGTCCAGCTTCAGTGCTGGGTGTACGACTACCGACGATCCTGCAACGGCGGAGTATAACGCAACCGGCGCGGCGCTCGCGTGTCCGTTGGTGTTTTTAATGGGGATATGAAGCGATGGCTCAAACCTTTGATCTGGTAGTAGTGGGCGGTGGTCCCGGAGGGTATGTGGCGGCGATCCGTGCCGCGCAACTGGGGATGAAAACCGCGCTGGTGGAGCGTGAGCACTTAGGCGGGATTTGCCTCAACTGGGGGTGTATCCCTACCAAAGCGCTGCTGCGGAGTTCGGAAATCCACCATCTGCTGTCGCATCTGGATGCGTTTGGCCTTTCGGCTAAAGACGTGAAGTTCGACATTACCAAGATTGTGGCGCGGTCGCGCGGGGTGGCGGCGCAGCTTTCTGGTGGTATTAAGCATCTGCTGAAGAAAAACAAGGTGACGGTGTTTGATGGGGTGGGCAAACTCGCTGGCAAAGGCAGCCTGACCGTCGAGAAAGACGGAAAATTGGTGGAAACCCTCACCGCGAAACATATCATTCTGGCAACCGGTGCACGGGCGCGGACGCTGCCGGGGCTGGAGCCGGACGGGAAGCTCGTCTGGACCTATAAGGAGGCGATGACCCCTCCCGCCATGCCAAAATCGCTGCTGATTGTGGGTTCCGGCGCGATCGGGATTGAATTCGCCAGCTTTTACCGTTCACTCGGTGCCGAAGTGACGGTGGTGGAAGTGCAGGATCGCATTCTGCCGGTGGAAGATGCCGAAATTTCTGCTTTTGCCCGCAAGCAGTTTGAGAAACAGGGAATGAAACTCCATACCAGCACCACGGTCAAGGGGCTGAAGAAGGAGAAGGATTCCGTCACCGTGACGCTGGAACATCAGGGAAAAACCTCTGAGCAAACGGTGGATCGGGTGATTCTCGCCATCGGCATCACCGGAAATATCGAAAATATCGGTCTTGAAAAAACCAAAGTGAAGACCGAAAAAGGCCATGTAGTGATCGACCAATGGTGCGCCACCGGAGAGCCGGGTGTCTACGCCATTGGCGATCTGGCCGGGCCGCCATGGCTTGCCCACAAAGCCAGCCATGAAGGCGTGATCTGCGTGGAAAAAATCGCCGGGCTACCGGATGTACATCCGCTGAAGGTGCAGAATATTCCCGGTTGTACCTATTGCCATCCGCAGATTGCGAGCGTCGGACTCACCGAAGCGGCCGCGAAAGCCGCCGGTTATGAGGTGAAGGTGGGGCGTTTCCCCTTCATGGGCAACGGCAAGGCAATTGCGCTTGGTGAACCGGAGGGGCTGGTGAAAACCCTCTTCGACGCCAAAACCGGCGAGTTGCTGGGCGCGCATATGGTAGGTGCCGAGGTCACCGAAATGATTCAGGGCTATGTGGTTGCCCGCACGCTGGAAGCCACCGAGCTGGAATTGATGCACACCGTGTTCCCGCATCCTACGCTTTCGGAGATGATGCATGAATCGGTGCTGGACGCCTATGGTAAAGCGATTCATATATAGAGGGTGTCGCCACATTCTACTGCTATGGACTACAAACAGAAGTTTTCTGCGCTTCCGGCTTTCATGTATGTTGAATACATTGGAACTTCCGGTTCTCAAAAACTTCTGTTTTCGTCACATATCAGCGAATGTGACAACACCCTCCACGCGAGCGTTGGTATGGGCTTCCAATTATACCTTTCTATGGTATAATTTGCCATGTGGAGCGTCACGATTCAGAAGCATGTCCTGAAACGTGTCTGGAAGATGCCGCGCCGTGAGCAGGAAAAGCTGGATGCGTTGGTTCGTGATTTGCGGGCGGAAGGGCCGGTGTTGCCGCACTGGCCTAACTACTCCAGATTAAGCCCCACGCGTTACCATTGCCATTTGAGTTATAAATGGGTGGCGTTCTGGGTGGTGGAATACGATACCCTCCGGCTGATCGAAATATATTATGCAGGAAGTCGAGAAGATGCACCCTACTGAGCCGATGATGATCACGGTCAAGCGATCGGGGACAGGCAGAAAAACCTATCAGATACCGGAAAGCGCTGCGCGTGATCTGGAGGCCTATATTGAATCCTTGCCGGACGATGCGGCGATACCTGTCGAATGGGCATTCCCGGATGCGTTTGATCCGATTCTGGGGCCAGCGAAAGCGTTACGTGGTGCCCGTTATCGCGAGGAACTGACGCAGGCACAATTGGCAGCGAAGCTGGGTATTCGTCAGCATCACCTCTCCGAAATGGAGCGGGGTAAGCGTCCGATCAGCAAAGAAATGGCCAAACGGCTGGGGGAAGCATTGCGTATGAACTATAAGGTGTTTTTGTAATCGTGACCTCTCATTTTCGTTTTGCTCCGTCGCCGACCGGATACCTGCATTTGGGGAATATCCGCACGGCTCTGGTTAACTGGCTGTTTGCACGCAAAACCGGCGGGCGATTCCTGCTGCGAATCGACGATACCGATCTGGAGCGCTCGGAGGAGCGCTACACGCAGGCGATTCAGGAGGATCTGCGCTGGCTGGGCCTGACCTGGGATGCGATGGAGCATCAATCTGCCCGTATGGATTCCTACGCCAAAGCGAAGGAACAACTGCTGGCGATGGGGCGGCTCTACCCCTGCTATGAAACCAAAGATGAGCTGGAGATTAAGCGGAAGTTCCAGCTCTCCCGTGGGGAACCACCGATTTACGACCGCGCCTCCCGCAAACTCAGTGACGCGCAGATTCAGGCCTATGAAGCCGAGGGGAGGGTGCCGCACTGGCGTTTTCTGCTCAATGATGCCGAGGTGGTGTGGGAGGATCTCATCCGTGGGAAGGTGGCGTTTGACGGGCGCAGCATGAGCGACCCGATCCTGTTCCGTGAGGACGGCCAACCTACTTACACCCATTCTTCGGTGGTGGATGATGGCGAGTTGGGGATCACCCATATCATCCGTGGCGAAGACCATGTGAGCAACACCGCCGTGCAGGTGCAGTTGTTTGAGGCGCTGTTTGGTGGCGCGCCCGCGTTCGCGCATCTGGCGCTGATGCGCGGGAAAACCGGCGAGATGTCCAAACGCGAAGGCGGGTTTGACATTCGCTCCCTGCGCGATCAGGGGATTGAACCGATGGCGATCTGCTCGCTGCTGGCGCGCATCGGCACTTCGCAGGCGATTGAACCCTTTGCAGAGCTTTCTTCGCTGGTGGAAGGGTTTGACATTGGCAGCTTTGGCCGGGCGCCGACCACCTATGACCCTGATGACCTGCAACGGCTGAACGGAAAAATTCTCGGCAGCACTTCGTTTGCACTGGTGGCACCGCGCTTGGCGGCGATGGGCCTTGCGGAGGTTTCGGAGGCCTTTTGGTACGCCGTGCGGGGGAATATCGCGCAGCTTGCCGATCTGCGGCAATGGTGGGATTTATGCCATGGGAACATCACCGCCACCATCGCGGAAGAAGACCTCGCTTTTGTGCAGGATGCAGCGACGCATCTGCCGCCGGAACCTTGGGACGCGACCACCTGGCAGGTATGGACGGAAGCCCTGAAACAGGCGACTGGCCGCAAAGGGAAGGGGTTGTTCCTGCCCTTGCGTCAGGCGCTTACCGGGCTTGACCATGGGCCGGAACTCGCGGTGCTACTGCCCCTGATGGGCGCACGAGTGGCGCGGGAGCGGTTGGCGGCTTAGGCACGTCTTCTGGTCACGCGCGTTTTCTTTTTCTATGTTTCAGGATCTTCAAGTTTAGGCGGGATTCGGCTTGCCGCGTTTGCTCACATGAGAAGCAGGTGGCAGAATCCCTACATTTTTAGATAAATATGACAAAAGATTGAACTAAATATTGCATAAATATTAAATAGCAATATAATGGGCGCATTGGCATAGGGCTTGCACTGTTGTTCTGCACTAAAAACAACAACAGAAATGAGGCTCCCATGCGTTCCACCATTCAACAAGCCGCCAGCATGATCGAAACCACCTCCGTGATCGATGAAATGGCCCTGCGTCACAATGTGCAGGCGATGACGGGTGCTGAAATGCGCTCGCTGGTAGATGGGTTGTTCCGTCGCGGCGCATTGAGCGATGCCGAATATCGCGGCTACATGGAATTCCTGTGGAATCTGAATCTGCCGATGGGCGAAGAAGTGGATTTTCTGGATCTTTCTCGCTTCATCTACACCACCCGCAAGGAAGAAGGCGCTCCCGCCTCTCTGGTCGATAATATCCGCAGCTTTTCCGGGTTGTTGGAGCATATGGTAGATACCTCCCGCCGTGCGGTTTCTACCCAAGCGATTGCTGTGAACGCCTAGATTTTCAGGTTTTGGCACAGGGTTTGCATTTCCTCTCCTGAGTTATGCTGTATCGCTACGGGGTTCTATGAATTTCAACGCTTTCTCACTGCTGACCACGCCATCGCCTGGTCCGGGATTTCCGGTCGCGGGTGAGGGGGGGGCATCTGCGTTTCCGTTACCTTCCGGTACCGGGCAGGCAGCAGGGGATGCCGTTGCGTTGTTCCGTGAGTTGATGGAAACACAAAAAAATCTGATGCCGCTGGTGCCACTCTCGGATACCGAGCTGAAGGCTGATGAAAGCAAACCGATTGCCGTGAATAATGCGGATTCTTCTGCGGTTTCTGTCGTCGATGCTGAAGCAGCGGTGAGCGTTGAGGGGAATGCTGCACCGGTTGCGGCCTTGTTTCCTCAGACTCCAGAGCCACTTCCGCTGCTCTCCGGTGATCCGGTGATGTCGGAAATTCTGCGTCAGGCGCAGAAAATTCTGGCTGCCGATACCGTCTTTACCCCATCGACTCCGGTGGAGCATGTGGCGCTGCCAACCGGCCCGGTGGTTACACAGGTTGCTGCGTCCGATGATACGCTCCATGCAGAGGAGGCCACCGAAACCACCGACCTGATGGGTGATACCCATGAGGATGTGTTGGCGGATGCTGTCAGCGAGGCCGATCAGGCAGTGGTCGCTCAGGCAAATCCAACAAATCCAGTGGAAACCCTGCCTCCGATTGAAAGCCTCACCCCTCAGGCATTGGTGGAGCCTACCCGTCCTCTGATTACCCGCCGGGAAGATTTTTCCGGTGATGCGGCAAAAATTGCCGCCCCTGAAACAACGGAGAGTGTGGCTGCGGCAGGAGGTAAGCCTATGCGTGCGGATGGTTTCGCGGAAGCTGGCTCGGTTCAGGTGTCGCGGCGCGAATCACGCGAGGAAGAGGTGCGAGACGAAGATGTCTCCTTCGAGGATTTGCTGGCCGAGGCACAGGCTGAGGAACAACCGGTAGAGATGCCCTCCCGTGCGCTGGATCATCAGCCATCTTCCGGTGATGACCGCGAGGGTGGCGGAACCGGAATGACCAAGGCCGAACTGCAAGCCCAACAGGCCGTGCGTGACCGGAGCCATGAACAGGCCCTTCTGGAACCCGCCAATGACGATGCGCAGGCGGTTGGGCAGGCGCGCACCGGTGATACGCACGTCAATCGCGCCGCCTTTCATCCAGAGGTGAAATACCATCCGCAAGGCGTTTCCGACCAAATCAAGGTGCACATCGTTAACGCCTATCAGACCGGCGCCGAAAAAATCACCGTGCAGTTGCATCCGGCGGATCTCGGTAAGGTTCAGGTGCAACTGGTGACGCCTCAGGAAGGCGGCAGTACGCAACTCTATGTACTGGCCTCCAGTGCGGATGCGCTGGATGCGTTGCAGCGGGATTCCAAGGAATTGCTGCGTGCCCTTCAGGATGCGGGCATCCGGGCGGAGAGCGGCGGCATGCATTTTGATCTGCGCGACCAAAGCCAGAACCCGCATGAACGTCATGCTTTTATGCAGGAGCAACAACCCGCTCGCCAAGCCTCCGTTGAGCCGGAGGTCGCACCGGTTGCTCAGGCCTACGCGGTGGGTGGCGGTCATTCACTGGATATACGGGTATAAAGGGGAACCATCATGGCCGACGCCATTACCGCCGCAACCACTGCCACAACCAGCACCTCCAAGGCGAAGGACGCACAGGTGAAGCTGGGCGCAGATTTGCAGAGCTTCCTGCGATTGCTCACCACGCAGCTGAAGAATCAGGACCCTACTTCGCCGATGGAATCGGCCGAGTTTACTTCACAGATTGCGCAGCTCGCCAGTGTGGAGCAGGGGATCGCCACCAACGAACATCTGGAAAAACTGGTGGGAATGAACCAGCAAACCAGCGGCGTGGTGGGATATATCGGCAAGGAAATTGTGGCGGAAGGGAACAAAGTCTCCCTCACCGATGGGAAGGCAACGCTGCGTTTTGAGGTGTTGGGCGCATCGAAGGAAGTCAATGTCTCGGTGATGAATAGCGCGGGCACGGTCATTTATACCGCCAAAGGCGAAAACAAAACCGGTGTGCAGGAGCTGGCGTGGAACGGTCTGGATCGGAACGGCAATAAAGTCGCCGATGGGCAGTATAAAATCGAGGTTACTGCTAAAGACACCAAAAATAAGCAGGTTAAGAGCAAAGTCTATACGACCGGTGTGGTCAATGGCATCGGCTTTAGTGGTACGGAAACCAATTTATCTCTTGGTACGGGAGGGACGATCCCACTCAGTAAAGTGATCTCGGTGCGCGAACCGGAAAAACCGGTCGTAGCTCCCGTTGCCGCACCAGTCGATTAAATTTTCTAACCTTCCTTTACCAGAAAACGAAAAAACGGACATCAAGGAGTAACGGTTATGAGTATCTTTGGAGCATTGAACTCAGCAGTGTCGGGGATTCGCGCCCAAGGGGCCAAAATTGGGATCATCTCCGATAACATCTCCAACCTGAATACCACCGGGTATAAGCGCAGCGAAGCCGCTTTTGAAACGCTGGTGAATAACGTCCCCGGTACGGTCCAATACAATCCTGGGGGGGTGTCAAACACGGCCAAACAACATGTGGACCGTCAGGGATTGCTTGAGGGGACCGATTCCGCGACTGACATCGCCATTACGGGTGCCGGTTTGTTCGTGGTGAATTCCAAGGCGGATGGAAGTGGGCAGGTGCTCTATAGTCGTGCAGGATCCTTTACGCCGGACAGTCTGGGGAATTTCAAAAACCCATCAGGATTCTTTCTTCAGGCATGGCCACTGGATGCCAACGGCTTGCTGCCGGGAGAGACGGGAAATGCAGACACCACCTCCAGCGCGGAGATTTCCAGCCTTTCGACCGTCAACCTGAAATCTTCATCCGGTACGGCGACGGCTACCACCAGCGTGGCGATTGGGGCAAATCTGGATGCCAGCGAGCCAGTCTATCCGGGGGCGGGGCGTACCATTAACTTCGTCTCCACCGAGAATGGCGATGCAGACGTCGATGATGTGCTGGTGCCGGTGGTAGGCTCCATGGAGGATGGCGATACCTTCACTGTGACGACGGAATCCTACACCTACACGTTTGAGTATGGCGGAGTGGCGGCGTCCAGTCAGGTGTCTGCAGGTACGCCGATTCAGTCGGCCGTGACCTCCACGCAACCTTTCTATCTTTCCGGGACAGAACCAAGTGGGGCAGACGCTACCTTTACCATCAACACTGCCAGTCTGGGAACGGTGACGTTTACTTACCGGCAGAGTGCTCCGAATCCGTTCAGTCAGCAATTTAACAGCCTTTCTACTCTTGCGACCGCGATTGATGAACTCAACGGCCTGAGTGCCCGCATTTATGACGACACCTTGTACGTTGTCCCCGACGATGCCAACGAGGCCATGACTTTTGGTAATGGGGGACTTGTTACCGACTGGGTGGCGGATCTTGGTTTGGTGGATACGGTGGCGGCCGCTGGGAATCCGCGGTTTGGGACGTTGCAGGATCTGGCCAACAAGGTGAATGATTCTGATGGTATTTCATCGGAAGTAGAAGACCCGCTGGCGAATACGACCGTTAAGATTCGCACCGACGATCCGCTTGGCACCATCACCTTCGACGATAGTTATGGTGCTGCTGCCTATAACCTGTTGGTTGAATCCGGGATTATCGAAACCGCTGCCGATGCGCTGACCTATGGGCCGGTGTATGATCCGCTGCGTGCGACAACGGGTGCCGAGAACATGGCAGGCGGGGAGATCGCAGCCGATTATCCCGTGAATGTACGTTTGTATGATTCACTGGGGACGGGGCATAACTTTCAGGTCGCATACCTGAAGCTTGATACCAATATCTGGGGTGTGGAAATCTACGCAGCAGATGATCACGATATTAACGGCACATTGAATGACGACTTGATTGCCTACGGCACCTTGCGCTTCAACGGCGACGGCAGTCTCCGTGCGGTAGAGGGGGCTATCGGCGAGCCGGTCGAAATTGAATGGGCTAATGGAGCCGTTCCCAGTCTGGTGGAGTTCGATTGGGGTACACAGGGGCAACCCTTCGGCACCGAAGGAGCCACCAGCTTCGGCGATACCGACGGCATCAGCCAGTTCGATTCCGACTACAATGTCGTGTATGTAGATCGTAATGGTGCCCCGGTTGGTGAACTGGTCGGGGTCACGATTAACGACGAGGGATTTGTTACCGCTAATTTCAGCAATGGTGAATCCTCCAAGATCTACAAAATCCCGCTCGCCCAGTTTGCCAGCTATAACAGCCTGCAAGCCAAAAGCGGAAACGTCTTCGCCGGTTCGGACGAGGCCGGAGAGGTCAATCTGCGGCAGGCGGGCACCAACGGGGTAGGGACAGTGGTCGCCGGATCGCTGGAATCCTCCAACGTGGAGTTAGCATCGGAACTCACGGCCATGATTGTGGCACAGCGCGCCTATCAGGCCAATACCAAGGTGGTGAGTGCCGCCGACGACCTGTTACAGGAACTGAACCAGTTGTAGAGGTATAAACTGCCCCCACTGCGCTTTCGGTCATGACGCGCAGTGGGGGGCAACTTTGCACTATTTAGCCACATCCGCTGCAACACGCAGAGAGATGATGGTATCGGGAGCACTCACCTGACCGTTATTGCCAGAGTCACCTTTCTTAATGGCATCCACATGTTCCATTCCGGAAGTCACGCGCCCCCAGGCGGTGTATTGACCATCCAGAAAAGTGGAATCGTTCAACACAATAAAAAACTGGCTGTCGGCGCTGTTTACATCATCGCCACGGCGTGCCATGGAAACCACACCGCGCTGGTGTGAAGTGGCGTTGAACTCAGCGGGGATATTTTGCCCAGAACCACCAGCTCCGGTCCCTTCTGGGTCACCGGTTTGAGCCATAAATCCTTCAATCACGCGATGAAAAGTTAGTCCGTCATAATATTTTTTGCGTACTAGTTCTTTGATACGCACCACATGCTGCGGCGCGACATCCGGCAGCATTTCAATCACTACCCGGCCGGTTTTTAGCTCCAGATAGAGAGTGTTTTCTGGCGCGGTGGCTTGTGCCCTGGTGGCAGAGCACGAAATGGCAGAGATACAAATAGCTAGCGCAGAGCACAAACGAGTAAAGAGAGACATAGAGACTCCTGTTGAGGCTAAACGAACCGGTACGCTACAACTTCGCCTTCCCATTCTCAACCCATTAAAGCCCTGTTGAGGGTGGAGCCACTGGTGGCGTGGTATTGAAGCAGCAAGTCGAACCCTTGACATTTACTGGCGTGCCATATAGCCTCTCCACCCTGTTTTGATCTTGGGGCCATAGCTCAGCTGGGAGAGCGCGTCGTTCGCAATGACGAGGTCGGGAGTTCGATCCTCCCTGGCTCCACCATAACTTCTTTTTGGCTAGAAAACTCCTTCAAAACTCAAGAATGGCAGCGATAAAGCGGGAGTTCTATATCCCTCATTTCGGTGGTATGCCAAGGGGCGTGCGAAGGTAGCTTTAAGCACCAGACGCTTGCGCTCTATAGGTGAAGAAACCCAGTAATCATGCGGGTTTCCAAGAAATTCCCACGAAGTTCTATTTTTGGGGCTGTCCTAGATAACGCATTACAGTGTTATGAAGGCTGTCATGAGAAAGAGCAGATTAAGTTGGCATAAGCAGGAGCGATTGATTGAGCATTTTGTGAGTGGGT
>JBIPLF010000008.1:0-56203 GCA_044368015.1 Rickettsiales bacterium
TGGGTGGGGGGGTATGGGGGTGCTTTGGGGGGGGTGGGTGATGACGTCAGGGTGTCACCCCCTCCCGGCCTCGCTGGCGATTCGCTACGCTCACGCCGCTCGCCGACCTCCCCCATCAAGGGGGAGGTAAAACACGTCATGTACATGATTGCAAAAGCGTTGGCACGCCACTAAAATCAGGATACTATTCCCCCATGCCCTATGTCTATTTGCGCGATCGCTATGTCGCAGAGGAAGAAGCCACCGTTTCCATTGAGGAACGCGCCTTCCGTTTTGGCGATGGGATTTTTGAAACGATCGGCGTCTATGGAGGGGTTCCCTACCAATGGGAACTGCATATGCTGCGGATTGAGGCAGGGCTGGACGCCATCCGCCTGCCCTTCAACACCAGCCTGCTGCGGCCCTTATGCGTGGATCTGCTGGCCCGCAACCAGATCGAAGACGGCTTCCTGCGCATCAATATCAGCCGTGGCATGGGCAGCCGGGGCTATCTGCCCACCGAAGCCGCGCAGAAATACCCGCTGCTGCTGATTGAAGCCAAGCCCCGCACCCATGCCCCGCGGGATATGATCCATCTGTGGCTCTCCAACTACCGCAAAATTCCCGCGCAATGCCTGCCAACTCACGCCAAGAACTCGCAAGGGCTGAACGCCACCCTCGCCCGGATGGAAGCCCGCGAGCATCATTGTTTCGAGGCGCTGCAACTGAACCTGCAAGACCAGCTCAGCGAATGCAGCTCCAGCACGCTCTTCTGGTTTAAGGACGGCACGCTCTACACCCCCTCGCTCTATGCGGGAATGCTGAACGGTACCACCCGGCTGGCCATCCTGCGCGTCAGCCCCTTCCCGGTGGTGGAGGATCTGTTCCCGGTTGATGCCCTGCAAGCGGCGGAGGAAGTATTTGTGACCAATGTCGCCTGGCAGGTGCGTCCGGTTTCAGCGCTGGAACCCACCGGATTCTACTGGCACCGCCGCCGCATCGCCGACCAGCTTCAGCACTTGCTGGAGGAGGATATCGCCCAGTATGTTGCCAGCCATTGAGCATCCTTCCCTCACCCGCGAGCGCAACGCGCTCGCTTCCCTCTCCCACTGGGAGAGGGGTAGGGTGAGAGGCCTGCGGCCCCAAAATATCTTTACGCGGCCACGCTTTGTATGACCTCCCCCCCCCGCACCCTCGCCGCTCAGCTTGCCCAAACGCAGTCGCATTTCGTGTGGCTGCATTCGGGGAGCCGCGACCGGTATACCGGCGGGCGCAGCATCCTTGCCTGGGACATGCAGGAGGAACTCCGCTCCGACGATTGGGACGCCTTCGCTGCTGCCCTTTCCTGCGATCGGGAGCCTTGGGAAAATGGTTGGTTTGGCTATCTTGGGTATGAACTGAAGCACGGGCTGGAAACCCTCCCCCGCACCCGGCCCGGAAAGCTCGCGCTTCCCCCGCTATGGATGATGCGGTTTGGCAAGGTGGCGGTGTTTGAAGAAGAAGGAAGTTGTCAGTTGCAAGCTACCAGTTGCAAGCAGAAGACTGACAACTGGCAACTGGCAACTGGAAGCTTACACACCCAATTCACCCCCTCCCAGCATGCCGAGCGCGTCGAGCGCATCCGCCGCTATATCGCAGAGGGCGACCTGTTTCAGGCCAATCTCACCCAGAAATGGTGGCAGGAAGGGCAAACGCCGGACCCCTTCGCGCTGTTTCTGCGGTTGCAGGAGGTGAGCCCTGCCCCTTACAGCGCCTATTTGCGCATGGGCGAAACGCATCTCCTCTCTTCCTCGCCCGAATGTTTTCTGACCCTGGACGGCGAAGGCCGAGCGATGTCACGCCCCATCAAAGGCACGGCGCGGCGGGGAGAAACCCCGGAACAGGATGCCGCTATCGTCGCGCAGCTTCAGGCGAGCGCCAAAGACCGGGCGGAAAACCTGATGATTGTGGATCTCGTCCGTAACGATCTGGCGCGGCACTGCATCCCCGGCAGCGTCGCGGTGGAGCGCCTGTGCGAGGTGATGAGCTACCCGCAACTGCACCATCTGGTTTCCACCGTCACCGGGCAGAAACGGGCCGATGTCAGCAGCCTCGATCTGGTGAAGGGATGCTTCCCCCCCGGCTCCATGACCGGCGCGCCGAAAATCCGCGCCATGGAGCGCATCGCCGAGCTGGAGGAGCTGGATCGCGGCGTCTATTCCGGCGCGATTGGCTGGTTTGGGGGGGATGGATCGCTGGATCTCTCCGTCGCCATCCGCACCCTCATTCTACAGCCAAACTATCTGGAATTCCAGACGGGGGGAGCCATCACCTGGGACTCCACCCCGCAAGGCGAATGGGAGGAAATGAAGCTCAAGGCCCAGGGGATGCTGCGGGCTTTGCGCTGAGCGGTCCTATTGAGTCGTCATCCAATCATCCACCAAAATATCCGCAGCAGTGAGCGCGTTATCGGCAATACCGGTCAGCGTAATCGTATCGCTGCCGACGGTAATCACCGCATTATCGCCTGCATAGGAAATGGAGGCAAGTAAAGACTCAATAGATGGCGCCATATCTCTGGCAATATGGATGTAATCGCCGCCATCTTGTCCGGCACCACTAAACCCAACAATCGTGTCTGAACCAAAACCGCTACCATAGAAATAGAACGTGTCAGCGTCTGCACCGCCATAGAGCAAATCATTCCCCATCCCCCCATACAGCTGGTCATAGCCGCCATTGCCGTAAATGGTGTCATCGCCCGCACCACCATAGATTTCGTCGCCGCTGTCTGCTACATCTGCGGCCGTATTCCCACCATAGAGCACATCGTTACCGGCCCCACCCAGAATCTGATCAGCATCACGTCCGCCGAAGATGCTATCCGCGCCCGCATTCCCGTATATCAGATCTGCCCCAGAACCACCAAATAACCAATCCCCACCATCGGTGCTATCACTGACGCCTGAGCCTCCATAGAGGGCGTCATTTCCAGCATTGCCATAAAGGAAATCAGCTCCTGCTTCACCGCGAATGGTGTCGTTTCCATCCTCTGCATCGCTGATACTACGTCCACCGTAGAGCGTATCGCTCCCTGTGGTTCCAGTCAGATCATCGCTACCGACCGTACCATAATCCGTACTGCCCTCGATTGTATCATCGATAATGATGTCATCCCCCCCCTCAACCGTCTGGCCATTTTCAAATGCCTGAACGGTGGTGTTGACACCGGTAAACCATGACTGGAATTCTGCATATTCGGCATCTGTGTAACCGATTTCACTGAAGTTTATGTTTCCCATATAGCCCGGGAGCGTGGGAAGCAGCGAGACGAATTGGTCGTAACTATAGGAAATCCCATCATTGAAGGTAAATTGCTCGATTTTCCCTGCTTCGGTTTGCCAGTCAACGACCACAAAACCTCCCCCGCCATCGGTGCCACCCGGTCCGCTGACAATCACCAGATGCCGGTTATCGAAGGTTGCGATCATCGCCTCGCTCAACCCAATACTGGTATTGCTGATTTTATCCCCGGATGACGCCACACCGTCATACACGAACACCGCATCCGTCCCATAAAGGGCGTAGTTATCCCCACCGCTGCCACCGGAAAGGAAAGTGGTGTCATTGGAATAATCCGGAACGTATCCCCCATTCTGCGTGAGTCCGGTCAGAAAAATATCATTTCCTGGGCCGGTATACATCGTATAACCGGGATAGAAGCTAAGGTCATCATTGCCCGAAGTGCCATAGGTATTGGTCATAACAAGTGCCCTCGCATGTCGTATCATTACAGTACATTCAGCGGCTCCCTTAACATCTGGTATCCGCGTTTGCAATCTCCGTCACAAAGGATTCACACAAGCTGATAGGGGACATTCTTTCTGCGGATACCCCGCAATATACCGTTTAATGCTGTAGATTCAATTGACACCCATCCTGTTTTGCGGTATTCAGGCTGCCGTATGATCTCCCTTTCCAAACATGCGCGCCTTGGCCTCGAAGCCGTGATTTATGTGGCGGAGCACGCGCCCGCTCAGGCGGTGAGCAGCAAGGTGCTGGCCGAGCGGTTGATGGTCAGCCAGCGTTATCTGGAACCCCTGCTGCAACGGTTGGTACGCGCCGGGATTCTGGCCAGTCAGCGCGGCCCGCATGGCGGTTATGTGCTGGCCAAGGAGCGCCGCAAATTGACACTGGCCGCGGTGCTGCTGGCGCTTCAGGAAGCAAGCGAACCGACCGAGCTTCTCACCCCTGCGCTGGTGCAAATATGGCAGGAGATTCAGGCCCGCGTCACGCAGGAACTCGCCTCCCGCACCCTGGACGAAGTGGTCCCCGTGACCGCGCCTGCATCCGTTGATACCACCCCGTTTATCATCTGAAGGAGCCTCCCCGATGCCCGATACCGCCCCCAAAGGCCGTGGCCGTGTGTATGACAGCATTACCGAGACCATCGGCAATACGCCGCTGGTGCGCTTCCACCGTCTGGCGCAGGAAGCCGGATGCGTGGCAGAGATTCTCGCCAAGCTGGAGTTTTTCAACCCCCTCTCCTCGGTGAAGGACCGCATTGCGCTCTCCATGGTGATGGAAGCCGAAAAAACCGGCCGCATTCAGCCCGGCAACACCGTGCTGGTGGAACCCACCTCCGGCAATACCGGCATTGCGCTCGCCTTTGTGGCGGCAGCGCGGGGCTATCGGCTCATCCTCACCATGCCGGAAAGCATGTCGGTGGAGCGTCGCAAAATGCTGCAATTTCTGGGTGCAGAACTGCAACTCACCCCGCCGGAAAAAGGGATGCGCGGCGCGATTGAAAAAGCCGAGGCGATTGTCAGCGAAAACCCCAACGCAGTGATGCTGCAACAATTCCAGAATCCCGATAACCCCCTCATCCACCGCACCACCACGGCGGAGGAAATCTGGAACGATACCCAAGGCGGCGTGGATGTAGTGATTGCCGGTGTCGGCACCGGTGGCACGCTCACCGGCTGCGCGCAGGTGCTCAAACCCCGCAAGCCGGGGCTGAAAATCATCGCCGTGGAGCCGGAGGACAGCCCGGTACTCTCTGGCGGCAAACCGGGACCGCATAAAATTCAGGGAATTGGCGCAGGCTTCATCCCCGATATTCTGGAGCGTGACCTGATTGATGAAGTCATTACCATCGGCAACGAAACCGCCTTTGCGACCTCGCGCAAGGCAGCCAAACTGGAAGGGATCCCGGTGGGTATCTCCAGCGGCGCAACCTTCGCCGCTGCGCTGGAAGTGGGAGCGCGGCCGGAAATGAAGGGCAAGCAGATTGTCGTCATCGCCGCCTCCTTCGCCGAGCGCTATCTCTCCACTGATCTCTTCAAGGGGCTGGAGGGGTAGGCACGGTTAATGACTGGACAAAGCCGAATATTTTTCCAGCATTTCCTCTAAATCCAGTGCCTTGACGGGCTTGCTGATATAGTCGTCCATCCCGGCATGGAGGCATTTTTCGCGTTCGCCTTCCAGCGCGTTGGCGGTGATGGCCACGATGGTGGTGTGGTCGCCCTTCTCCTGCGAGCGGATGCGGCGCGTAGCCTCATACCCGTCCATTTCCGGCATCAGGCAGTCCATGAAAATAATATCGTATTGGCTGCCATCGATACGGTTTAGTACTTCCACGCCGTTCTGCGCGACATCCACCGAGCAGCCCATCTTTTCCAGTAACCGCTTGGCGAGTTGCTGATTCACCTGATAATCTTCCGCTACCAGTACGCGTGCGTTAAAACGGGCTTCGATTTTATGCATAGCCATCCTTTCGGGTTGCTACCTTTATACCGCAGTTTGTTAAAGAAATGCTTAATGCGGGGCGCAGGAGTTTCCCTCACCCCTCCCTCTCCCAGAGGGAGAGGGGGCCGGATGATAGCGGAACGCCATTCCCTCTCCCTCTGGGAGAGGGTGGCGCGCAGCGCCGGGTGAGGGATTTACCCCCTCCCCCACAGCACGGTGCCGTCGCGCTTGTCTTCCAGCCAGATGCCGCGTGCGGTGAGCTCCTCCCGCAACCGATCGGCCTCGGCGAAGTTGCGGGCCGCTTTGGCGGCGATCCGCGCATCCACCAGCGCCTGAATCTCGGCATCCGGCTCGCCACCGAACCATTGCGCGGGAGATGCGTGCAGAAAACCGAGCATCTGCCCACTGGCGGCGAGGGTCGCGGCGATGGTATGCTTATCCGATGCGGCGGCTTTATGGTAACTCCCCACCAGCGCATGGAGTCGCGCAAAGGCCAGTGGTGTGTTGAGATCGTCCCGCAGGGCGGCGAGAAATTCGGCATCCACGGTGCCTTCCGTCACCGGCGGGGTTTCCTGCAACACACGGTACAGGCCGTTTAACGCACTGCGCGCATCCTCCACCAGCTTCTCGTTCCAATCCAGCGGCTTGCGGTAATGGGCAGAGAGCAACACATAACGGATGACCTCTCCCGGAATCCCCCGCTGCAATAGGTCATGCACGGTGAAGAAATTCCCCAGCGATTTAGACATTTTCTCGCCATTCACGGTGAGGAAACCGTTATGCACCCAGGTATGCGCGTAGGTGGAGCCGGGATGCGCGCCGCAGCTTTGCGCGATTTCGTTCTCGTGATGCGGGAACACCAGATCCACCCCGCCGCCATGGATGTCAAAATCCGCACCCAGATAGCGGCTACTCATGGCCGAGCATTCGATATGCCAGCCGGGGCGGCCTCTGCCCCATGGGCTATCCCATCCGGGGAGGGTGTCGTCGGAGGGTTTCCACAGCACGAAATCCCCCGGCTCCTGCTTATGGGGCGAGACCTCCACCCGTACCCCGGCGAGGAGTTCGTCCAGCGTCCGACCGGACAGCGCCCCGTAGGACTCAAAAGCCGACACGCGGAAATACACATGCCCGGCCGCTTCATAGGCCAACCCGCGCGCCATCAGCGTTTCAGTGAGGGCAATGATCTCGGCGATATGCTCGGTCGCACGCGGTTCCACGGTAGGAGGCAACACGCCCATGGCCCCCATATCGGCATGGTAATAGCCGGTGGTGCGCTCGGTGAGCAGGCGGATTTTCTCCACCAGCGACAAGGGAGAGGGATCATCCAGCGCCGCCGCGTTGATTTTATCGTCTACGTCGGTGATGTTGCGCACATAGGTGACATGTTCCGCACCATAGGCCTCACACAGCACGCGGTAGAGCACATCAAACACCACGGCGGCGCGGCCATTTCCGATATGCGCCCGGTCATAGACGGTCGGCCCGCAGACATACATCCGCACATTAGCGGGATCGAGTGGGGTAAAGGCTTCTTTCTGGCGGGTGCGGGTATTGTGCAGGGTAAGCATGGGGGGATGTGCTGCGTGCTGAGGGTTGAGTGCGGAGGGTTAGGCGCTGTTGTTAAATTGATTTTTGCAGGATATTTTGAGGGATTTTTGAACGCAAAAAGCTGGAAGATTTGCAGACATAGCCAACCTATTTCAAAAATCATCCTGTTTTTTGCAGCCAAAGAGACCCAAAATAGAGCAAAAAATAAATTTAACAACAGTGCCTAAGCACCTTCACTCCTTATCACACAACCCACAACCCTCAACACTTTCCTACGCCGCTTTGCGCAGATCACGCAGGAAGGCCTCTACATTTTTGTCCAGCGCCTTGGTCTGGCTACCCAGCTCGTCGGCGCGCAGGGTCATGTGACTGGAAGCCTGCTCCGCGAGGCGTGATGCATCGGAAACCTGTGTCATGCTGGCCGAAACATTGCCGGTTTTATCCGCCACCGAACGGACATTCTCGGAGATATTCTGCACCACCACATGCTGCTCTTCAATGGCGGAAGCCACCATGGACGAAATGGTATGCAGTTCGTGAATGGTACCAATGACGTTGCGGATCACCTCCGCCGTTTCCCCCGTGGTCGATTGGATAGAGTGAATATATCCGCCAATTTCCTCGGTGACTTTGGTGGTGGCATTGGCCAGATTCTTGACCTCCTGCGCCACCACGGCGAAGCCTTTCCCGGCCTCTCCGGCACGGGCGGATTCGATCGTGGCATTGAGCGCCAGCAGGTTGATCTGCTCGGCGATCTGGTTGATGAGCTGCGTGGCATCGCCGATTTTTCTCGATGCGGTTACCAGTTCACTGACGGTCTGTTCCGCACTACGCGAAGTCTCCACCGCCGTTTGCGTAATGGTGGAAGCCTGCTGCACCCGTTGGTTGATCTCTAATGTGGATGCAAACACCTGCTGCGTGGCATTGGCCACTTCCTGCACGTTATTGGCGGCTTCCTGCATCCGTTTATTGATATCCTCGCAGGACCGCAGATTATCCGAGGCCGTGTGGGAAAGCTCACTCCCCATCGACTGGATGGATTGCGTTACGCTGGAAAGCTGCTCCACTGTACCGCGCACACCGGCTTCAAACCCTTGCGCCAATACTTCCAGTGCCGCTTTTTTCTCAGCAGCGGCCTTGCGGGAGAGCAACATGGTCAGCCCGATCATCAGCATGGAACTGGTAATCACACCAATTTGCAGCATCATTTGCGTGCGATCGCTACGGGTTTTGGCTTCGGTGATATCCGCTTCGATCAATTCGCTGAGCGTACCCAGATCTTCTTCCAGCAATTCAAAATAACCCATAAAGGTCTTGAAGGCCTGATTAGCAGTATGCGAATCGCCCGTTTTAGATGCCTTGAGGATGGTATCCCCTGCCTCTGTGTAGGCGATCACGGCGGGGCGTGCTTTCTCAATCTGTGCCTGCACTCTGGGGGAAAGCCCCAGCTTCCGATTGGCTTCAAACAAGCTTGTGATGTTAGCGGAATGTTCACTCAACCCGGCCTGCGCTTCTTCCAGCATCGCGGGATCCCGCTCAAACACGCTGAGCAATGCCTGCTGCGCGTCGCCACGGATGGCGTCATGCATCATGTCGGTTTCCAGCTGGTTTTTGAGCGCCGTCGCCATGCGGGCGTTGTTTTCGATGACCTTTCCCATACTCATCAGCGCGTAATTGGCAAAAACGGAAGCGCCGATAATCACCCCCATCATCGCCATGAATAACGCTCGGCCTTTAGGTTTCATGAGAGACTCCCTATGGAAAAGACAACGGGCTGAATCAGAACAAATGCTTCCGATCCAATCAATCGATTGCCTCTATGAATAGGGCGAGAATCCTAATATCAGGTAAATGGGGTGGCGCGATTGCGTCACTTGCCGGTGCCTAAAACGGTTTCAGAACTGCTAGGAAAATGATGAGAATCATCAGCACGGTCGGCACTTCGTTGGCAATACGGTAAAACTTCGCCGGATGGGTGTTGCGATCCGCTGCAAAATCCTTGCGCCATTTGGCGAGCATCCCGTGGCAGCCAGCCAGAATCAGCACCAACCCCAGCTTGGCATGCAGCCAACCATTACCAGAAAAGCCGACAATCCCCCCTAGCCACAACCCAAACACGAAGGTGGCAATCATCGCCGGATTGCAAATATACCGCAGCAACCGCCGTTCCATCACCTTCAGCAGTTCGGAAGCCTCCGACCCCACCGCCACCCCCGCGTGATACACATACAGGCGCGGCAGATAGAGCATCGCCGCCATCCACGCCACCATGGAGATCAGATGCAGGGCTTTGATGACATGGTAATCGGTGATCATGAGGGGGTGCTTTCAAAGCCTTGAGGGGGTTCCTATAGTCTTTCGTGCCGAAGTACACGCTTGCCCTCTCCGTCATTGCGAGGAGGCATAGCCGACGAAGCAATCCAGCTTAAAATCCGTTTACTGGATTGCCGCGCTCCCGTTGCTCGCTCGCAATGACGACGAGCACAGATTCTCCGTCATCGTTTCTTTTTCTCTTGTTCTAAATTTCTGCATTTCCAGCATTCTGAAGTTCTACCCACCCCCCCCTACCGCAACGGGCGCACCGGCGCAACCTCTATCGGTGCAGCAGCCGCCACCGGAGCCACCGGCTCGGGTTTTGGATGCTCCTTGCGCGCCACATAGGAGGGGAAATGGCCGGTACCACTCAGCCGTCCGCTTGCCCCCTGCAAAGGCTTTGTATAACAATCCACCCCGCCGATCGTATGGTAACAATAGGCCTCGGCACCACCCTGCTTCTCGGCCATCGCCGCCGCTTCCGCCCGGCGACGCGCCGCCAGCGGCTTGTATCGCACCAACTCCTGATGCAACGCCTGATCGGCCTCATCGACCGTCGCCACGGTGGCATCGCGCAGATCCTGCGTGGACCGGCACGCACCAAGCAGACAAAACATCAAGAGTGCGGCATAGCGTGCCATAGGGCGGTCAGTCCTTCTCGGTAGGTGGGATAGCGTAGGCGAATTCCCAACTGTTCCTTCAATCGACGGTTGGATGTCCGACGACTGCATCCGTAAAACGACCGCGCCATTTCCGATACGCTGGCATGATGCAGCGGCACCGCGTCCGGAAGCGGCACTCCCATCAGCTGCGCTGCATAAGCGAGCACTTCGCTAGTGGGCGCCGGAAGATCGTCGCACAGATTCCACACCTCTAAAGGCAAATCCCGTGCCAGAACCGCCTCGATACTCTGTACAATATCATCCACATGGATGCGTGAGAAAAAAGGCGGTGGTTCGAGGGCAATCCGATGTGCCGTTCTATCGCGCAAGGATGCCAGCGCGTTACGCCCCGGCCCGTAAATCCCGGCCAGCCGTAGGATATGCAGCGACACCCCTGCCCGCCCGCTCACCCAATACATCCAGGCGGCTTCGGCATCCACCCGCCGCTGTTGACGGGTATTTTCAGGTTGCAACGGACTGGTTTCATCCACCCATGCGCCGCCGCTATCGCCATAGACCCCCGTGGTGGAGAGATACACGACTCCACGCAATGCATGCGTCCGGGCCAGCCAGTCGGACAGACGGGCAAGCACTGGGTCCCCCGCCTCACCCGGCGGAATGGAAAGGAGCAAATGCGTGAAGGAAGCAGGATCAGGCGCGTCCCCCACCCAGCCGGATTCGGCATCGAACAGATAGGGAGTGAAACCGGCACGCTGTAAATGAGCGGCTTTTGCAGGCGACCGGGTGGTGACAGAAACTCGCCAGCCCTGCCGCAGCAGCGCCACCGCTACCTCGCTCCCCACATACCCGCAGCCGAAGAGGAGGAGGCGACGCACGCCTCTCCCCTAAAACCGCACGGCTTTCTTCACCAACGACTGGTTGTTGGTGATGAAGGCATGGTAGGGCAAGCTCTTCACATGGCGGAAGGTAAGCAACGCGGTCACCACAAACACAATCAGCGAGGCGAGGAAATACCCATAGCCGTAATAGGGGAACCCATAGCCCATCAGCCAATAGGTGAGCACGGCATTGAGCACCATATAGAGCGCCTGCATCAGCAGCGCCAACCGACGCGCATCGAAATAGGCGAGTACAATGGTGAGGAACAGGAACATGGCATGGAAGAACACCCCAATCACACCCACCCGGAAAATCCCCAGCTGCATGTAGTTGATGTTCAGCACCTCAAACAGCTTGGAGGCAATCAGAATCACCACAAAGCTGATGCTCCCCTGAAGCACCACAAAATTCCGGGCGCTCATCATCAGCGCATCAATGATGGAGGTCATGTTTTTCTCAATCCGCTCCAGATTGGCATGCTCCAGAATATCACGGTAGAATTTCAGGTATTTCTCAAAGAAGCGCGTTTCCACGCTGATCAGAAACGCCGCCATGGAGGGTACAATCGTGAGATAGGCCAAAAACATCGCGCTATCATAATCCGGATATTGGCGCATATGGCTCGGCAGCACCTCCGCTTCCGGCGCAAACCACATAATGCATTTATCAATCCACATGGCGATAGAATAGCACACCCCGGCCGCAGCGAGCTCCCAGTATTTCTTCATGAAAGGCAGGAAACCAAACGGACGCTCAAAGCTGTAGTGATACTCGGCCAGAATATTGGCCACCACAGAGAACACGATATAGGCAATCCCGATGCTGAAGCCATTCAGCAGACCCACCGTGCTGTAGCTATCGGCCAGCCAGGTTGCGCACACCACCGCCAGCAACATCCCCACCAGAAAGGCGCGGGTAATGGCCATATAATCCTTGAGAGCAGACAGAAACACTCCCACCACCCACACGGCACTCACCAGCAGCAGGTTAATGACGGCACTCAGCTGCACGGAAAAAGGCAGGTCCACATAACAGACATAAAAGAGCCATGCAGGAATGGCGTTGGTAATAAACAGCGCCACCAGCGTACCAAGCAACATCCCCGGAGCGGCATGGACATCCCGCGCATGGATTGCATCGGCCAGAATGCGGGTAATCACCATGTAAAAAGGTGCTGCCAGAATCAGCGAGAACGCAAAATTATAGATGATGATGATACGGAAATTGATGAAATCCAGCGTGGAAGGCATTGCAGGCAAGGTCAGCCCAATCAGACCCAGCGCCAGCACCGTAAACAACCACGGTCCGGCAGAAGCAAATGCCGCATGCGTATGCGCAGAAACCATGCCGAAGAGGTCATCCCGACGCACCAGCTTCCGTAACGTAAACCCTATACCCGCCATTGCTTCGCCTTTTCGTTAACCCTGTAGGTAGCTCTCATACAAGGCGCGATACGCCTCGCGCTGATCCACCGCATTGTAATAAAGCCGCACCCGTTCGCGCGCCGCATAGCTGCAACGGGAATACCAATCCATATCGCTGAGCAGCGTGTAAATGCCCTCGGCCATCGCCGCCGGACTTGCCACCGGCACCACAGCACCGGAAGCCCCCAAACGCGGTTCTTCGTCGCTACGCCCCAGAATCAGCTCGGAACAGGCGCCCACATTGGTGGCAACCGTCGGGATCCCTGCCGCCCCTGCCTCCAGAATGACGAGCGGCTGCGATTCGCTGATACTGCTGAGCACCAGCACATCCACACGCGGCAGGTAATCGCCCAAGTCCACCTTGCCGGTGAATTCCACGGTGGCATCCAGTTCCAGATGGCGTACCAGCGAGCGGCACTCATCGTAATACTGAACGTCTTCGTCCGTGGGACCCATCACATAGGCACGAAGGCTTGGAATCCGCTCCCGCAACTGAGCGCAGGCGCGCAGGAAGGTTTTGACATCCTTAATCGGCACCACGCGGCCAATCAGCGCAATCGTCGGCGCTTTGTTCGGGTCGCGCTCACGCTCCACGCGGGAATAGCGCTCGTAATCGATCCCGTTGGGGATCACCATCAGCTTTTGCGGGTCCGCACCATCGGCGAGCTGCGGCCGGTGATTGCCCTCAAACAGCGTCACCACCCGGTCGCACGCATCGTAACAGACACGGGAATAGGATTCAAACGCCTCCATCCACATATCGCGGATGTCGCGGTGCACTTTGTCGATAGAAAGTGTTGCCTGCGGGCCTTCATGCAGCCAGTCGGCAAGCGCAATCTCAATGCGGCGTTCGTTGGTGTAGATCCCATGCTCGGTCACAATCGTCGGACGCCCGGTCTCCAGATGTGCCCGCGCCGCATACAGTCCGGCATATCCGGTGCAGAGCGCGTGGTACATGCTGGCTTCCGGCAGATCATCCAGCAGCACGGAATACATCCCACCCAGCAACGAGCGCCAGGACCAGAAATAATCCAGAAACGAGCTGCCATTCATGGAACGCTGATACATATCGCGCAGCATTTCCCAAGACGCACGGGAATTGAGCAGTAGCTCGGCCCCCACCTGCCCGCGATGCGGCTGCAATGCCTGCAATACCCGCTTGAAGGCTGGCAGGCGCCCCCCATGCTGGAGTTCCAGCAGCGCCGATTTCAGGCTATCAAACAGGCGCATATCCTTGGTGTCGGAAATCTCTCCCATCGGAAGCTGCTGAAGCCGCACCTGATGCACCTCCACCACGTTGCGCGGCAATTCATACACCGCACGCCCATCAAATCCGGGCGGCATGATGGTGAGCAACGAGAACCGCAGGTGATCCTGCATGCGGATCAGGTCGTGCGTCCAGCTGGACAGCCCCCCCGATACATACGGGTAGGTTCCCTCCAAAATTAAACAGACATCCGCCTTTACGCGATGCTTACCCATGAAACCTTCTCCTTATCGCGCCGCGTTACCGGACCATAATTGCACAACCGGGCGCAACACTTCCGGAAACTGACCATAGATTTCAGGCGTGGACGCAGCCTCCACACAGGCGCGGCGCAACTGCCCAAACCGCCCTGCACGGTAGAGGCTCTCCATATACCAGCTATGGAGTTCCGGAGAATCGATCCCCTCTTCAAGGCAACGCGCAAACCAGTCGGAGGCCTCGGCGTAATCCCCTTTGCGGAGCAACAGCCGCCCGATCGAGCGACGCGCATCCACATCCTGACGGCGCAATTTCAGATAACGCGTGTAGTATTCAATCGCCTTCTCACGATTTTCGTCCTCACGATCCTCGTCCAGAATGCCTGTAAACGCATAGTTATCATAATGCTGAGCAACATATTTCAGCAATTCAGGGCTACTCGGATAATGCTGCAGCAACTCCTCCAACTTCACCGAATGCTCTGTAAAATGATGCTCAATCTTAGAAATCGCCGTGGCGGCTTGCACCCGGATGGCATTGCTTTCATCATGGGTGGCCTTCAACAGAGCGGGAGCAAAAGCCGGTTGGAAATAACGGCTGATCTTCGCAATGGCCTCGCGTTTTTGACCCTCACTACCCAGCTCCACAATATCACGATAGGACACAAGGCCGAACGAGGTATCCGCAGGTTGCCCGGCGGCGATCAGGTCGTCATAGATATCCTTTGGAACCGTGCGCTCCTCCAACGGAAAGAGCATCTTCACCCAATCCGTAAGCGGCAGAGCGGCCATGCGGTGGAAGACAAACAATACAGAAGCCAAAACCACCCCAAAAGCGCCGATAGGCCCCAGAAACGCCACCGATGTCCATAGCAGCACTGGATAGGTCAAATTCACCTGTAACAAGCGGGCAATCACCAGCAACACCCCGCATCCCAGCACAATCGCGGCATGCACGAACCAGGCAAGTGCCACGGGGAACTGGCCATGATAGGCGGCATAGACCAACGCACCCTCTGCCAGCAGAACCACCAGAGCAACAAGGCAGCTAAGCCACACCCCCACAGAGGAAGGACGCTCAAGAGCGGCTTCTGGCCCTAAGGGCAGTCCCGGAAAATGATGAAACGCGAGCATGTGTCTGTTCCTTACCGACCGCGACGTGGGGTTGCCAGCGCATCCGCCGCTGAAAGCAGTGGTTGCACCGCATAAGAGAACCGCGCACGGCGCACCGAAGCTCCTAATTTCCGCTCAAGACCCGCCTTGATTTTATCCACCACCACCTGAGCATTCTTGGCCGGGGTGTTTGGCAACAAAACAGCATAATCTGTATTGCCACGCTGATGCTCAAACACCTGATCAATTTGACGCAGGGATTCCTGTATCGCCTCGTTAAGGCTTTGCGCCACAATACGCAGCTTATCTTCAGGGAACTCTCCCGGATTCACCAGCTTCACCACCACCAGCGACACGTCAAACTTAGCCCGTTGCCCCAGAGAGCAGACGAACTCCACCTGCCGCTGGAAGAAACCATGGCTGAGCAGACTATTCTCATGATTGACCACACTGGTAGCCTCTGTCTTCTCATGGGTACGCGCATTCACATAGCTGAGCGCCACCCATTCGCACAGAGCACGAAACTCCTCAATGGTTGAGAGGTTCAGCCCGGTAAAGCCCAGAGATTCAATCTTGAGCATCCCCAGCACTTCGTTGGTTTGCGGATGAATCAGCGCACCGGCCAACACACCTTCACCATCCAGCAGGCGTTCATCCTCATCGCTGACAATGCACAGGGCACGACGGCGCGCCACCACATGCTCAAACAGCCGTGAATCCTGAGAAAAACGCGGGGAGAACTGGTCAACACCCGTCCACCCGCTGCGAATCACCGCTTCCAGAGCACCATTCTGCATCAGGAACAGCGAGAATTTTTCCGGATTCATCACCGAACGCACCAGCGGCTCAACACCGGAGAGCATTTCGGAGACTCGCAGTTTTTCCATTGATTTGGCCGCCAGATAGGTCTGCGTAGCCGTACGCATCTGACCCGCAATTCGTGTTTCCAATCCTTCTTTCAAGGTTTTGGTGCGCTCATACGCATCGGCGATGGTGTTTTCGCGTTCGCCTGCCTCGGCCAGCGCCTGTTTCAAATCATCGCGTTCGTAAATATGGCGCTGACGCAAACTGCCAATGACCGTCGCCACAAACACCCATAAAACCGGCCGCTTTACGATGGCAAAGAGGTGGGCATAATAATCCTGATCCACCTGTTGCACCGGCATATTGCCAATCAGCAGCGCCGCAGAAGCCGCAAGCGCAGCCATAATACCAGCCCCGGCACCATACTGCACCGCCACCAGAATGACCGGAATCCAGAACGGATGCGGCTCCACGGTAAAGAAGCGATCCCCCTGAAAGAACAGTAAATCGAGCACAATCAACACAGCAAGGATCAGCAGCGTCTCTAAAAACGCGGCGCGGCGAATACCAAGAAACGTCGGATGCGATGCAGTCGTCATAGTTTTTCCCATTGTTCTACCGGCAAAACCGGTCAACCCTTTACGTCGTTAATTCCATTTCCAAGCCACGTAACCACCCACACGGTCTACGTCTGCCCCATCCACGCTAAGCGAATGGCTGGCGCGTGCCTGAGCCTCGAAGTGATCCCCCACCGATTTAGTGACGCTACCGCCAATCGCCGGCCCGCTATCCCCCAAACGATCATACCCATAGCCAAGATATCCCTGAAGCACAAGGTCTTCGTTAATTTCTTTATAAGCGCTGACATCCACAAAATGAATTTCGCGACTCCGAAGCGGCAGAGGCAGGTATTGCACACCCCCAGCATCCAGCTTTAGCATTTCATCTTTGCGGTATTCGCCGTCGATAGCATAGCCAAGGGTAAGAATCGGATCGCCTGGATAAATCTGGTAACGGACATTCCCATTCCAGGAGACCGTGCGCGCCACATCGTCATCATTTTCCAGATCATAGCGGTTTAAGGCCCCGCCCAAACCCGCATACAAACGCGGCGTGATCACGAAACGGCGGTCAACCCCCACACGATCACGCACGGCGGACTCTGCAATTCCCTCGATAAAATCCCAGTTCGGACGCTGGTACTCGGCATACAAACGTGTGCTGCCATAATCATCCGCCAATCGGTACTGGGCACCGGCACCGACGGCATTGGAACCCGCATAGAGAGAGGCCCGCGCCATATCCCCACCCTCATAAGCATGTTGCAGATACAGTTCATTACGGTGGCGGACGCCATCGGTGGCTTCAATCACGCCGTTAGCACGACGAATGGGATCGGTATCAAACCGGTTCAGCTCCGACGTGACCCCAATCCGGGTATAGGGTTTAAGATAAGCATGGCCACTTAAGGTAGTGACATGCAAATCAGCGGTACTACCGCGATGCTCCCACTCATGATCAAGCTTCACCCGTGGACGCTCCTTTTCCCACACACGGTGGAGAATGGCGGCCACATCCTCATTCTGCGGAGCATTACGATGCGCCTTGAGCAAATGCGTGTGTGCATCCCGCCAGCGCTCCAGATACTCTTCGGTAATCCCATTCTGAAACGACACCTGCACATGCTCAGGGTATTTTGCATCCAGTGTTTTCAGTGTATCCATCGCCTTCGGATTATGCCCCGTTTCACGTTGCAAGCGGGCGTCCAGCAACTGCATACGAATGCGGTCCTCTTCCGTAGGCGCATCGGCTTTCTCAGCCGAAGCATCCACCATCAACAGGATTTCATTCCCCTGCGAAACGATGCGGAAAAAACGATCCTCTCTGGATTGGAGCAGCAGGCTGTCATAACCATAACTACCATTGACCAACAGACCATCAGAAGCTTTGATGGCATCCTCCAATCCTCTCACATCAATACCGCGATCGAAACCAATCACCATCTCGTTATCGTGGCTCTGGGTTTTGATCCGCAATCCATCTTTCCAGTTCACCACCAATTTGAGCGTGTTACTCGGCTTATCAAAACTAGCCGTTACCACACCTCCGGCGAAGGCAGGAGCAGAAAACGCAAACAGAAATCCTACTACCAAACAAACGGTTAAATGAAGAAACGGTTGAATAGACAAACGCATGACTAGCTGTTCCCTAGAAGTTGACGCGCTTCACCGTACACAAAATTCTCTAACAAAACGCCAATAAAGTCTGCCCGAATCCCCACATTGGATGGAGAACGCTGCATCAACTGACGAAACACACCAAACGCCTGATTCTTATCGCCCACACGATACTCAATCTGAGCATCGACCGCTTGCATAGTCAGGTCTTTCTTACCCTTGCCCATCTGAACACGCGCACGCCTATAGTATTCGGATGCCTCAGATGTTTTGCCCTTCCGCCACAGCAACTCGCCGTAATAGAAGTCACTCTGATAATCATGCCTACCTTGGCGGAAATAGCGCTCAAAATAGCTTTCCGAGATGGAATACGCACTTTGAGAGAAGGCAAACGCCCCCAAATTCCGCAGTGCGTCGGTATCATTTGGATTCTGCGCAACAATCTTCTCCGACACATACGCAGCTGCTTCTAACTGGCCAGTCTCAACGGCAAGCTTCGTAAGCCCCCGCAGCTCAGCAACCGATTTGCTACGATCCGCGCGCGCACGCACCAGCTTGCTTACCTCGCCATAGCTCTTCTTCCCTAGCAAGGCTCGCGAATACATCTCAAACAGGCGCGGATCATCCACGGCACGCTGAGGAACACCGGACTTTTGCATAAGAGCCAATGCGCGGTCTGCCTGACCAATCGAAGCCAGATGATCCAGCCACTGGAGTTGCACCTCCCCCGTCGCACTGGAGGCCTTGTGTGCCACCCATTCTGTAGCTTCCTTGGAGGGACGCGGCCCCAGAATATAGAAGAGCTGCGCAATATCCGCTTGTTTCGGATTAGGAAGATCGGCCAATTGCATAAACACGCGCGCCGCGACATCCTTCTTGCCCTGATCCAGCATATAATGCCCGATCTCACGACGCTGATCCGGTGAGAGCTTCGGATTTTCCAAACGCTTCAGACGATAAGCCATCAACTCATCATGCCGCCCCAGCTTGGTAAGAGTCGCCTCATACATGCCAAGCCACTCACCACCCCGGCTATCCGCCATTTGACGCACCTGCGGCAACACCGTATCCGCTGCACCGAATTGTAATAGCGCATAAACAATTTCCTGTTTCCGCTTTTCAGGAAGGGAGTTGTCTTGTAATTTAGCGGTCAACAATTTGGTCAGCTTAGCGGCGGCAGTTTTATCCTTAACCCCCACCTTACCGAGCATACTGATATACAGGGATTCAGCGTCTTCGCTGTGCTCGATCAGTGGCTCTACCAAGGTCAATGCCTCGGCATACTGACCACTCTTGGCCAGCGACGAAGCGAGATAGTAACGGTGATTGGGGGTGTCCTGACGGCCAAACAGCATCTTAGCCGCGGTGTGTGCAAGCACATGCTGTCCTGCATCGGATGCCGCAAAATAAATATCGTAAAGCAGTTGATCGCTTAAATCCGATTCCGCTTTGGATGCAAACCACGCCTGAACCGCATCAAACCGACCCGCCGCCGTTGAAAGCTTAACCCAAGCCACATCCATCGCGTTACTGGGGGCCTTTGCACGCCGTGCCTCAATCAGAGGCAGCAATTCATCCGGCTGACTCAGCAGCGTATGGACATCAGACAACGCCACCAGCTCGTCGTCTCTAAGGGATTCATAGGGTTTCAACCGATCCAGCAACAGGCGCGACTCGGCACCATGCCCTGTACGGGCGGCAAACCAGGAAAGCTGCAACAATTGAGGATGGCCCAACGCCTCCTTCCCCAGCAAACGCTGCACGCGGGAAGCCACATCAGAACGTTTTTCCAGCATCGCAACCGCAGACGCCGTGTAGGGATGCGACATCAGATAGCCTTCACCCAACTGACGGTGCACCTGCTCCAGCATTGCTACTTCAGGCTGATCAATCGAAAGGCGCAACAAATCAACGATCGTAAACTCGCTGAACTGTACCAGCGGCGCATCAGCAAGAATCTTGCGCGCCAACGCACGATCCCCACGACGGAGAGACATGCGCAACAACGGCTCATACAAAGCGGGCATCAGCTTACCAGATTTATGAAGCCCCAAAAGCCGCTCATAGGCTTCATTTCCTTTACCGAAATGATCGTCCATCAGGTCAACCACAATCAGCATCAACTCCGGTTCCTGCTCGGCCTGAGCATTGAAGGGCTGAACAAGAGACCAGGCTTCATCGGGGAATCCCCTGTATTTCAAAACAGATGCCAGACGAGCCGCGACCTTCAACTGATCGGGATGCTGCGCCAGCCACGCGCCCGCAACCGCAACCTCCTTGGAAACATCCCCGGAATCCGCCGCCAGACTCAGTAGCAGTTCAAGCGTATCGCCGGTGAGAGCCTCCGGGTGCGACGCAGAAAGCGCGGTTAGCGTTTCTTTCGCGGCCTTCAGGTCACCGTAAGAGGCCTGAATGCGCGCCAACGAAACTGCGTGATGGGTTTGCTCAGGCTCCAGTTGAATCAATTGCTTTAACACACCAATTTGCTTGGCATAATCCGCTCTGAAATTATAAATGTCGGCAAGCTCTCGCAAATGCTCAACGCTCGGCTCCAATTGCTGAAGCGCTTCCAGATTGCGCACATAATCTTCCGTACGTTGCGCATATTGGTAAAGCTTCCCCAGCTCCTTGCGAGCCGCAACATCTTTAGGGTTTTTCTCCAGATACCGCTCGACCAGAGCCACGGCCGCCTCGACATCCCCCTCCTGAAGATACAGCTTGGTGAGGGAGGTCACCGTCTGAACAGACATATCACCGGCAGCCGATTGCTTCTCCAGCACGACAAGCGCCGTTTCAAAGCGCTTGTCCTTGAGGTTCATCAGCGCCACTTCGCCCTGACGAGGCAAGAGGAGATACCCCACCACCAACCCAAGCAGCGCCACCCCTACGATCACAAAAAACGGTTTCTTCATTAGACATCCATCCGATATGTTGCCCTAATACAACAGACAACCGGCATAAATCAATGTTTTTTTTGAATTGCAACGACGCCCGGACCATCCAGGATACGTGTTTTAAACTGGCAAACCAGAAAACCATCGTCATCCGTACTGACCGAAAGACGCTCTGTCTTGCCACTTTTTACCTTCAGAGTTGCGACATAATCGCCACGCTCAGCCATCTGCCACTGCATCATGCCCGCACCGAACCCTTCGACCTGAAATTGCACGGAATCCCGTTTTCTGGCCAGATGCGACACCTGCCAGCTCGATTGACGCAGATAAGGAATGGGAGGGAGCACAGCATCCGCAGATGTTGCTAGATCTGTTAGCCCGATCACAGGAACCGGCCTGGCGCTATCCAGATACACATAAAGGCTTCCCTGATGTACACGCTGCCCTACCACGCCGCTGGACTGATTGAAGTCAACTGACTTTCCTGTTGCATCGTCAAAACGCACCACCTGCAAGGCACCACGCTTCTGTATTTTCCACCGCTGATGCCCGACAGGGACCAACTCCGTCGTATAAAACCCACGCGCCATCTTAGCGTAGGCGCTGGTATGCACGGGTATAATCTCCCGACCCTGTGCGTAATCCAGATTCGCACGCACGGCATTCAGACTGGCCACCTTGTCGCCGGAATACATATGGAAATACACATTGATCGGCTTCACCCTCATGGGGCTTTCCGTGTTTTCAATGGTATGCAGCAAATGCTTAAAGCCATAGAACCGATCCGTCCAGAGATTGGTATAGGTATTTTCATTGCTGTTAGAAGAGTAAATCTGGCGCTCTGCACCCACCTGCCGACCGATAGGGGAAAGCCAGGCATAGGATGGATATTCCGGGTCCAGCCGCGCATCCCCACCGTTAATATTTTCAACACCCAGTTCACGCGTAAGCCTGACCGCCTCCTCAAACGGCCTGGTATCACCCGACCATTGCAACAGGGTAACGCGCTTCCCTTTGGGGGCCAAAGCATTGAGGAACTCAATTGAACCAGCAACCTCTTTATGTGTATCGAAGTCCATGCAGGCATAGGCCCTGGGAATGTCATGCCCGCTTTTTAACTCTGAATAGTCACGCAACTCCTCCCCGGAGAGGCGCACATCGCCCGCTATTTTGGTATGAGAGAACCAGTTTTCCCAACCATCCAACCCTAGGAGCCGCACCAAGGACATCGCTCCTATTGGCTTATCAGGGTAACGATCCAGAAAGGCTTCCTCCTTTGCAGGCGTGTAATGGTGAAAGAAATCCCAGTTAAATGGATGGGTATAGGTATGGCTGGCAAGTTCTACATTCGGCTGCGCGAGTAGTTTATGCAACACCTGCTCACTTCTCGCCACACCATAACAGGAGCGATCGATATCACCGGCAATCACCCCAATGGTAACAGGAATATCCGGATATTTCTGAATCACTTCCTTTAGCAACACTTCCGGAGACGTAAGATGCTCACCACGATGTGCCTCCACCTCACTCAGGTTATTCCACCCATCCCCGTCTATATGACTGTAAAACATGCGCCGACCTGCAAGGGTGGTCACATCTGGCTTAGGGAGATCGTCGGTTGCAAAGGCATACTTAAAAAACAGAAATGGATTAATATGCCATTGCAAACGTTCCAGAAAGACCTTCCGCTTCTCCCCATCACGCACGACTTCTCGCACAACCTCCTCATAGAACAAGCCATAACCATCCGCGATAAAACCGCCCTGCGCAGATGTGACCACCAGATCAGCCTGACGGGCCGGTGTGGCACTGCCATCCAGCACCTGTAAATGCGAGACCGCCCCACCCGGAAGCACACGCATCAGCGGATAGGAAGGCAGCAACTTCGGAAGTGGCCGCTCAAACCCTATCATGCGGGCGTCAAGATCGGTGATACGGGTTTTATAGGTTGTACCGACCCAAGACCGTTCATCCACAATGCTCATTTTACGCAATATCCCGATGTAAACGGGACGATCATCCCCCCCAGCATCAAAAAAGACAACCCGAAGCCCACGATCCATCGCCGCGGAAATTCCAGTGTACAGCGCCTCAGGCACCAGCCCCTCAACACCAGCGGGATGCACAATAACCCCGCGTAAATCGGGATAATGCGCCAAATCCGGCACCCCTTTCCGGATATCCCAATGCACCACCTTCAGCCCCAGATGATTCAGCGGCATCTCCATAAAACGATGCCCCCAGGAAGCCGCGCTGCTGCGGCTGGTTTTGCCATCATAAAATGAGATAATCGTGCGCGGCACCGCAGCCGACTCAGCTCGCGCAAACGCAGGGACCAAAACCCCAAAGCAGAGACAACACAACAGTCCAGCCCACAATCGCATCTGCGCACCCTAAAAAAACCAGCCCATCATCGCAAGAGCAATCGCCACCTGATACCTAAAACATGAAGAGAATGTAAACACAGACGCAAACGTCCACCACAACGCGGCAGCACGGCCACAGCGAAAGCGGAAACCGAGAGTCGCTCGCTAACCTTTTGTTAAATACTGTGGGATAGCCATAGAGGGATAGCATAGAGTGATCTGTGCTCTGCAACCATCGCATTCGCAACAGGAGGCACCCGTGGCCCAGGATTCTCTTAACACCCGCTCCAGCCTCAAGGTCGGATCGCACAGCTACACCTATTACAGCATCCCCAAAGCGGCGGCGGCACTCGGCGTATCCTTCGACCGCCTCCCCTACAGCCTGAAAGTGGTGCTGGAGAATCTGCTGCGCTTTGAAGATAACCGCACCGTGACGGTGAACGACATCAAGGCGATCGCCTCCTGGGTGAGCACCAAAACCTCCGAACATGAAATTGCCTACCGCCCTGCCCGCGTGCTGATGCAGGATTTCACCGGCGTTCCGGCGGTGGTGGACCTCGCCGCGATGCGCGACGCCATGCAGTCGCTCGGTGGCGATCCCAAGCAAATTAACCCGCTCTCGCCGGTGGATCTGGTCATCGACCACTCGGTGATGGTGGATAACTACGGCACCCACGGCGCGTTCGATCTGAATGTGAAACGCGAGATGGAACGCAACGTGGAGCGCTACGAATTCCTCCGCTGGGGTCAGCAGGCGTTTGATAATTTCCGCGTCGTACCACCCGGAACCGGCATTTGCCATCAGGTGAATCTGGAATATCTGGCGCAGGTCGTGTGGACCAAAACCGAAAACGGCGAAACCACCGCCTATCCGGATACGCTGGTTGGCACCGATAGCCACACCACCATGGTCAATGGCCTCGCCGTACTGGGCTGGGGCGTGGGCGGGATTGAAGCCGAAGCCGCGATGCTCGGCCAGCCGATCTCCATGATTCTGCCGGAAGTGGTGGGTTTCCGCCTCACTGGCACGATGAAAGAGGGCCTCACCGCCACCGATTTGGTGCTCACCATCACCCAAATGCTGCGTAAACGTGGGGTGGTAGGAAAGTTTGTGGAATTTTTTGGCCCCGGACTCGACCATCTGTCGCTTGCCGACCGCGCTACCATCGCCAACATGGCCCCGGAATACGGTGCCACCTGTGGCTTCTTCCCGGTAGACGCAGAAACCCTCAACTATATGCGTCTTTCCGGCCGCAGCGAGGATCGCATCGCCTTGACCGAAGCCTATGCCAAAGCGCAAGGCATGTGGCGCACCGACGCCGAACCGGTCTTCACCGATACGCTGGAGCTGGATTTAAGCAGCGTAGAACCCAGCATCGCCGGTCCCAAACGTCCGCAGGACCGGGTCACCCTCTCCAAAGCAAAGGAATCCTTCGCAAACGCTTTCGCCGAGATGAACACCGCCAACACACCGGAAGATGCGGAGGCAAACGTAGCAGGACAATCCTACAGCCTGCATCATGGCGATGTGATGATTGCGGCGATCACCAGTTGCACCAACACCAGCAACCCCAGCGTGATGATTGCGGCGGGGATTCTGGCCCAAAAAGCCCGCGCAAAGGGACTCACCGTCAAGCCATGGGTGAAGACCTCACTCGCCCCCGGCTCCAAGGTCGTGACCGAATATTACGCCCGTTCGGGTCTGGATAAAGAGTTGGACGCGATGGGTTTCAATCTGGTCGGCTATGGCTGCACCACCTGCATCGGCAATTCCGGCCCGCTGAAGGCGGAAATCGAAGCGGCAATCAAGGACAACAATCTGGTCACCACTTCTGTGCTTTCCGGCAATCGCAATTTTGAAGGCCGGGTGCATCCGCTGACCAAGGCCAACTACCTGATGTCGCCACCGCTGGTGGTTGCCTATGCACTGCTGGGCACCTTCAAGAAAGACATTTATACGGACGCACTGGGTACCGGCAGCGACGGCAAGCCCGTCTACCTAAAAGATATCTGGCCGAGCAACGCAGAAATCAACGCCGTGATGGCCAAATGCATCACCCGCGAGATGTTTGAAAGCCGTTACAAGGACGTCTTCAGCGGTGACGCAGAATGGCAGGCGATCAAGGTCACCCCCAGCCTCACCTATGCATGGGATGCCACCAGCACCTACATCAAAAATCCGCCCTATTTCAACGGTATGCGGTCGGAACCGGAGCAGGCTCCCTCCCTCAAAAGCGCCCGCATTCTGGCGCTGCTAGGTGACAGCATCACCACCGACCATATCTCCCCCGCCGGGAACATCGCCAAGGACGGCCCCGCTGCAACATACCTGAAGGATCGCGGGGTGCCACCGGTGGATTTCAACTCCTATGGCGCACGGCGCGGCCATGATGAAGTGATGGTGCGCGGCACCTTCGCCAATATCCGGCTGAAAAACGAAATGGCCCCCGGCACCGAGGGCGGCGTCACCCGCCATATGCCCGAAGGCAGCCCGATGAGCATCTTCGATGCCGCCATGCAATACCAGCAGGAGAAAACGCCGCTGGTGGTCATTGCCGGGAAAGAATATGGCACCGGCTCCTCCCGCGACTGGGCGGCGAAGGGCACACGCCTGCTGGGTGTTTCCGCCGTGATTGCGGAAAGTTTTGAGCGGATTCACCGCTCCAATCTGGTGGGGATGGGCATCCTCCCCTTCACCTTCCCGGAAGGGGTGACACGCCAAACCCTGAAGCTGGATGGCAGCGAAACGATCGACCTGCCACTCCCCGCACAGCTCAGCCCACGGATGCAGATTCCCTGCACCATCACCCGCAGCGATGGCAGCAAGGAAACGGTCACCCTGCTCTGCCGCCTCGATACGCTGGACGAGGTGGAATACTACCTGCAAGGGGGCATCCTGCATTACACCATCCGAAAACTCATGCGTGAAGCCAAAAGCCGCGCCGCCTAATCTTTCAAATGGAGAGTTATGATGATTCGCACCAAACTGATTGGCCTGTATCTGGTGATGCTGATGGTGGTCGCAGCAGGAGCCGCCTATACCCAATGGGCTTTTGAGCAAAACGCAAACGTGGTGCATCAAAACAGCATCACCACCTCGGCGCTCAAGAACCATCTGGAAACCGATATGATGCACGACGCCATTCGCGGCGACGTGCTGTTTGCCCTCAAAGGGCATGTGGCCGGGAATGCCGAGTTTATTCAGCAATCCCGCGCTGATCTGGAAGAGCATATCGCCCATATTGTGGAAATGGTGGACGCCAACAGTAAACTACCCCTCTCCGATGCGGTATTGGCGGCCCTCAATGCCACGAAAGATCCCCTAGCGGCCTATAAAGCCTCAGCACAAAAACTCACCCAGATGGCGGGTACACCGGGTGCCGATATGGACCGGGAATTTGCCGGCTTCATGGAAAAATTCTCGCAACTGGAAGAGAGTCTGGGAGCCGTCAGCGAACTCATCGAAGGTGAAATCCAGAAAAGTTCGGCCAACGCCGCCAGTACCGAAAAAACCGTAAAGCGTAATATGTTGGTTGCAGCGGCTATTTCCGTCCTGATGATCATCGTTTCAGCCATCCTCACCTTCCGCTGGCTGATTACACCGCTGGGCAAAACCATCCACACCATGGAATCCTTACGCGAAGGGCAATATGATCTCTCCATCGCCGGCACCGACCGCAAGGACGAGATGGGTGCCATGGCCCGCACCATGGAAACATTCCGCAAGTCCGGGCTGGATAAGCTCCGTATGGAGCGCGAGCAGATCGAAGCCGAAGCCCGCTCCAAGGAAGAACGCCATCAGGCCATGCTGTCGCTGGCAGACCGCTTCCAGCAACGGGTGCAGGGGGTCATCGACACCGTTGCCGCGGCCTCCACCGAACTCTCACACACAGCGCAAAGCATGGTGCAGATTGTGGATACCGCGTCCAGCAAGGCCGACACCGCCTCCCATGCCTCCACAGAAACCGACAACAATGTCCGTTCGGTGGCTTCGGCAGCAGAGGAACTCTCTGCCTCCATCCGGGAGATTGCCTCGCAGGTCAGCCGATCCACCCAGGTGGTTGCGCAATCGGTGGCCAATACCCAGCTTGCGGATAAGAGCGCGCAAACGCTGGCCATCACCACGCAAAACATTTTTGAGGTGATCGAACTCATCAACAACATTGCGGGTCAGATCAACCTGCTGGCGCTCAACGCCACCATCGAATCCGCCCGTGCGGGTGAGGCCGGAAAAGGCTTCGCGGTCGTGGCATCGGAAGTGAAAAACCTCGCCTCGCAAACCTCCAAAGCCACCGAGGACATCGCCCGCAAAATCGAGGAAATGAAAGCCGCGTCCGAAAGCGTGGTAGGTGCGCTGGTCAGTATCCGCGAATCGATTACACAGGTGGATCAATATTCCAACAGCGTCGCAAGCGCGGTGGAACAGCAAACCGCTGTCACCAGCGAAATTGCCTCCAATATGCAACACGCGGCACGCGGCACCCAAACCATCAACGAAAGCCTGATCGAAGTACGCTCCGCCTCGGAAGAAGCACACGGTGCCTCCGAACAAGTGCTCGATGCCGCCCGCGAACTCTCCCGTCAGGCCGAATTCTTAAGCGGCGAGGTAGCCAGTTTCCTCGACGAAGTCAGACACACAAACTAGGATTCTTTTTCATGCGCCTTACCCTTTCCAAGAAAATTCCGCTTGCCATGGTACTCGCCACGCTGGTGAGCGGCGTGGTTGCGGGAGTTGTCAGCATTAATCTCGCTGAAAAAGAAGTGCGCCGCCAAACGGAAGAACGTTTCACCGCGCTGGCGGGCGCGCGCAAGACAGCACTGGAAGGGTATCTCAAATCCATTGAGGAAGACCTGCTGGTGCTCGCCAAAAACGGGCAGACGCTGGGAGCTTTCCAGCAATATAAAAACGCATGGGAAAGTTTGGGTTCCAACCAGACCGACACGCTACAAAAACTCTACATCACGGAGAATCCACACCCTTTAGGCCAGAAAGAAAACCTTGACGCCGCACCGGATGACTCCGCCTACAGTGCCGTGCATAAGGTGCACCATCTGTGGTTTCGGGAATTCCTGCGCAAGCGCGGCTATTACGACATCTTCCTGTTCGATAAAAACGGCAACGTGATCTACACGGTGTTCAAGGAACTGGATTTCGCCACCAATGTGATGAACGGCAAGTGGAAAGACACTGATCTTGGCAATGTCTTCCGCGCCGCACGCGATGGCAAAGCGGGCGATGCCTATTTCGTGGACTTCAAACCTTACGCACCGAGTGCAGACGTTCCGGCTGCATTTATCGCCACGCAGATCGTCAATTCTGCCGGTCAGACGCTTGGCGTCATCGCTTTCCAGATGCCGATTGCGCGCATCAACGCCATCATGAATGACGGCAGTGGACTGGGAAAAAGTGGTGAATCCTTTGTCGTCGGCAGTGATTTTCTGGTGCGCAACGAAACTCGTACTCCCGGTGAAACCACCGCCATCCTGAACCTGAAAATCGACTCCGACCCGGTAAAGCTGGCGCTGGAAGGCAAGGACGGCACCACCGTCAGCCGCAACACGGGTAGCAACGCGCAGCTCACCTCCTACCGCCCATTCGAATTTCTGGGTGCGCGCTGGGCGATGCTGCTGATGATGGATGAGAGTGAGGCCATGGCGCCCGTAGCGACCTTACAAAAAACACTAATCCTCGCCATCGGGGCAGGGATTCTGGTGGTTGGGATGCTGGGTGCTCTCTTCTCTCGCATCTCCATCACACGGCCTATTCAGCACCTCTACCAAGCGATGATCAGTCTGGCAAAAGGTGACCTGCAAACCTCTATCCCCTGCGCAGAACGTACTGATGAACTGGGTTCTATGGCCTCTGCCCTTCAGGTCTTTAAAGACGCAGGAATGGAAAAAATCCGCATGGAACAGGCACAGGCAGAGGCAGAAGAACGAGCCAAAGCCGAGCGCCACCAAGCCATGATGGAACTGGCCGATCGCTTCCAGCAACGGGTGCAGAGCGTGGTGGATACAGTAGCAGCCGCCTCGACCGAACTCTCACACACCGCACAAAGCATGGTGCAAATCATCGACACCACCAGCACCAAAGCCGCCAGCGCCGCCACTGCATCGGGCCAGACCGATACGAATGTCCGTTCGGTTGCCGCTGCTGCCGAGGAACTTTCCGCCTCCGTGCGCGAAATCGCCTCGCAGGTCAGCCGCTCCAATACCATGGTCGGACAATCGGTTGATAGCGCCGAAGCCGCAGGACGCAGTGCAGAAGTCCTTTCCACCACCACGCAGAACATCTTTGAGGTGATCGAGCTCATCAACAACATTGCGGGTCAGATCAACTTGCTGGCACTCAACGCCACCATCGAATCTGCCCGTGCGGGTGAAGCCGGAAAAGGCTTCGCCGTGGTCGCATCCGAAGTGAAAAGCCTCGCCTCGCAAACCTCCAAAGCCACTGAGGACATCGCCCGCAAAATCGAGGAGATGAAATCTGCTTCGGAAAGTGTGGTGAGTGCACTCAGCGGTATCCGCGATTCGATCAAGCAGGTAGACCAATACTCCAACAGCATCGCCAGCGCGGTGGAGGAACAAAGCGCGGTCACCAACGAGATTGCCTCCAGCATGCAACATGCGGCAGAAGGCACGCAGGCGGTGAACGATAATCTGGTGGATGTCCGTTCGGCATCGGAGGAAGCACACAGTGCCTCCGAGCAGGTGCTGGAAGCCGCCCGTGAACTCTCCCGTCAGGCGGAATTCCTGAATGGGGAAGTCGCCACCTTTCTGGAAGAAGTACGTCACGGATAACGCAGCCCCCCTTCAAAACGCGCTGCGGTGAGGCAAGCAGATGGTCCGCCGCAGTAGCGGCTGGAAAGGGGGCTATTAACAAAGGTTACTTTTGGAGCACACCTGCCCCCGGAAAAAGGCAGCCTGCTGCGATTTGTGGTTGATCTCCCCCCCCATGGGGGACTACACTTAAATAAGTTGGTCGGGGATAGAGTGATCCGTCTCGTAAATGTGTAACGCGCATGTAGGAGCGGTTTTGCTTTGGTCATACACTAGGCATCCGAGGCGAGGAATAATCCAGCGTACGTTTGGTATGTGATTGTGACAAGTCCGAAGGATAACGCCGTGTACGGCTACAGCAAAACCGCTCTAGCGCACGCTCAGGGAGCAGCCCTTATGTCGCACCCCCTGCGGATTGCATTTGCTGGCTTCCTTCGCCGGAAATTCTGTATAAAATCACCTCTTTTGCTGGCACTGACGCTGCTGTGCGCGGTGAGTCTGTTATCCCCTCTGGACGCCCTCGCCAAAAGCAAGAAACCTGCCCGCGAGAACCCAAAATACGCCGCCTTTGTGATGAATATCGACACAGGCGAGGTGCTGCACGCGGAGAATGCCGACACCAAACGCTATCCGGCCTCGCTCACCAAGATGATGACGCTCTACCTGACCTTTGAAGCGATTTCACAGGGTAAATTATCGTGGAACCAGACGCTTCCGGTCTCCGAGAAAGCGGCCTCCCAGCCCCAAACCAACATTGCCTCCCGCAAAGGGGAGCGGATTGCGGTTGATACGCTGGTCACCAGCCTGATTGTCCGCTCCGCCAACGATGCCTCCTATGTGCTGGCGGAAGGCATCGGCAAAACCGACTGGAATTTTGCCCTGATGATGACCAAAAAGGCCAAGCAATTGGGAATGCATCACACGCAGTTCCGCAACCCGAACGGGCTGCACAATTCGGAGCAATACACCACCGCCCGCGATATGGCAAAGCTGGGCATTGCCCTGAAGCGTGATTTTCCTACCTATTTTGAGCTCTTCAAACGCTCCAGTTTTAGCTACAAGGGACGCACCTACAACACCCATAACCGGGTAACCCAACACTATGATGGTGCCGATGGCGTTAAAACAGGATACATCAATGCCTCTGGCTTCAATCTGGTGACCACGGCCCATCGGGGCAATGCCTCGCTGGTAGGGGTGGTGATGGGCGGCACCAGCGGACGCACCCGCGACGCCCGAATGGTAGAACTACTGGATCGCAGCTTTGCGCAGCTCGGTGCCCCCGGCCCGCGCTACGCCTACAATACACGCACGGAAAAGGCGGCAGAGGCCCCCTCCCCGTTCCAGAAGAACAAAGCGGCGCGCAAGGAAATTGAAAAATCCCGCAAGCGCATGGAACTGGCACGCACGGCCCCTAAAGAAGCGTCCGCATCCGATGGCAATGCCCCATGGGGCATTCAGGTAGGCATTTACAACAAAGCAGAGGAAGCCGTCAAAGCAGCGGGAAATGCCATGAGCCGCGCCTACGGCCCTCTGGCCAGCGCCAATGTGGTCATTGACCCGGCAGGCATCGGCGATGCCGATGTATACCGCGCCCGTCTGGGCGGGCTTTCCTACAGCCAGGCACAAAACGCCTGCAAGCAGCTCAAGCGCGTCAAAACGGATTGTTTTGTCCTCAAAATAGCGGCTGAGTAGCTCCATCTGTCACCATTCTGTAACAGTTCTTTGTTAGGGTGGAGGGGTAAGAAAAGGCTCTATTGACCCCTATGCATCACGCCTCTGACCAGTTTCTAGAAATCCTCGTTGAGTGGCAGTTCATGTCGCCCGCGCAGCGCGACGAGGTACTGGCCATTAAACGCATGTCCCGTCTGGATGCGTCTCTGGGGTCCAGCACACTCAGCAATCCACAACGTCAGGCGATTGGCGAATATCTGGAATCTTTCCGGGAACGTAAATCCGAATTCCCGGATATGCCTCAGGCAATTGAGGCCATCAACGCCAACCTGCCGGAGAATGAAAAAATTACCGACAAGGTGCGCTTCCCACAGGCAAAATCGGTCGGCACCATCATCTATGAGAACCACAATCTGGTCGCCTATCCGGATGTAGCGCCTGAACTGCTGAGCTTTGCCGCAGCCTACCAGTCGGCCACACGGATGCTGCGTCTGGCAGGCACCATCACCAGCACCGGCATCGACGAGTCCTCCTACCAGAAAGCCATGGAATATTCCGGCGGCAGAACCCCCTTTACCATGGACGAGCGCAACCATTTTGTGCCGGACCCGGATGCTGAATTTTTCCGCAACCTTCCCACCCGCGCACCGGGGTTTGTGGGACCGTTACAGGCCACATCCGGCGTGTTTCAGACCATGGTGCATGCATTGCACAGCTACGCCCCCGAAGCGGTAGAACTACCAGAGGTGCAGGCGGCCGCGAAAGCCGCACGCAAAATGGCCAATCAGTCCATCCGGCAAATTGCCAGCACCTTCCATACTCTGGCTGAAACCTCGGAAGAGCCGGTGAAAAAACACTACAGCACACTGGCAACCAAAATGCAGGAAGGCCTGCCGGATATGCGTCTGGCCGATCTCGGCGTTCCCAAAGAGGGCTGGAAGGCGCTTATCTTTCAGGGCATGATCACCCTGCTGGATTATATCGGCTTCAGCTACGACAAGCAGCGCGACGAATACAACCCCCGCGAAGGAAAATTAGGCGATACGGCCCGTTCGATTGCCAACTGGTTTAAGGATGGTGCCTATGCCATGGACGCCCCTTCCAATTTCGGTAAAGACCTGTTTCAGGGGGCGGAGCAAACACTCGAATACCTCCCATCGGATGGCGCGTTGCCTCCGGAATTAAGCCCCGCACGCCTTAAGGAACTCTCCACGTTTGTGTCGGAACGCAAAGCCCTTGCGGGACTCGTCCCCAAACACAACGACCGGAAATCCACCCATGCCGAATCCGCCATCTCCAGAGCGGTACAGGAACAGGAACGTCTGGGCGGACTTCCCGCTGGATTCGCCCCTAAGGATGCACCGGGCCGCGCGTGAGATAGCGTTTTCGCTTTATTTTCAGACTAGGAGTGTGAGGCGAGGAACATTCCAGCGTAGGTTTGCTACGTGAATTTTCAGAGTCCGATACAGGACGAAGCCTGGGAATCAATGGGAAATGCTATACGCTGCGCAAGTGCCTCTACTGTCGGTTCCGCTGCCACCTCGACATCCTGCACTCCCACCGCCCGCAAGGCGGCGGCTGTGCGTTCTCCAATCGCGTAGGCGCGCAATCTCTCCCACACTGATACAGGAAACGTCTGCGCCAGACAGGCCACCTGATGCGCCGAATAACAGACGATCTCGCGGCAATCGCCACGCTCAAGGGCCATCCGGATGGTATCCGGCAACCCCACCGGCTCTGTGCGATAGGCAACCACACGCTGCGCGTTACGGCCATGGGACCGCAAATAGGCCGCAATATCACAGGTAATGCGCTCACCGGAAAGGTACAACCACGCTCCCTCTTCCGGCGTGTGCCAGGCAATCCAGGCCGCCAGCGCCTCGGCTCGTGACGCCACAGAGGAAAGATCAAGCGGTGGCACGAAAACTTGCAAAAACCCGGCTTCCCGCACCGCCTGCGCGGTACGCTCACCAATCACATAGACGGGAGTCTCCCGCGCCAGAGAGGACACCGCCAATGCCTGAACCGCCTGACGGCTGGTCAACACCACCCCGGACGGCACGATGGATAAATCAGGCACAGACCACACCACCTGCTGCAACGGTGCGCACAGACAGGTTATCGTATGGGGTAGCAAGGAAAGCAGCGGCCCCGCGTCACGTTCCGAACGGGTGATGAGCAAGGTACGCATCAATAGCCCTCTGTCATAATGCGCCGTGGTGAGGAAGGAGGGCTAACCCTCAAGTGGCAGACAGGAAACGCCCTGGGATTCCAGTGCACGGCAGAACTGCTCGGCGCTATCCGGGCCGCTGAACGGTCCCGCACGCAACCGGTAGGTCGGTGCCGCCATACTGCTATAGCGCGGTTCACGCACGCGATGTTCCACCCCGGCAAAGAGAGACTTATGCGACGATGCCAGTTGTTGAAAGCGACTTTCCGCCGCCTGACGGGAAGGATAAGACCCTAGTTGCGCCCACCACCCACCGGCTCCAGTCTGAAACGACGTAGCGGCAGCGCTGGCACCACCGGCATAATAGCGATCCCGCTCCACGGCGGCCTCGCCCACAGGGCGGTAGCGACGCGCCTCACCAGAGGAAAGAGACTCCCCACCCAGGCTACGCACCGTCACACATTGCAGTTGATGGGCGGCGGCCACATCGCACAACCGACTTCCCACCCCCTCATCCAGCACCGGCCCCAGGCGAATCGCCGTGGCAGCGGTTGCATGACGCACGGTATAAGGCCGCACCATCAGCATTCGGAGACCACTGACATCCTGCATCGCACGAGCCGAAAGCATGTCCCAGAAACTCTCGGCCTTGCGCTCATTTTCAAATACCCCGATCTGCAACCACAGGCTGCGACGCGGGAGCGGTTTGCTGGGATAAAACGTAACGCGAGGAGCAGGCATCACCTCCACCGGATGAGCCTCCGGAACCACCGACTCAACCGAAAGCGGCACGCGAATCGCCTCTGCCACCTCCACCTGTGCGGCAGGACGCGCAACTTCCGGCTCTGCCTGCACCAACGCAGGTTGCGGCGGCAGCGGAGCAGGCATTGCGCTGGAAACAAAGGGAGCTGGAACAGGCTCCGAACGGACAGGTTCCCGATCCACAGCAGCAGCAGCAACCGGGCTATCCTCCACCGGAGCACCCACTGGCAAGGCCGGGGCAGGAGGGGCGGGTATCATCCGGGGTTGGGAAGCAGAGGATCGGGCCGGAACGGGTGCAGGCGCTGGCGCAACCTCTCCCGTGGCCGATTCCGGTTCGGTCGGCGGAGATGCCATGGCACGCGAAGGGATAGGGGCCGTCGCCATATCCGTCATAGAAACAGTAGCCGATGCAAGACCGGAAGCCGATGCCGCCTCCGTACCCGCGAGTTCGGGAAGGGCCGGAAGGGCGACAACCGCATCGTCATCTCCCGTCTCAAGCACGGAAGCTTCATCCACTCCCTGCATTCCCTGCCCCATGGGAGGAGTGGAAACGGATCGCATCATGCCGGTTGCAACCGCAACGGGTATTTCCGGTTCAGAGGAAGCCTGCTCCTCCTGCATTTCCGTGGGGGTGGCAGGCTGGGGGGCAGCCATACCCATAGCAGGCACCGCGACGCCCTCAGGAGCCGCATGTTCTTTTAACAGCGCCACCAGTTCGGAATCATTGCGACGATAGGCAATATCCACCGCGCTCATGCCGTTACGGTCGGCCATCAGAGGGTCTGCTCCTTTATCCAGCAGGGCGGCGATCACCTCGCGGTTACCGCTGGGAATGGCAAGCAGCAACGGGGAAAGCCCCTGTTGATTGCGGGCATTCACGCTGGCCCCTTTGGCAAGCAACAACTGCACCATCGGTAGTTTCTGCGCCACGACCGCACGCATCAAGGGTGTCCATCCCTCACTATCCTGACTCTCCACCTTAGCACCACGCTGCAACAGAAGCCCCGCCACGGCCTCATGCCCCTGACGGGCTACCAGATGCAGCGGCGTTGCCCCACCAATATCGGGAACATTAGGATCTGCACCGGCATTCAGCAGGGCTGCCGCCACGGCTCCGTGCCCCTGATAGCTAGCACGGGCAAGCGCGGTCGTATCAAATGCTCCACGCACGTTAGCGGAGGTTCCCTCCTGTAGTAGTCGGGAGACTTCCTGAATATTTCCGGCATCGGCTGCATCCACCAAGGGTTGTTCAAAACCGAAGGACGCAGCAAGAGCCGCACCAGCACCCGAAACCAAACCAATGGCAAGGGCACATAACACAGGACGGCGAAAACGGGCATAGAGACGGAGCATGGCTTCTTGTAGCGAAATTCTGTCCTTTTGGGAAACAGATTTTGTCACATTCCTGCCACAGAACACAGATTATGGGCAAACAATACGGCAAACAGGCATCAGGCCAGAGCACACGAAATACATTTTTTCACCGTGTCCTGGCATCCTTTCCACAGTCAACGGAGCCTGCAACGCAGGTTTTGAGCAGCCCGGTTGAGCAGGAAGCCGGAGAAGAAACAGCCAACACCATACATCTGCCGCTTGCGAAAATCTCCCCTTTGGCCTATAGGGAACGCTCTTCGGGCGGTTAGCTCAGTTGGTTAGAGCGCTACGTTGACATCGTAGAGGTCGATGGTTCGAGTCCATTACCGCCCACCACTGCTTTTGCCCGCGCCTTCGGCGCGGAATTGCAAAAGCGAGTGTCTCGCCTAAGCCTTGGCGAAGGCGGACTGGCGTAGCCACGGGGAGCGCCATCGACTTGGGCGAAGCAGTGCCCAGCGTAGTCCTGCGTAGCTCGAAGAGCGAAGCACGGACGAAGACGGGCTGGCGGTTCTCAACAATCAGCGCTCCGGTGGCGACTACAGAGATAGAATAGCCTTCCTATCAACTTCTCCCGTTGAAACCTGCCTTTTCGTCTCCTCATTCTCTGAACAGATTTGCGTTATTTCTGCAAAACCATTGATGACGCTGTGAGATATAGGTTGCATACTAGGCCTAATTTACGAAAGCGGCAATTTCCTAAGAAATTTAACATTGGCCTCCGTTTTTGCTTGACAAGTTAACCTCCCAAACCTACAAGCGGCACTGTTAATCGTGTTAGCTAAACAAATAGGTATCGATATGTTCGGACTTGGTGCACCCACAGCTAGTACTAACGACGAAGAGATTGCAAGAATGGAAGCTGCGAAGGCTGAGCAAGCGGCCTTTGAAGCTGAACGTGCTGCCGAGCGCAAGGCAAACGATGCGGCAGCTGCGGCAGCCCAAGAACTCGACACAAGGGCATTGACTGCGGCTCTAGAACAAAGAACAGCTCGCCTTGTTGGATAGGCTAATCTAGCCTTGTCCACTCTGAAATCTTATGGCTTCCCTAAATAGCCCTTCCCAAGAAAAAGAGGGTGCGGCGGCGTAAGGGGTGGATCATTGTTCAGGAGCGCTGAAGTTTGGCTTGGTGACATTCGGTTGTCGCCCCCCTACCCCCGTCTCGGATCCAGCGCGTCGCGCACGGCCTCGCCGATGAAAATCAGCAGGCTGAGCATGATGGAAACCGCCAGAAACCCGGTGAGTCCGAGCCACGGTGCTTGCGGGTTGTTTTTGCCCTGCGAGAGGAGTTCGCCGAGCGAGGCCGATCCCGGCGGCAGGCCAAACCCCAGAAAATCCAGCGAGGTAAGGGTGGTGATCGCCCCATTCATCACAAACGGCATGAAGGTCACCGCCGCCACCACGGCGTTTGGCAGAATATGCCGCAGCATGATGACGGGTTCGCGCACGCCCATGGCACGCGCCGCCCGCACAAAGTCGAAATTCCGCACGCGCAGCGCTTCTGCCCGCACCACCCGCACCAGATTATCCCAGGTAAACAGCAGCATCAGCCCCAACAGCCACCACACGGTTGGCTCCACCAGACTCGCGAGAATAATCAGCAAAAACAGCACCGGCATGCCGGTCCAGATTTCGATAAACCGCTGCATGAGCAGGTCCGTCCAGCCTCCTAAATACCCCTGCAACACCCCAGCGAGGATGCCAATCACCGAGCTGGCAAGGGTCAGCGCCAGCCCAAACAGAATGGAGAGCCGGAAGCCATAGAGCACCCGCGCCAGCACGTCGCGCCCCTGATCGTCGGTGCCAAACCAGTTGGTGGCGGTGGGCGGCGAGGGCGCAGGCTGGGGAAGATCGTAATGGATGGTGCGGTAATCGAACCGGATCGGCGGCCACAGCGCCCAGCCCTTGGCGTCGATCAACTGCGCCACGAAGGGATCTTTGTAATCGGCCTCGGTTTCAAACTCGCCGCCGAAGGTGGTTTCCGGGTAGGTCGCAAACACCGGCATATAGAACCCGCCATCATACCGCACCAGAATTGGCTTGTTGTTGGCGATAAACTCCGACGCCATGCTCAGGCCAAACAGGCACAAAAACAGCCACAGCGACACAAGCCCTCGCCGATTGGCTTTGAACCGGGCAAGGCGTTGGTGGGTGGGAGTGGAAAGGGTAACTCGCATGGGACTCGACTATATCCGCGCCATGATGCGATGTCAGCCGTTCTTTTGCATACACAAAAGGTTAATAGTACTCTGTTAGTCTGGAGGTGGTTACATGCGCGAGTGAAAAATGAATAGCCCCTATACCCCATCTCCAAACGACGCTAACGAAGAAATGACCTTTGTCATTCTACGGGGAGGAGGGATGGAGAGTTTCCGTGATATCGAGCCACTTGTGGCCAAATTGCATGAAAGGGGCATCAAAACTAAGGTGATCGATACGACCTCCCTTTCCTTGGATGGAATACAGGCTGCGCTGGAATCCGTGGATACAGAAGAGGCTGTGCTGTACATATCGGCGCATGGCACGAATGTGAAGGAAGCTGTTGTTCAAGAAGAGAACATCTTCGGTAGCGAGCCTATTGACTTAACCGGAAGCGATCTTTCAGATTTACTCGGTTCTCTCAACAATAACGAGCATATAGAGCATTTGCTCCAACTGATGTTTAAGCCAAAACTGACGGCAGATGGGGTAAGCGCTGTTAACCTCAAAACGGAGGATTTGCTGAATGTCATCCCCGCGAAGTATGGCTCTGTATTGATTGAATCCTGCTATGGTTCCAGCCTATTCCCAGATATGGATCAATTGGCTCCTGGCACTAAAGTGTTTGCTTTTTCAGATGAGCGTGAGCCTACAGGCGTTCTGAATATCCTCGCTTCCATTGAGAAAATGGAGGTCTCTTCCCATAGCTTCTTTAGTGGCGATGCCTTGTGGCTTGCCGCGATGGCACATTTCTCAGCGGAGTACGATTCTAAAGCGAACTCATTTGCATTAGAGCTTTCATCTCTGATGGGAAGAGGGGTTCCTAGGGTTGGCGTGGCCGGGGTGGGGGTGTTTGACTTCGAGAAGCTGGTGGAAGCAGTCCAACACATTCCACTGTCGGAAGCATTCATTGATGGTTTAACGAATGAGTTGCAAAGTCAGGGAGTCACCGTTCGTTTGGCTGGCACTGCATTGCATTTTGAAGCGGTAACACCTGATACTGTACGACAGGTCATTACAGACCTACAAACGGGCAAACCTATTGATCTGCAACATCAAGAGCTAGCAATGGCCGTGCTGTATCGGGTGGCGCAAGAGGAAGGGTGTGTGTCACTTTCGACAAGCGAGCGCGCAGCTTTTTGTGCAGATGTGACTATAACCCCTGAAGCGTTTCAGGCGAAAATGGATGCAGCGCTGCTACCTCTCAATCTTCTGACGCTTGGGAATGTAGAAGAAGCTTCACAAGCAAAACCTGCTGCTCCCTCCAATCCACATGCCGCGACAGGGCGTGATAGTGGGAAGCAGCGTAGAGAACCCTCGCCTTAACAACGTTCCTCCACCTTCCCTTCCACCCAGCGATGGGTGGCATGGTAACGGCTGGTATCCGCACCTTCCGGTATCGCAAGCGTGGCATAGCCTTGCCGATGCAACGCCCGGCGCTCGGCAAAGGGCAGTGATTCGGGAATCAACACCGTAGGGGTGGGGTCGGTGGGTTCACTGTCGCGGTCCAGCACATCCATATAGATGGTGGCGCCGGTGGCCTGTTCGGTCATGCCGTCCAGCTCCATCAGGTAGCGGCCACCGCGAGCGATTTCCTCCATATGTCCCCGCGCAAACAGCGCAAAGCTGATGCCGTGATGGTAGGCAAAGCCGCGATGCTCGGTGAGGTCGAGGGTTGCCGTCAGGTCGGGCAGCAGCAGGCGCAGCCGGGTGAGCGTTTCCTGCAACCGTGCCAGCAGCCTGCGGGCGAGCGCGTCCAGCGGATGCTCCATCAGTCCGGCGATCCGCGCATCGGGGGAGAGGTTGGGGCGCACGCACAACTCCAGCACGTTCCATAGGCTGGATGGATGCAGAAATTTCAGCCCCGCCATGTCTTTATGCGCAAGCGCTTGACGGATACGGGTGCGTTGCGGTTCGGTGATCTCCGCATGGCTCAGCACCGCTCCCACAAAGCCGGGGAGGTGAATATCCACCGAAATCCCTTCCACTCCCAGCACCTGCAACATGCTGGCGGTCACGGCCATCACCTCGGCATCGGCTTCTACGCTGTCGGGGCCGAAGAGCTCAATCCCCACCTGCGTGGCCTGACGCGAAGGGTACAGCCCCTCGCCCGATACCCGCACTACCTCGCCCGCATAGCATAGACGCAAGGGGCGGGGCGCATGGCGCAAGCGGCTGATCGCAATCCGCCCGATCTGCGGGGTCATGTCGGCGCGCAACCCCATGGTGCGCTGGGAAACGGCATCCATCACGCGGAAGGTCTGGCGATCCAGCCGTTTGCCGGAACGCGCCAGCAGGCTTTCGGTAAACTCCAGCAGCGGCGGCATCACACGCTGATAGGCGTGGCATTCGGCCTCCTGCACGGCGCGTTCCACCCGGCCTGCATGATGCGCAGCCACCGGCGGAAGCAGATCGTAAATACCCACGGGCAGCAAGGTAGTAGAAAGCGTGGTCATAAGCCAGATGTACTGGAAGCATCCTCTCAGGTCAATCGCCGCTGTGCGCCAGATATTGAACCCCACGCATTGTCATAAAAAGTACATAAATTAATGTTATAAACTCACAGGAGCCTTCTAAAACAAAAAAAGGAAAAAGAAAGATGGCCACTATCACTGGAACGAATGCAAACGAAAAATTGAACGGAACTGCTTACAGCGACTTCATTATATTGAGTGGCGGACGCGATACGGTAGATGGTGCAGGGGGAGTAGACACCTTCTATTTTAGCGGTTTTATACCGGGAAGCAGTGGAGCTGGAATCACCGCAAACCTCAGCGAAGGAAGCACCAAAGGATACTATCAGGCACTGAATGGCCGCCCCGACGGAGGAAGCGGCGATATCTACAATATCGAAAACCTAGTTGGATCACAGTATGCAGACGGAATGACCGGAAATTCCAGCGCCAACCACATAACAGGACTTGGTGGGAATGATACCATCTCCGGCTTATCCGGTAACGACCTCCTGTTTGGCGATGCAGGAAATGATACCCTGTTGGGCGGTCAGGGAAACGATGATTTGCGAGGAGGGCTGGACAATGACTACCTCCGTGGCGAATCAGGAGCGGATACGCTGGACGGATACTTGGGAGATGACACCTTGTACGGCGGGTCAGACAGAGATGTGCTGTACGGAGGCGCTGGTGCAGATCGGCTCGAAGGAGATGAAGGGAACTATTCTTCACTGGGCAGCAATGATACCCTGTACGGAGGCGCAGACAATGACGTGCTAGGAGGAAACAAGGGAAACGATGTGCTGTACGGCGAAAATGGAGGGGACTATGTCGAAGGGGGGATCGGAACCGACACTATTGTAGGTGGAAGTGGTAACGATATTCTGATAGGGGCCTACGGCGTCTGGTTTCATGGGCTTTACGCTGTTGCAGATCAGGTAAAAGATGTGTTTGTCTTTAATAACAATACCGACGGCCAACAGACAGACACCATCGTAGGGTTTGAAGATGGCATCGATAAGATCCAAATCATCAATGGGCAATGGTCTACAATCTGGAGTGACGGAGTTGATTCACATATCCAGTACGGAGATATTTCTGAGATCATCGTAAAAGGGGTAACGAGCATCGATAACTCGGATATCCTTTGGGTTTAGGTTCTGGTCATCTGCGCAAGGACAAGAAGGACTTTATGGAGTCGCCCTGTCCTTGCCAACCATCCTACATTTCGCATTCACCTACTTACAAGGAGATCGTAATCAGCATCACATGATGCGCAGCCACCGGCGGAAGCAGATCGTAAATACCCACAGGCAGCAAGGTAGTAGAAAGCGTGGTCATGCGGGAATCCATTGTTAGGACCCCTGATTTACTGTATGCGGAACGCAAGGTCAATTCCGGGGTGTTGCTTTCATGTTTTCGCTGTACCGTCGTATCCACGCCTTGCCACACAATTTGCAACTGCTGGTCTTTCTGACGCTGGGCCTTACCCTGTGGGTCTGTTCGGGGCTGATCTTCCCGTCACGCCCCATCCCGGCTGAAACCGCCGCAACCGAAGCCACCACACTCATCGTACAGGTGCGGGAAAGCAAGGCCATACCGGCTATCCGCACCATCAGCCTGAACGGTATTACCGAAGCCCTGCAACGGGTGTCCTTACGAGCGCAGGCCGACGGCACCATTGTGGAACTGCCGCTCACCGAAGGCACCGTGGTACCCACCGGCACGGTGATCGCCCAATTGCAGGTGACCGAGCGTCAGGCCGCCGTCCGCAGCGCCGATGCACTGGTCCGGGAGCGGGAAGCACAACTGCGCGCCTCTCAAGCACTCAAACGGCAGGGCTATGAAGGAAAATTAGCGCTGGCCCGCGCCGAAGCCGCACTGGCAGAAGCGAAATCGGCCCGGTCGCAAGCGGGAGAAGCCCTAAACTACACCCGCGTTACCGCTCCCTTTGCCGGCAGGGTAGACACCGTATCCGTCAAACTGGGGGATTATGTTCGCAAGGGAGAGCAGGAAATTGCCGTATTGCTGCAACTAGACCCGATGACGGTGGTCGTCCATGCATCCGATGCACAGCAAAGCAGCATCCGTCCTGAGAGCAAAGCAGGGGTGCAATTCCGTGACGGCACCATGCGGGAAGGGGTGGTGAGCTTTGTCAGCCGCAGCGCCGATCCTGTTACCCGGACCTTTCGCGTAGAAATCGTGCTTTCCAACGCCGATCATCGGCTCGCCGATGGGGTGAGCACCACGGTGCTGCTGCCCGTGGAACAGGTGATGGCACACCGTATTCCTGCTTCCCTGGTCTCGTTGAATGACGCAGGGGAAGTCGGGGTTAAAACCGTGGAAAAAGACGGACGCGTGGCGTTTCATCCGATTACCATCGTCAATGCCACCCGCGATGGGCTGGATATTACCGGCCTTCCGCAACAGGCAACCCTCATCACACGCGGCCAGGAATTTGTGAAAGCGGGGGAAAAGGTGGAAGCCGTTGCTTCGCCTTTATAGGCTTGACGAAATAGAGATTGAATGGCACCGCCATTACCTCGCCAATGCAGCATGAGAAAGCGCACTGAGGTTTTGTGGGTTAAGTGCACGCTCTATCCTGTGAGCGATTTGTGCCGCCACAAAAGGATTGCGTGCATCGAAGGTATATTCGATATCAAGAATATGAGTTGAATCAGGCACCTGCTCCAAGCGTTTTTCAATATTGCTACGCAACGCCTCGAGATAGGTGGTAGGGATAGACGCTTCCTCTGGCCTTCCACGCGCTGCAATACGGGTGATTTGTTCTTCAAGTGGCACCTGAAGCACCAGTAGTATATCCGGAGCCCCGTACAGGTTTTCAGAATCGTTCAATAATGCATGCAATACTTGTTTATTGGCATCGGTATGCCCACCCACCTCCAGATACGCTCCATCGGAAACGGAGGAATAATCCAGCAGGAAAACGGCGGTATCGTGGCCATCTAACTGGGGCTGAAGTGCCTCCCGCTTGCTGTCAAGGAACCATTTATCTTTCAAAAAAGCTGTTTCAGGAGAGATGTCTTGATAAAAATCAGCGAGATAGGGATTGTCTCCCCTCTCGTAGATGGGAGTATACCCGTACGGCGCAAGCGCTTGCACCAGCGTGGTTTTACCCGCGCCAAGCGGAGCGCAGATCTCTATACGTTTCGGCATGGCTTCCTCTCGGCATTACATATTGGCCCTTTAAACCTAGATAGTGTCGTCACATTCGCTGCTATGTGGCGAAAATGGCAGTTTTCGAGAACCGGAAGTTCCAATGTATTCGACATACATGAAAGCCGGAAGCGCAGAAAACTACCATTTGCAGGCCATAGCAGTAGAGTTTGACGACACTATCTAAAACCCCACCTGCTCGGTGATCTCCAGCGCGTAGCCCTCCAGCCCCACGATGGCGCGGCTGGTGTTGGTGAGGAGTCGCAGCTTGCGAATGCCGAGATCGCGCAGGATTTGCGCCCCCACCCCGTAATCGCGGAGTTGTCCCGGCGCTTTAACACGCTCCGTCTGGGTGAGGGATTGCAACAGATTGGGACGCTCGCTATCGCGGATCAGCACCACCGCGCCTTTGCTCTGTTGCCGAATCGCCTGCATGGCACGGGAGAGGTCGCTGGTGGTATTGCCGTTTGCCTCTCCCAGTACGTCGCGCAGAATATCCAGTGCATGCATCCGCACCAGCACGGGTTCGTCTGCGTCCCACACCCCTTGCGTGAGGGCCAAATGCTCCACCCCGTCCATGCTGCTGCGATAGAGGGTGAGGTTCCATTCTGCACCCTCGCGATCGTGAAACGGGGTGCTGTGCAGCCGTTCCACCAGCCGGTCATAGCGCAACCGGTAGGCGATGAGGTCGGCGATTGTTCCCACCTTCAGCGCGTGGGTTTCGGCGAACTCCAGCAGGTCCGGCAGGCGGGCCATGGTGCCGTCATCCTTCATGATCTCGCAAATGACGCCGGATGGATGCACCCCGGCCAGACGCGCAATATCCACCGCCGCTTCGGTATGGCCGGCACGCACCAGCACGCCCCCTTCGCGGGCGAGCAGCGGAAAAATATGTCCGGGGGTAACAATCGCCTCCGGCCCGAAAGCGGGGTTGATCGCCGTCGTGATGGTGCAGGCGCGGTCGGCGGCGGAAATGCCGGTTGTCACCCCCTCCCGTGCTTCGATGGAAACCGTAAACGCCGTCTGGTGGCGGCTGCTATTGTGGCGCGGCATCAGGGGCAGGTGCAGCCGTTCCACATCGGTTTGCGTGAGGGTGAGGCAGATCAGCCCGCGCCCGTATTTCGCCATGAAGTTGATGGCCTGCGCATCGGCAAAGCAGGCGGGAATCACCAGATCGCCTTCGTTTTCGCGCTGTTCGTCATCCACCAGCACGAACATGCGTCCGGCGCGGGCGTCTTCTAAAATGGCGTCAATGGGGGCGAGGCTCATGCAGATGCTTCCTGTAGGCGGGCGACGTAACGCGCCATCATATCCACTTCCAGATTCAGCGCATCCCCTGTTTTGCGGTCGCGTAATGTTGTGTGTTCCCAGGTATGGGGGATGATCATGACGGTAAACTGCGTTCCCTCCACCTGATTCACCGTGAGGGAAATCCCGTCCAGCGCCACCGATCCCTTCGCCGCGATGAAACGAGCAAGCGATGGCGGCACGGTGAAGGTGAGCGCATGGCTCCCCCCCTGCGGGGTGATGCGTTGCAGGGTGGCGATACCATCCACATGGCCAGTGACCAGATGCCCCCCCAGACGGTCGCAGAGGCGCAAGGCCCGCTCCAGATGCAGGCGGGTACCGGGCACCCAATCGCGCGCGGTGGTGAGGGCGATGGTTTCCGGGGAAAGGGTGAGGGTCACCAATGAGTGTTGAGTGGCGCGCTCCCTCTCCCTCTGGGAGAGGGCCGGGGTGAGGGGAACCCCACGCGCCGATGATTCCCTCACCCTTCCCTCTCCCAGAGGGAGAGGGTTCTTCGTCGCCTCCTCCACCGTCAAACACACGCCATTGCAGGCGAGCGATTCGCCGATGGTCCATGCCTCCACCGGCCAGCCTGCACGAAGGGTGATCGTGCGATTACCGCCATGTTCGTGGATATCCACCACCTCTCCCCGCTGCTCAATGATGCCGGTGAACATAGGTCCTATATATCCGGAAAATGGGCGCGGAGCGGCCCCAGATACTCCGCATAGGGCTTCCAGCGGCCGATGGAGCGCTGATACAGCGGTTGCCGCACCTGCCATGCGCTGGCGGTCTGCACACTGCGGCGGTTATCGGTGTAGTGGAGGCAGGTATCACTCCACGGCACGCCGACATGTTCCAGTACCCGCGCCACGGTGCCCGGCATATCCGCCACCAGCCCCTCATAGGAGACATCCAGCACCCGCCCCGGCAGCACGTGGTGCCAATGCGCCATCAATCGCTGATAACGCGCCATGTAGCGGCCAATCTGGTTCAGATCATAGGCGTAATCGTTGCCGTTGATGAAATCCTGCATATAGATGGAAAGCCCGCAATCCAGTGGATGCCGCATGCTGTGCAAAATGGTGGCCTGCGGAAAGAGGCAATGGATCAACCCGATATGCAGAAAATTGGCGAGCATCTTATCGGTAAAATGCGGTTTTTCCGGGGAGAGATGCGCGGTTTTCTCCAGATAATACCCCGCCAGATTCCGTGCGTGGGTCTCGGTGAGTCCGGCAAGGCAATGCGGGTAGAGATCGGCTGCCCCTACCACCTGATTCATCACCCCCACCAGATGCGGGAGATGCACCAGCTCGTCGCCGCCGCTAATCAGAGGGTGGTGGCTTAGGATTTGTTCGAGCAGTGTCGATCCGGATCGCGGCATCCCCACGATAAAGATGGGCCGACGGGAATCGCTTCCCACCATGCCGCAATGCTGGTCAAAAAACGCCTCGGAGCACAGGGTTTCGAGCGCCTCAAACAGCTCCTTCTCGGCAAAGGGGTCGTAAGGCGTGTAGCTGTGACGCATCTGATTGCCGCGCTGGAAATGCGGAAAGGCCTTCGCCACATCGCCGCAATCATCGTAAATTTTGCCCAGCATGAAATGCAGCTCGGATTCCACCTCCGGTTTAAGCTCTGGCAGGGTGAGGAAATGCTCCAAACGGTCGCGGATTTCGGTGTCATCCGGTTTGGCCCGACTCAAAAACACCAGGCTTTTATAAGGTTCCAGCGTATCGGGGGCGAGGCGGATCGCCTCACGCAGCACCCGTACCGCCCGTTCCAGTTGCCCCAGCTTGCCGATAATCACACCCAACGTATGCTGGTAGGTGGCCTGTGCGGGTTCCAGCTCCACCGCTTTCTCGGCATGGGGCAGGGAATCGGCAATCGCACCCTGCTCCAGCCGGGCCAGCGCCACCCCGTGATGGGCGGTGGCATGGAGGGCATCCAGTTCCAGAATCCGCAGGTAATAGTGCTCGGCCCCTTCGTAATAGGCCACATTCTGGCAGGCCTTGGCGATGCGTAGCAGCAAGGGCTTATCCTGCGGATGCAGGGTGAGCGCGGCATCAAACTGCACGCGGGCATCCTGCAAGCGTTGCGCTCCCAGATAGGTTTGCCCCAGCACCATCCGCGCTTCGGGGTCCTGGGGATCCAGTGCGGCGGCCCGCTCAATCGGTGCTTCGGATTGTTTCAGTTTTCCGGCGCGAAACAACGCCACCCCGTAGGCCAGTTGCGCGGGCGCGGAGGTTTCTGCCAACTCCGCCGCCTTAGCGTAATAAGGGAGCGCGTCGTGGTGCAACCCGGCCTGCGTGTGGATGCGTCCCATCGCATGCTGGTACACCGCCACCTCTGGCTGCAATGTGAGCACTTGCCGCAGGATAGCAATCGCCTTTTGCCCTTCGCCCAGCCGGAGCGCGATCTGGCTCATGCCGTAGAGCGCTTCATCGGCGTTAGGATGCACCGCAAGCACCTGCGCATAGAGGTCAGACGCCTCTTTCAGCCGTTGTGCGTTCAGCGCCGCATGGGCGCGCAGCAGTAGGGTGCGGAAATCGGTAGCTGGCTCAGACATGCGGCGAGGTTAGAAGGTTCCAAACCAAAAATCCAGCGGAAGAACCAACCAGCCGTACGGTGTGTTTCTTTGCTTGCCAAACGACAGGAGGTCGGGTAGTGTCCCCGCCCTCTTACGATCCTTATCTATGCGCACCCGTAGCTCAGCTGGATAGAGCATCTGACTACGAATCAGAAGGCCGGGCGTTCGAATCGCTCCGGGTGCGCCATTCCTGTTAGCCGTGTAAGCGTTCCATGTCCCAGCCTCCCCTCATTGTCGGCAACTGGAAAATGCACGGGTCGCGCGCGGAAAGCACCAGCCTCGCCGCCGCCATTGCGCGCTGGGTGGTGAGCAATCATCCCAGAGCCGAAGCGGTGCTCTGCCCTCCGGCGATTCTGATTCCTCCGGTGGTGGAAACTCTCAAAAACACGGCGGTGCGCGTGGGTGGGCAGGATTGCCATGCCGAGGCTAAGGGCGCCTTTACCGGGCAGATCAGCGCTTCCATGCTCTATGAGGCCGGGTGTAGTCATGTGATCCTCGGCCATTCGGAGCGCCGCCAGCAATGCGGCGAAACGGATGCGCAGGTGCGTGGCAAGGTGGAGGCGGCGCTTGCGGCCCATCTGACGCCCATCCTCTGCGTGGGGGAATCGGAGCGTGAGCGCGACAGCGGCAAAGCCGAGGCGATTGTCACCGCACAGCTGCGCGCCTCCCTGCCGGAAGACCCCGAAAAAGCCGCGCGATGCGTCATCGCCTATGAGCCGGTATGGGCGATTGGCACCGGGCGTATCCCCACAGCCGAGCAGGTGGAAGCGATGCATCTGGCGCTTCATGAGGCGCTGGGCGGCTTGGGGGTTGCCAAACCCGCTCGCCGCGTGCTATATGGCGGCTCTGTAAGGCCTGAAAACGCGCGCGCCTTCCTGAATATCCCCGGAGTGGGGGGATTGCTGATCGGCGGTGCGAGTCTTCAGGCGGAAAGTTTCTGTGCCATCCTGCACGCAACCGTAGAGTGATCTGTCATGCAGTCTGTCTTGCTTACTATCCACGTCCTGCTGGCGCTTGCCCTGATTGGTCTGGTGCTCGTGCAGCGCAGCGAACAGGACGGGTTCGGCCTCAGTGGCGGGGGAAACAGCGTGTTTTCCGGCCGCTCGACGGCCAACTTCCTGTCGCGTTCCACGGCGATTGTTGCCACGTTGTTTCTGTCCACCAGCATGGTGCTGGCTGTCCTTTCCAGCCGTAGCAGCGATACCGGCCTGCTGCAAACCATTGAGCAAACCGGCCCGGTCACGCCTGCCAAACCCGCGCAACCCAAAACCCCGGCCGTTCCCTTCGCACAGTAAAGGCACCTATGCAGATGCTTCCTCGCTTTATCTTTATCACCGGCGGGGTCGTCTCCTCATTGGGCAAGGGGCTGGCGGCGGCAAGCCTTGCAGCACTCCTTCAGGCGCGGGGATACAAGGTGCGGTTGCGCAAGCTCGACCCGTATCTGAATGTCGATCCCGGCACCATGAACCCCTTCCAGCATGGCGAGGTATTCGTCACCGAGGACGGGGCGGAGACCGATCTCGATCTCGGCCATTACGAGCGCTTTACCGGGGTGAACGCCACCCGTCAGGACAGCATCACCACGGGTAAAATCTATTCGCAGCTCATCGCCAAGGAGCGTCGCGGCGATTATCTGGGCGGTACGGTGCAGGTGATTCCCCATGTCACCGACCTGATCAAAAACTTTGTGCTGGAAAACAGCGATGGCGAGGATTTCATCCTCTGCGAAATCGGCGGCACGGTCGGCGATATTGAGGGATTGCCGTTTTTTGAGGCGATCCGCCAGCTTGGTTACTCGCTGGGCCGTGAGCGGGTGTGCTATATCCACGCCACCCTCGTGCCCTATATCGCGGCGGCCAAGGAGCTGAAAACCAAGCCTACCCAGCACTCGGTGAAGGAATTGCGCTCGATTGGTATTCAGCCCAACATCCTGCTCTGCCGCTCTGACCGCGAAATTCCCGTGGAGGAGCGTCGCAAGATTGCACTTTTCTGCCATTTGCCAGAAGCTGCGGTGATTCAGGCGCTGGATGCGCGTTCCATTTACGAGGTGCCGATCCGCTACCATGCCGAAGGGTTGGACGTGCAGTTGCTTGCCCATTTTGGACTTCCCTGCGAGGCAGAACCCAACCTCTCCCGTTGGCAGGACATCATGACCCGCGAGCAATCGCCGGAGCGCGAAATCGTGATTGCGCTGGTGGGGAAATACACCAAACTCTCCGACGCTTATAAATCGCTGACCGAGGCACTGGCCCATGCGGGCATTCATCACCGCGTGAAGGTGAAGGTGAAGTGGGTGAATTCCCGCACCCTCACCGAGCAGACCGTGGCGGATAAGCTGAAGGACGTCCACGCGATCCTTGTCCCCGGTGGGTTTGGCGAAAGCGGGGTGGAGGGCAAGCTGATTGCCATTCAACATGCCCGCGAGCAGCAGATTCCGTATCTCGGCATCTGTTTTGGCATGCAGATGGCGGTGATTGAAGCGGCGCGGCATATCGCCGGTATTCCGGATGCCACCTCCAGCGAATTCGGGCATCCAGGAAGCCCGCTGGTGGGACTCCTCACCGAATGGATGCAGGACGGCACCCGCCAGACTCGCGACGGGCAGGACGATCTGGGCGGCACCATGCGCCTTGGCAGTTACCCCTGCGTGCTGACCCCCGGTTCGCTGGCCGCACATGTGTATGACGCGCCGCAGATTGCCGAGCGCCACCGCCACCGGTATGAGGTCAACCTCGCCTACCGCGAGGCGCTGGAAAAGGCGGGGCTGCGCTTCTCCGGCATGTCGCCCGACGGCACCCTGCCGGAAATCATCGAGCGCACCGATCACCCCTGGTTTATCGGCGTGCAATTCCACCCGGAATTCAAGTCACGCCCCTTCGCACCGCACCCGCTCTTTGCTGCCTTTGTGGATGCCGCCCTGCGTTACCAGTCGGGCACGCTCACCCACGCACCGGATGGGTTGAAGCGGGCGGGGTAACGCGCATCCGCTAGGGGATATTAGGCACCATGGAGCTCTTGAGTTCACCCTTCATCGCCGTAACCGTTGCCTCAAGGTTTGCGCCGTTATGGGCTGCCCCTGCCAATTCCTGAGCGAATGCAGCTTTAGCATAGGTTTCAAGGACAGCATCTACCTGATCCGACGGAAGCCCCTGTATCGCAGCCCGTGCGCCATTAAACTGAATTTCGTTGTATATAACAACACCGTCTTGTTCACGAACTTGCATACCAATCAACCCCTCTGTGAAATAAGAACGAGGACTCTCCCACACCATGATGACAGTTTGATGTCACTCCCTACCCCCGCAATTTTTCCTCGTAAAAGGTCTCGCCGATCTGGATTTGCTCGCGGCCATTCTGCTCGCGCCAGTCGTTGGTGTCGCGTAGGGAGTAGATGCAGCCGCAATATTGCTGCTGGTAGAAGGATTCGCGCTTAGCGATTTTGTACATATTCTCTGCGCCACCGTTTTTGCGCCAGTTATAGGTCCAGTAGGTGACGCCGGGATAATGCGCTGCGGCCCGCACCCCACAATCATTGATCTGGTCCATATTCTTCCAGCGCGAAATGCCGAGCGAACTGGTGATGACGGGAAATCCGTGCTCATAGGCGTGTAGTGCGGTACGCTCAAACCGCATATCGAAACACATGGTGCAACGGATGCCGCGTTCCGGCTCGCGTTCCATCCCCTTGGCGCGGGCGAACCAGTCCTGCACGTCGTAATCGGCATCGATGCAGGGAATGCCGAGCTTGTCGGCGAAGCGGCGGTTTTCGTCCTTGCGGATTTCGTATTCTTTTTTGGGATGGATGTTGGGATTGTAGAAGAAGATCGTCAGGTCCAGCCCCTCTGCCTGAAGCTTCTCCATGATGTCCCCCGCGCAAGGCGCGCAGCAGCTATGCATCAACACACGGGACGCATGATCGGGAGGGGTGAGGTCGGATTGCATGGGGTTTACATAGCGTTTTCCGATGGGTAGGGCAATGCCGAAGAGAGGATAGCCATAGGGCGCAGAATCGTCTACTCATCCCCCCATGGACTGGGATCGACTCAAAGTGTTTTACGCGGTGGCACAGGCGGGGAGCTTCTCGCGTGCGGGAGAGGTGCTGCATCTCAGTCAGTCGGCGGTGAGCCGTCAGGTGGCGGCACTGGAGACGAGCCTCACCGTGTCGCTGTTTCACCGCCATGCGCGGGGACTGGTGCTTTCCGAGCAGGGAGAACTGCTATTCCGCACCGTGGAGGATGTCCACCGCCAGCTCGCCGCCGCCGAACACGCCGTGCAGGACAGCCGCCAGCGCCCCAGCGGCCCGCTGGTGATCACCACCACGGTGGAGTTTGGCTGTAGCTGGGTGGTGCCGCGCCTCAAGCATTTCCATACGCTTTACCCGGAGATCACCGTGCAGATGGTGCTGGAAGACCGGGAGTTCGACCTGCATCTGCGCGAAGCAGACGCCGCGATCCGCATGTTTCCCTCGCGCCACCCGGACCTGATCCAAACGCCGCTCACCCGTATGCGCTACGGCATTTATGCGTCGGAGCGCTACCTTCAGGAATGCGGTACCCCCAAACGGGTGGAGGATTTACCCCAACACCGGCTGGTGATGCACGGACCAGGCATTCGGGAGCTGATCACCCACCATAACTGGTTGCTGAATCTGGAAGGGATGCAAGGCCATAGCCCGGTGCTTCAGGTGAACAACTACTACGGCATGTCGCGAGCGGTGCGGGCGGGCATAGGCATCGCCCTGCTGCCCGAATATTTAACCCGCAACCAGAATCAACTGGTGGCGCTGTTCCCCGATGCCCCCATTCCCGAAGCGCAGGTGTATTTTGTCTACCCGATGGAGGCCAAACATTCGCGGCGCATCCAGTGCTTCCGCGACTTTTTGGTCGAGGAGATGCGGGGGGGAGTGTAGCTTACGCCCAGATAAAATCCCCTTCGGTGAGGGTGTTTGCGCCCACATCCAGTACCGAGATGCTGTGGCCGCTGCCTAAGTTCACCAGCGCATCGTCGCCGCTATAGGTGATGCTGATAACCGCCAGCACCGTGCCGCTGCTCGCAAGCCCGTTGATGCCGGAGGCAAGGGCGATGACGTCGCCGCCTGCTACCCCCGCACCGGTGAAATCGAGGATCGTATCCATGCCGCTGCCGCTTAGGAAATGGAAGGTATCGTCTCCCGTGCCGCCGGTGAGTTGGTCATTATCCAGCCCGCCATTAACGTAATCATTCTCAATGCCCGCGAAAATGCTATCCGCTCCCTGCCCGCCGAAGATACTATCGCCGCCGGTATTGCCATAGAGCACATCATTGCCCAGATTGCCGTAAATGACGTCCAGCAGGTCGGTGAGGTCGCCCGCACCATTGCCGCCGATGATGGTATCGGCATCCACCCCGCCATAGAGTGTGTCGCTGCCGCCGCCTCCGTAAATGGCATCGCCGCCGGAGTTGCCATACACCACATCCGTGCCTTTACCGCCGAAGAGCTGATCGCCCACATCGGCGGTATCGCCCGCGCCGCTGCCGCCATAGATGAGGTCTGCCCCCTGATTCCCATAGACGGTATCAATTCCGTTGCCTCCATAGAGGGTATCGGCGGAGTCAGTGGTGCCGGTGGGTGATCCGCCATAGACGAGGTCTGCACCGCTATAACCCACGATCGCATCTGCTCCCGTGCTGCCATAGAGGGTATTGTTGAGGCTGTTGCCATGGAGGGTGTCGTTGCCGACCCCCGCTACGCCTTGCTCGATATTCGCGCCAAAGGCGTTCCACAGATGCGCATTGCCGATATGGGTGATATAACTGGCCCCTTCGCGCAGGTCGATCGTCACATTGCCGCTATAGGTGCTCATCAGCACGTCTTCTCCACCGCCATCCCAGATGGTTTTGACCGTCTTGCTGCCGTCGAAGCTGTAGGTGGTGGTGCCCGCATGGTAGCCCGTATTCGCGCCATAGAGATACTGGATCGCGGCGATGTCGTAGATCATCGGCGTCACAGGCCAGTTCTCATCGGTGCCATAGGTTCCCAGATTGTAGGACATCACGGTCACATCGCCCGTATCCTCCGCAGCAGGCAGGTAAGGCGGCGTATCCCCATTACCATAGGCGGCGGGGTGTTTCAGCCCCAGCGCATGGCCAATCTCATGGATTAGGGTCAGGTAGGCTTCCCCTCCGGCGCTATAGCCGGTCTGGTCGTCGTCGATCAGCACATCGGCACCGTAGATGGTGGTATCAAAAAACGTGTAGGTGAGTCCTGCCACCCCATCGCCCAGCTCATCCACCCCGAAGGTGAGGTCTACATTCTGGCTGTTTTCTTCTGAGGCAGTCGCCTCGCGGATCGTGATATTGGCCACATTCAACCATTCCTGAAGGGCCGCCAGCGAGGCATCCTGCTCGGAATCGAACATAAACGCGCCGCCGGAAGGGAGAATCCCAAAGCTGTAATTGAGGCTCAGCGATGAACCGGCCGCGCTGTTCCACGCATAACCGGGATGCAGTGCGTCGATATAGTAAATGCCACTGGAAAAGGCCATGGAATGCTCCTGTCTGCCAAAAGGGATACGCAGCCGCCTTGTAGCAGTTTTGAGAGGAATAGTACAGTGCCCCAGCCTCCCCTCTCTCGACATTCCCCGCATTTTCGCGTATAGAATGGGCTTTTAACCCCACGGAACAGAAACCCATGGCTGAACGCATCCTGATTTTCGACACGACCTTACGCGATGGCGAGCAATCGCCCGGAGCCTCGATGTATCTGGAGGAAAAACTCCTCATTGCCGAGGCGCTCGACCATCTGGGGGTGGATGTGATGGAAGCCGGATTCGCCGCTGCCTCCCGCGGGGATTTCGAGGCGGTGCAGGCCATTGCCAGACAGGTAAAGAACGCCACCATATGCAGCCTGGCGCGGGCGCGGCGCGGGGATATTGAAGCCTCCGGCGAGGCGATCAAACCCGCCAAACGCGGGCGGATTCATACCTTCATTTCCACCAGCCCGCTGCATATGCAATACAAGCTGAAAATGAGCGAGGCCGAGGTGCTGGACGCGATCCGCATGAGCGTGGGACTCGCCCGGAATTACACCGACGACGTGGAGTGGTCGGCGGAAGACGGCTCCCGCAGCGAGGCGGATTTCCTGTGCCGTGCCGTAGAAGCGGCGATTGCGGCAGGAGCCACCACCATCAACATTCCCGATACGGTGGGCTACAGCCTGCCCGCCGAATATGGCGCGCTATTTGCCATGCTGCGTGGCCGAGTGCCCAATGCCGATAAAGCGATTTTCTCCAGCCATTGCCATAATGATCTGGGGGTGGCGGTGGCCAATTCGCTGGCGGCGATTGCAAACGGGGCGCGGCAGGTGGAATGCACCATCAACGGCATCGGCGAGCGGGCAGGCAACGCCGCGCTGGAAGAGCTGGTGATGGCGCTGAAAACCCGCGCCGATCTGCTGCCCTTCACCACCGGTATCCGCAGCGAACAGATTGCGCGCGTGTCGCGGCTGGTTTCCAAGGTGACAGGCTTCACGGTGCAGAAAAACAAGGCGATTGTGGGGGATAACGCCTTTGCCCATGCGTCCGGCATCCATCAGCACGGGATGCTCAGCCATGCGGGCACCTATGAGATTATGACCCCGGAATCAGTGGGGATCACCGAGTCGCGGCTGGTGTTGGGGAAACATTCCGGCCGCCATGCCTTCGAGCAGAAACTGGCCGAGCTGGGGCTGACGCTTCAGGATCAGGCGCTGGAAGACGCCTTCACCCGTTTCAAGATTCTGGCCGACCGTAAAAAAGATATTTTCGATGGGGATATCCTCACCATTATCAATCCGGAACTGCATCGCCGCGACGAGCGGGTGCGGTTTGAATCGCTCGCCATCACCTGCGGGTCGCATGGCGCGCCCTGGGCGGATCTGGTGCTCAGTATCGACGGCGAGCCCAAACGCACCACCGCCACCGGCAATGGCCCGGTAGATGCGGTGTTTTTGGCGATCCGCAGTCTGGTACCGCACGAGGCGATGCTGCAACTGTACCAAGTCCATGCCGTCACCCGTGGCACCGACGCGCAGGCGGAGGTCACCGTGCGGCTGGAGGAAAACGGCGTGATTGTGGATGGTCACAGCGCCGACCCGGATACGATTGTCGCCTCCGCCCGTGCCTATATCGCAGCGCTCAATGCGCTCTACCGGCGGCAGGGGGTGGAACAGGCGCAGGAGCGGGGGGTGATGTGAGGGGTTCAACCGCCTGCTTTCTATGACGCATCGGTAGCAAGCCAAAAATATTTAAATATTTTAAGTGGATAGCCCTATCTATTGGGTCCTGTTAGGTGTAAACTCCCATTCCATTCAACATTCTTTGAATGCAACGGAAAGATCCTTTCATGACCAATGCTCCCGCGACACAACCAGAAGCCACCCCAACAACTGCTTCTGACGTGCCAGCCAATGA
>JBIPLF010000037.1:0-19518 GCA_044368015.1 Rickettsiales bacterium
CCAGATCCGCGAAGTACGATCACTATACATGCGTGCCGTCATCGGTGCCATGACGAACTTTGAGGATCCAGACACCTATAAAGAAGCCTATCATTTCCTGAAGAGAACCCCAAGCCTAACGGCGGGAGACCTCCCTTCCGAGCATTTTCTGACACAACGTGTCATGGAGCAACGGATGCTGTTGGATCCTGAGAATCGCGATCTACACGGATCTCTGACCAAAGGCTATGAAGAAAAACTGGAGCGTATTAGTCGCACAGAGGATACAGAAAGTGTATCGAGTGCAAAACATGGTATCACCGATGGCGATCAGTTTGAATACCAATTAGCACTTGCTAAAGGGGATTATCTTGAGAAGGTGAACGGAAAAAACAAATGGATGCTCCGTCTGCTCGCCAACGTAATTTTCATGGGAGCGAACTTTCTATTCTCGCATGGTGATGCGAACGGCCATAATGGCGGAATGCATAACAGTTTGGAGAACCCTCAGAATTTTGATCTCCCCAAACTCTATCAACGTTCAGCGGAATGGTTACAGCAGCACAATCCAAAGGACATGGAGGTGGCGGTTCGCAACCTGTCTCTGCAATTACTGAATCAGCCAGAACTACAGCAAATCCCCTGGTTTTCCAGCGATATGTTGGAGGCGGGAATTCAGGCGGCGCTGGAAAACCGGGAGTTGCCGCTTTATCGCTCCCCAACCAGAGGCGCGGCACCAACAGTCGAACAGGCTGTCAGTACTGCCGACTTGCTTCAAACGGATACCTCTCCGGCGCATCTGAAGGCGGCTGCTCCGCATCCATCAAAGGAAAAGAAGGAGGACCCCGCTCTGGCAGCCCTCGCACGGACGCAAGCCGCAAGCACCCAGAAACAACACGCGTAAAGCACATCCGGAGTGAAAAAATGCCGGACTGCCGTACGCGTGCACAAACCAGACCGTTACGCCACCTCCCGCAAATGCCGGCGATCATGGAACTTCGCCATTTCACCATGCAGGGCTGTATCCAACCCTTCGGTTTCCTGCGTTTCAGAAACCCGAAGCGGCGTGATGGCATTCACGATTTTAATTAGCACAAAGGTCACCACTGCCGAATAGACGCAGACAGTCACCACGCCGAGCAGGTTAGCCATAAACAGGCTGGTTTCGCCACTGATCAACACCCCCTCCGTAGCAATGGCAGGGTTTACCGCACGGCTGGCGAACAGACCTGTCATCAAGGCGCCAATCACCCCGCCCATCCCATGGCTGGCGAAGACTTCCAGCGCATCATCCAGATGGGTGAGCGCCTTCACATAATGGGCAATCAGGTTACACAACACCGCCGCCACCGCACCAATGACCAGCGCCGACCCCACGCTCACATACCCCGCCGCGGGAGTGATCGCCACCAGCCCAACCACCAGACCAATCGCTGCACTAACCGCACTGGGTTTGCCATTCCGCAGCCAATCCACCAGCATCCAGGTGAGGAACGAGGCCGCCGCCGCGACAAAAGTGGTGACAAACGCATGCGCCGCCAGATGCCCGGCAGCAATGGCCGAACCGGCATTAAAACCAAACCAGCCGAACCATAAGAGCGCCGCCCCCAGCATAATCATGGGGACATCATTAGGGGCAGAAGCCACACCTCCGGTATTCCGTTTTCCGAGCACCAGTGCCGCCACCAGCCCGGAGAACCCGGCAGTGATATGCACCACCAACCCACCGGCAAAGTCCAGCCCTCCCTTGGCAGCAAGCCAGCCACCCGGCCCCCACACCCAATGGGCAACAGGCACGTACACCGCCAGACTCCATAAGCCCAGCAGCAGCATCCAGCCTTTGAAATGCACCCGCTCGGCAAAGGAACCGGTAATCAGCGCCGGAGTGATGACGGCAAACATCATCTGAAACGCCATGAAGGCATAATGAGGCACTTTGGCATCGCCATATAGGCTGTTGCTCAAATCCTTCAGCAACACAAAATCCCATCCGCCGATCCAGGGATTTCCCTCGCTGAAGGCCAGACTATAACCAACGGTCACCCACAGCAGCCCCACAATCGCCAGCGCCACATAATTTTGCAGCAAGGTGGAAACCACGTTCTTGCGGCTCACCATCCCGGCGTAAAAGAAGGCAAGGCCGGGAGTCATCAGCATCACCAGTGCCGAGCACAGCAGCAGCCATGCCGTGTTGCCGGTATCGGGAACGGGAATCGTGTCAGTAGCCAGAGCCATTGCCGGAAACGCGCATGCGACAAAAGCCCCCATAACGCTGGAGCGAAAGATCATAGAGCCATCCCTGTATGATGTTTTTATTGCGCCGCAGCATAATGGTGCATTGCAGCAAAATCAAGGCGCTAATGTGGCATCCATTCGGCCAACAGGGTGTCCGCATCGGCAATATAGCCTCCGCCCTCCCATGCCTGCTCCATACTGGCAAGCGTTTTACCAAGCTCAGGGCCGGGTTTCATGCCTCTGGCAATCAGCATCGCTCCGGTCACGGGAAATACCGGCACGGGCCAGTTATATGCGTCGTGGATCCATTGCAAATCATGGGAGGGCAAGGCCGAAACCCCGCTGCGCGCCTTGGCTACCAGCAGAGCATCCACTACGCATTCCGCACCGTGACGCCGCACCAGTGGCCGAAAATCCTCACTCGTCGACACAAAATGGGATAGCATTTCCACCTGCCGAAGGCGCTCCCCCACGGTGCGACTCCATTTCCAGCGCGTTTCCAGCCATGCCTGCTGCTGGGAAGAGAGGAGTAGCCCTGCTAGGCTGCGGGTGAGCTCAGGATTCAGGATTCGGGATTCAGGCGCCACCCCCTTCTCCAACCCCCGCAACGCCCGCAGTGCTTCCACCGCCACCTCCCCTCCCCATACCCATGGGTTGAGTCCGGCCTGTTGCATTCCCTGCACGGCCTCTGCGGCACGCGGAAGGGAGAGGAGTTTGAACATTTCCGCACATATCCGCTCACCGGAAAGACGGGCAATGCCCTCGGCTTCCAGCAAGCAAGCTTCCCTCGCCTGCGAGCAGCCCTCCCCCGTGTCAAAACGGGCATAAAAACGGAAATACCGCAGAATCCGCAAATAATCCTCGCGGATGCGGGCGCGTGCATCGCCGATAAACCGCACGCGACGGGCCTGTAAATCGGCATAGCCGCCCACATCGTCATACAGATGCCCACTCGCATCCAGATACAGCGCGTTGAGGGTAAAATCACGGCGGGCAGCGTCCTGCTCCCAGGAATCGGTGAATTGCACCTCGGCATGACGCCCATCGCAAGCCTGATCGGTGCGTAAGGTCGTGATTTCGAACGGGATACCCTCCACCAGCGCCGTGACGGTGCCATGGGCAAGACCGGTCGGAATCACCCGGATCCCCGCCTTGCGGAGCCGACCCATCACCTCCTCTGGTCGGTGGGAGGTTGCCATATCCACGTCCTGAACCGGCACTCCCAGCAAATGATCGCGCACGCAACCACCCACGGCACGGAGATGCGCCACCCCCAGCACCTCAAACAAGACGGAGATAGCCGAACTCCTTAGCCAATCGGGGGGAGGATCAAGCGTCATGACGCTCACGGACGCACACCTCCATCCACCAACCGGCCATTCTCCATATGGGCGGGCTGGTACTCGCCCAGCACCGGTTTTTCGGTGAGTCCCTTAAACAGCACGGTGACAATGGCAATCAGCAGGCTGGCGACCACCACCACACCCCACGGAGTATAGAGAAAGGGCTTGGTGGTACTGACCTCAATCACTGTGTCGCCCTCAACACGGCGATTGCGCGTCAGCAAACGCCACAACCCATAGAGCGCCAGCGGCACCAGAGCAGGCCATAATTCACCAAAAAGCATACGTATCATACAGGAAAGGTCTCCAGCCATTGGCGGGTGAGTGGCAGGGTCAGTGCCCGTTTATGCATGGCGGCATAGGCATCCAGCGCCGCCACAGCCAGATGCAACGCCTGACAGGAGCGCGGCAACCGGTGCAGAAGATACCCTATCACCTCCGGCGGCGGACGCAACTGCCGATCGGAGAATGCCTTGGTAAGCACCGCCTCCAGCAGCAGATCGTCGGGCGGCAGAATGGCCACCGCAGGCAGTGCCAGCAAGCGCGAGCGCAGATCGGGGAGCGTCACCCCCCATTGCGCGGGCGGCAGTGGCGAAGTCAGAAGCAGCGAAAGCCCCTGCTCCCGCACCTGATTCAGGGTATGGAACAGCGCCACCCCCGGCTCGGCAGGGGATTCCATCACCATGTGAGTGGTGGGCGGCGTTTCAGCATCCGTTACGAAGATCGCGTGGGATTTGGCCGCCCACAGATGCGCCAGATGCGTTTTCCCCGCCCCTTCCGGACCATAGAGAATCAGCGCATGGGCCGACCAGTCCGGCCAACGCATCACCCAGTCATGCGCCTCCTGATTGGAGGGAGAGAGCAGAAAATCCTCCGCCGCATAGGACGGATGGTGCGGAAATTGAAGCGCAATTTGCGAGGGGTTCATAAGGCATTTTCTAATTTCAGACACACGGCGTTGCGTGTTTTACCTCCCCAATGGGGCCGTCATCCTGAGGGGACTCATCCCCGAAGGATCCCTCCGCTTGCGTAAACCTCGTCATTCCCACGAAAGTTGGAATCCAGTGTTTCTGTCTCTTCTGGATCCCAGCTTTCGCTGGGATGACGAAACTTTCCAAGCCGTTCCCTGTTGAGAGATCCTTCGCGCTTTGCGCTCAGGATGACGCCCTCACACCAGCAGAAGGACAATCCAGTGGAACGCTACCCCCGCCGACGCAGCACCCAATACCCCTCCTCGTAACGCAAGTCGAGTCCCGCCTGCGCGACGGCGTTTTGCAACTGGCGCGGCTGCCCACGGTAGATCACCTCCGCATCGGCCTGATGCAACGCAAAGGCCGTCACGCGCATTCCCTGCACCATCGGCACTTTGGCAAGGCGCTGACGCACCCCCACCCAATCGCTCACCCCATGAATAGGCGTCAGCAACTGCAAGCGTTGCAGCGGCATCACCGCCGGTTGTGAGGATACCACCGGTGCAGGAACCGGCCTGGTAGCCGCAGCGGCCAGCTGTTCAGCCCCCAGCTCCTGTGCGGGCGCCGATGTTGCGGTTTCCGTTGCGCTCGCCACTGCGGGAGCAGGTGCAGGTGCCGGAAGCGAGGTGCGCCCGGCATATTTCTTCACAAAGGAGGGATTGTAATGCACCGTGACCTTCGCCCGATAGCGATTGGGGGCAATTTTTTCATTCGCCACCTCATAGCCCTGCACCGCGGCGCTGATCTCACCCGCCGAAGGGTTGGGCAACGCCCCGCCATTGGCTCCCAGCAACTGGCGCATCAATTCCGAAAACCCTTTTTGCTCGGCCTGCGCCATGGCTTTGGTGCGAGCCTCTGTTGCGTTGGCACCACTGGCGTCTACGCTGATACCACGCACTGCCACGGCCCATACCGGGGCTGAAAATCCGCACAGGATCACAAAAAGCCATAGATAGCGCCACATTGCCTGTTTTTCTCCTTCTGTCGCCTTGCACATGCTGTACAGATTGATTAACGTGACCGACCAATCCAATGCCACTCTCTATAGAGCGAAGCGACGTCCATGACAAGCCTCCCCCTCACCGCCGACCGCTACCGTCAGGCCGGCGTGGATATCGACGCCGGAAATCGGCTGATCGACCACATCAAACCGCTGGCCAAAGCCACCTCCCGTAGCGGCGTGATGGGAGGACTGGGCGGATTTGGCGCGTTGTTTGACCTCAAAGCCGCAGGCTACCGCGACCCGATTCTGGTTTCTACCACCGACGGGGTGGGCACCAAGCTCCGTCTTGCCATTGATAGCGGCAAGGTCGATAGCATCGGGCAGGATCTGGTGGCCATGTGCGTCAATGATTTAATTGTACAGGGAGCAGAACCGCTCTTTTTCCTCGATTACTTCGCCACCGGCGGGCTGGATATCGGCATTGCCGAGCAGGTGATCGCCGGAATTGCACGGGCATGTACGGAAGCCGGATGCGCGCTGGTGGGCGGCGAAACAGCCGAAATGCCCGGCATGTATGCGCGGGGCGATTTCGACCTCGCCGGATTCGCCGTGGGCGCCGTGGAACGGGATGCGATCCTCCCCCGGCTCGACGCCCTTAGCGAAGGCGATGTGTTGCTGGGATTGGCATCGAGCGGCGTTCACAGCAACGGCTTTTCGCTGGTACGCGCCATCATGCGCGACGCCGGTTTGGATTGGCAATCCCCCTGCCCCTTTGGTTCCGCTGCTACGCTGGCAGACGCGTTACTCATCCCTACCAGTCTGTATATCAAGCCGGTGCTTGCAGCGATTCAGGCAGGCGGCATCAAGGCGCTGGCCCATATCACCGGTGGTGGTATCACCGAAAACCTGCCCCGCGTGCTGCCTGCGCATCTCAGTGCGGAAATCCGGCGTGGCTGGCCCATGCCAGATGTGTTCCCGTGGTTGCAACAACAGGGAAATATCACCGAGGCGGAGATGCTCCGTGTGTTCAATATGGGGATAGGCATGGTGCTGGTGGTAAGTAGCGTGCAGGCCGATTCCCTCACCTCGCTCCTGCAACAGGCGGGCGAGCAGGTCCACCATTTAGGTTCACTCATTCCCCGTCAGCATGAGGCCGTGCTCTATGTCTAAACGCAAAGTGGCGATTCTGATCTCTGGACGCGGTTCCAACATGATGGCACTGCTGGATGCCATGCGCGATGTGCGTTATCCGGCGGAGGTGGCATGTGTGATTGCAAATGACCCGCGCGCCAAGGGCATTTTGTTAGCCGAAAAGCTAGGGATTCTTACCTTTATCATCGACCATAAACAATATCCAAGCCGGGAAGCATTTGAGGACGTGTTACATACTACCTTGCTAGAGGCTTATACAGATATCGTCTGTCTGGCCGGTTTTATGCGGCTGCTTTCACCATCCTTTGTCGATAAATGGCGCGGCAAGATCATCAACATCCACCCCTCACTCCTGCCAAAATACAAGGGGCTGGATACGCACCGCCGAGTTCTAGAGGCAGGCGACAGAGAAACCGGCTGCACCGTACACCATGTGGTGCCTGAAATGGACGCAGGTCCGGTGATTATGCAGGCGACAGTCCCCGTTCTGGCAGATGATACACCTGAAACGCTGGGTGCGCGGGTGCTAAAAGAGGAACATCGCACCTATCCAGAAGCGTTGAAGCGCCTCATTCAAGCCATGCCATTTGGGCGAGGCTAGTGACGTAGATAGTGGTAGATAGCGTTGTCACACTTCAGGACATGTGGTGAAAACTTATTGTTTTCGAGAGCCGTAGCTTGCAAAAGACAGATCCTGTTTTTCTTACTTCCAATACATAAAAACCGGAAGCAGTAGAAAACTGCATCCTAACACCTAGGGCGTGTGGTCAATTGGGTTTATGGGATATTTTGCGGTATTTTTGGGCTGCACATGTGACTCGATTTGTTCAACGTAGTACCAATCTCCTCCCATTTTCGCTCAAAAATACCGCAAAATATCCCATAAACCCAATTGACCACACGCCCTAATTTAACACCGCAATAAAAGAGAAAAAATATGAATACACTCAATTTCCCATATGGCACGGGCGGTATGGCTATAACTTCAGATGCCGGAGGATTGCAAAAAGCAGGCGTTGATCTCGCTGTCATCCAGCTTTAGGCGGCGCAATCCTCTTGCCTTCTGCGTGTAATATCGGATAGGTTCCTCGCGTTATTTTGTATGCGAGGAACCTATGCCGAGCCTTTCCGCTGCCATTCAACCCAACCACTCCCCCTCTCCGCTGGAACTGCTAAAAACCCTCGGCGTACCGATTGTATCCGGCAACAATACTCTTCCCGTGCATTCGCCGGTGGATGGCTCCCTACTGGGCGCAGCGACACTCGACACTCCCGCCAGCACCGAAACCAAAATCGCCCGCAGCCATCACGCGTTTGAGGTGTGGCGCAGTGTGCCAGCCCCCAAGCGCGGCGAGCTGGTGCGCCTGCTGGGTGAGGAACTCCGTCAGGTGAAAGAAACCCTCTCCCTGCTCGTGACGCTGGAATGCGGCAAAACGCTGGAAGAAGCACGCGGCGAAGTGCAGGAGATGATCGATATCTGCGATTTCGCGGTTGGGCTTTCCCGTCAGCTTTACGGCCTCACCATTGCATCGGAGCGCAGCGAGCATGTGATGCAGGAAAGCTGGATGCCACTGGGTAGCATCGGGGTGATTTCTGCGTTTAATTTTCCCGTCGCCGTGTGGGCATGGAATGCCGCTCTGGGACTCGTCTGCGGCGATAGCGTGGTGTGGAAGCCTTCCGAAAAAACCCCGCTAACGGCGCTTGCCTGCGAGCAGATTTTTGCCCGCACGTCGGTCCGTTTTCAGCGCGAAACCGGCCACCCCGCCCCCCATGGTTTGCTGGAAGTGGTGATCGGCGGCGTGGAAATCGGCGAGTTGCTGGTCAACGACCATCGCCTGCCGCTCATCAGTGCCACCGGCAGTTGCCGCATGGGGGCTATCGTTGGCCCCAAAGTGGCGTCACGCTTTGGTCGCAGCCTGCTGGAACTGGGCGGCAATAACGCGGTGATCATCACCCCGGCGGCGGATCTCTCGAGCGCCCTGCCCGCAATGTTGTTTGGTGCGGTTGCCACTTGCGGCCAGCGTTGCACCACCACCCGCCGCGCCTTTGTGCATGAGAGCATGGTCGATCGGGTGATCGCCTCCCTCACGCCGATTTACACCGAAGCGCTGCCGCAAAAAATCGGCGATCCGCTGGAAAGTCAAACACTCATCGGCCCGCTGATCGACGCGCGCAGCTTCGAGGCCATGCAAGCAGCACTCGCACAGGCCAAAGCCGAGGGCGGCACGGTGATTGCGGGCGGTAAGCGGGTGCTTTCGGATCGCTATCCAGGCGGCTATTATGTGGAACCGGCGCTGGTGCGGATGCCCTCGCAAACGCCGATTGTGTTGCAGGAAACCTTCGCGCCGATTCTGTATGTCATGAGTTATCAGACGTTGGAAGAGGCGATGAAGCTCCACAATGCCGCGGCCCAAGGGCTTTCCTCCTCCATCTTCACCACCGATGTGCGCGAGGCTGAATGGTTCCGCCAGCACAGCGATTGCGGTATCGTGAATGTGAATATCGGCACCAGCGGCGCGGAAATCGGCGGAGCTTTCGGCGGCGAGAAAGAAACCGGCGGCGGACGCGAATCCGGCTCCGATTCCTGGAAACAATATATGCGCCGTCAGACCTCCACCCTCTATTATGGCAAGCGCCCACCGGAACTCGCACAGGGGATACGGTTTACGTTGTAGTGGGTTAGCGGGTTTTTCCTTGCTGTGCGCCCCCCTGCACCACGGGGCAGACCATCGGCGAAAAACTCTCCACCAAATCCGCCGCAACACCCAATCTGTCCAGAAAACCCATAGCGGCTAATGTGTTCCAAACAGGCGTGGGGACATGTTGCTCGACGGAAGACACAGTCGAACGGATCGCCTGAGATACCGCGTGCGGAGCCTGTTGCGCCTGATCAGTCATCCATTGCAGGGTGTCAGCCGCCCAATAGAGCGGGGCTGTCGTGTCCTGTTTTACGTTATCCATAATGTATGGCTCAATCGCCTTTGCGGTTTGCTGTAATTCCCCCGCCACCCATTCCGGTACATACTGGCCCAACAAGGGCACATGCGGCAAGTGTGCTGCTAGCCCATATAAAGCACCTGTTGCCATTGCCTGTATGTTTGATTCGGGAAGATAGGTGTAAAAAAAATCCGCTCCTTTACGAATGGCATCGGCCACCCGGTGCGGTGCAATTTCTGCGCAGACGGGCGCAGGTTGTAACGCCAACGACGGCACCTCCACGCGCTCGGTCATGAATTTCCCTACATCTTCAGGGATAATGTACGCTAATACTTCATCCTGCGTCGGAAGGGGAGCTGTTACTCGTTCCACAAGCGTGGGCGGCGCATCCTCCAACACTTTGCAATCAGTAAAATACCCCAACTGATCCGGCAGGGAGATAGATGGAGTAACCTCCGATGTCAGAGTGTGCGTCTGGCTGAAGGTCAGGGGGTCGGTAGCGCCGATGGTAGGCGTGGCATGTAGCGAGTCCAGAGCGACCGCCATCTCCGGAAATGGTTCGGCACGGGTAGCATCCCATAAGGCAGCGGCTATTTCATCCGGCACTGCGGACTGAATGCCGTCCTCTGCCGATGGAATAAACCGGTCGCTCACCTTGTTCACTAACCCAACGAGCGTTTCCCGTGTCAGTTCATCCCCTGGGGTACGCGCACCTTCCAGCACCTCTGCATCCAGATAGTCCTTCACAAATTGTAGTGCCGCCGTACGTTCCGAATCCACGGCACAACCATATTGCCCACGATCACTGAGCAACTGCTCAAGCGCACGCTGTAGATCCCGTATCTGGATTGTTTCTTCCGGCATGATGCCACCTAAGCTTTAGGCTTACAGTCAGTGTAGTGTAGCTTAGCGCATGCACATGACAAAATGATGACACTTGCTATTTTGGGCCGCTTGGTTGAAATTGCGGCCACCATGCAGATTATCCTTGCCCAGCCTCGCGGTTTTTGTGCCGGTGTGGAGCGCGCCATCGCCATTGTGGAACGCGCCCTCACACGCTATGGCGCGCCGGTCTATGTGCGGCACGAGATTGTGCATAACCGCTTTGTGGTGGAGGATTTGAAGCGCAAGGGCGCGATGTTCGTGGATGAAATCAGTGAGATCCCCGAAGGCGCGATCACCGTGTTCAGCGCTCATGGGGTATCGCAGAAGGTGGTGGATGATGCCGCCCTTCGCGCACTACCGGTGCTGGATGCCACCTGCCCGCTGGTGGAAAAAGTCCACCGCGAAGCGCAGCGCTACGAAGCGGAAGGCCGCGAGATTATCCTCATCGGCCATCCGGGTCACCCGGAGGTAGAGGGCACCAGCGGGCGGGTGCAAAACCCGGTGCATCTGGTGTCGTCGGTAGCCGATGTGCAGAACCTTCAGGTGTGCGACCCGCAGCGGCTGGCCTATGTCACCCAAACCACCCTCAGCGTGGACGACACACGCGAGATCATTCAGGCATTGCAAACGCGTTTCCCCACCATTCAGGGGCCGGATGTGCGCGATATTTGCTACGCGACGCAAAACCGGCAAACGGCGGTGAAGCAACTGGCCCGCGAAGTGGATGCGATGCTGGTAATCGGCGCGGCCAACAGCTCCAATTCCAATCGTCTGCGCGATCTGGGTGAGGAAAGCGGCATCCCCTCCTATCTCATCGACGGGCCAGAGGCGATTGATCCCGCATGGTTTACCGGAGTGGAGCGGCTCGGCATCACCGCCGGAGCCTCCGCCCCCGATGTGCTGGTGGAGCAGGTGATTGAGCATTTGCAGCGGCTCAACGGCCCGCATACGGTGTGCTTGCAAGCCGGAGAGCCGGAAAATATCCATTTCAAACTGCCTAAGGAATTGCTGGAGGTGGAGTAGTCTTTGCCCGGGCAGACTCCCTCTCCCTTTGGGAGAGGGTTCCCCCCCAGCGATTCTGCTTGACTCTATGAGCCTGCTCTCATCCACTCTCTCTCAAGGGGAAGCACGAAACGAAAGGCCCGTATGATCTGGACCCTCCTTGGCTATCCGCTGCTATGGGCTGTAGTGAGTTGCGGCCTCACCCGTCTGGTGCTCGTACTGCTGCGCCGCCATGCGGTGGTCGATACCCCCAACGACCGCAGCAATCACGTCACCCCCACCCCGCGAGGAGGTGGCATTGCGGTCATCCTCACCGTGCTGCTTGGCTGGTGGCTTGCCCCCCTGCTGGTGAGTGACCGGATGATTCCCTTCCATTGGCAACTCTATCTGGCCACGGCGTTGCTGGCGATGTTCAGCTTCGCAGATGATCTAAAACCAGTGCCCGCATGGCAACGGTTATGCGCGCAAGTGCTGGCGGTGTGTCTGGTGATGCCGCTACTGGACACGCCCCTCTTCCCGGAATTCCTTCCCCCATGGCTCAGTTACACGCTGATGGCGCTTGGCTGGCTGTGGTTTATCAACCTCTTTAACTTTATGGATGGGATCGACGGCATCACCGGGATGCAAACGCTCTACCTTGCCGCAGGGCTGGCGGCGCTAGCGCTCGCCACCCCCATCCATGACAGCTACGTGGTCTATGCCAGTGTCGTCGGTGCGGCAGCGGTTGGTTTTCTGGTGTGGAACTGGCACCCGGCGAAGTTATTTTTGGGGGATGTCGGCAGTGTGCCGCTGGGGTTTTTGCTGGGGTTTTTGCTCCTCCATGCCGCCACGCATGGCTATCCGGTGTTTGCACTCATCCTGCCGCTCTATTATGTGGCAGACGCGACCCTTACCCTGCTGCGACGCGCCAAACGCGGTGCCAAACTGTGGGAGGCACATTCTGAACATGCCTATCAACAGGCGGTGCGGAGTGGTAAATCACACGCAAAAGTGGTTATCACCATCGCCGCCTGCAACGCAATGTTGGGGGTGCTGGCATTTGCGATGGTGTTTGACGTGATGCCCTGGTGGGTGGTGCTTCCCCTTGCCTGCGGGGTGGTGGGGGGCACGCTCCAGCTATTTTCGCGGAAGCAGGCGGTATAGCGTCAACGGTTGTTTGGTAAAACTCGCCAGCTCCTCCGCTTCCGGGCTGGAGCCGTAGAAGAAATCCGCCCGCACCGCGCCTTTGATCGCGCTTCCCGTATCCTGCGCCACCACCAGCCGTTGCAGAGGATGCGCGCTGTAATGCGGGGTTTTCGGGGTATCACTCACCAGCCACAAGAGGCTACCAAGCGGGGTATGATCGGCATCCACCGCCACCGAACGTCCGGGAGTGAGCGCCACCTTTGCCGCGCCTACCGGACCGCCTGAACCTTTCCGCTCCTCAAAAAAAATGTAGGATGGATTGGTCCACAGCACCTCGTGGATCCGCTCCGGATGCGCCCGCAGCCAGTCCTTGATCGCCAGCGCCGAAGCCTCCTCCCGCGTGATCATCCCCGCCTTCACCATCGTCGCACCCACGGAGTGGTAGGGGTGACCATTGCGTCCGGCAAACCCCACCTGCATGGTGGAGCCGTCTGGCAGATGAATCCGCCCCGATCCCTGCACATGGAGGAAAAACGCGTCGATCGGGTCCTGCAACCACGCAATCTCCAACCCCTGCCCGGCGAGGCTTCCCTGCTCGATGGTGCGGCGATCGTCAAACGGTCCCTTACCCTTCCAGTGCGGCGGCATCCGGTAAAGCGGCACGGGATAATCCGGAGAAGGCACACGAGATCCCTTCAGCCATTGCTCGTGATATCCGGTCAGCAGCCCCGCATCGCCCAGCTTTTCCGCTTCAAAATGGGCGGTGAGGAATGCCCGCACCGCATCATCCGACCCCGCATCCACCCGGTTTGCCGCCGCACAGAACGTCCCCTTGCAGGAAGCGCGAAACGCCACAAACGCCGGACGCACATCATCCTCCGCCCATCCGGGAAGGGCGGTTAACGGCACGCGATGGGAAACGGGAGCGGTCATGCAGGATGCTAATAAGAAACAAAGAAGAAGCGAGAAACACCCCCTCCCTATCCCTCCCCCGCTAAAGCGGGAGAGGGGACCGGAGGAAATGCCTCTCCCACTACAAACGTTGGTCGTAATGCGCGGTCTCGCATCCGGTCCCCTCTCCCGCAAGGCGGGGGAGGGATAGGGAGGGGGGGCTCCTAGAATGCGCTTACGCATTTTGCCTCCACCGCTTCCACCACCGCCGCAGATAATCCCACGGACCCATCTGATTCGGGTCGATGATGACCACCGTCCCCGCGATCAGATCATGCCAGGTGCGACGGCGCTTGTTTGTGACCGCCCAGAAAAACCCCAATCCCAGTGGCAGCGGCAATAACGCCGAAACCATATAGCCAAAGGCCCGTTTCATCTGTTGCCGGGAAGATGGCGGCTGCAAGCTTTTGGCATCCACAATCCGCAACCGAAACACCCACTTACCCGGAGAGGTGCCATACCGGCTCCAAAGCCAGCCCAGCGCCAGTGTCAGTAGCAACAGCGGGAGCAATTGCTCGATCAGTAGATTATCCCACATCCGGTGTTTATTCATCAGGTGAACCAGATCCGAGATACGCGCATGGGGAGGCATCTCGTTCCGCAGGATGGTACGGTTAATGCCCACCGCGTGGCTTGCCCCCATCAACAGCGGCACCATCAAGGGAAACAGCAGAATATTATCGACCAGCAACGCCATCAGACGTTTCTGAAACCCGCCATACTGGGTAGGTGGGGGAGGAGTGGAATCAGTGGAAACTTCATTCATAATTTAACGTATACGGGTGCTACATTCATCAAACTGAAACGAAGAGAGGCTAGCATACCACTATCGGATGGAATAGTATGAGGTATTTTATGAACAACATGCAAGACTAACAGATTCTGGATGGTGTGCCAGAGGCAACAGAGGAAGCATTATCCGAGGCTGTAGTACTTTTCACACTCGGGACACCGCTTGCGCTCTTATCGCCGCTACCGGTTTTCTATGAAAAGGATAAGATACCGCCTCTGTCAGATCGAATAGCAGGAATACCTGGTATCATGGGCGAGTTAGAAAAACGATTTTCCGGTGCCCTAGATACGTTAGGTTTGATATTGTCCTCCTATCGTGGGTAAGCGCGTCAGAAGCACAATCTTCAGAGCGGTTTGGCCAGCGCTGGATGAAGGAACACAGCAGCACCAACGCTCACGGCCCAAAAACAAAGGGGTCTGGCTAGTGTTTCATTTTGATGACAAGATTGACAGCATACAATCCTTCTGAATTGACTGTTGCCCTGATCCTTATAGCAGAAAGGCAGAAAAAATGACGCAGGATGTACACTTTGATGGCCCCATATCCGGAAAATGGAAGGCCACGATAGGTGACGACGACACCTTACGAGTAGTCAACGCACACAATCCGGATCGTGTGATTCTGGATACCACTCTCGAACAGGCACTCGCAAACTATACCCCCCCCTCTATGCTTGACTGGGACGACACACGTTATGTGGTGTGGCACCTCAAACACCAGAAGGCGATTAAGTAACAGCCACAATTATGGAGCCGGGAATCGGTTTGCATGTTCTATCCCATCTTCCCCTTGCCCTGTGCATCCGACCCGGTATAGAATGCCTGCGCATCAGGGATAAGGATCGACGCGCATGGCTCAAACCACCACCACCACTACCACCAAAACGCTGAACCTCAATTTCGGCCCGCAGCATCCGGCAGCGCACGGCGTGTTGCGTCTGGTGCTGGAGCTGGATGGCGAAGTGGTGGAACGCGCCGATCCGCATATCGGCCTGCTGCATCGCGGCACGGAAAAGCTGATTGAGCACAAAACCTATCTGCAAGCACTGCCCTATTTCGACCGGCTGGATTATGTTGCGCCGCTCGCGCAGGAGCACGCTTTCTGCCTCGCGGCGGAGAAGCTGTTGCAATGCGAGGTGCCGCTGCGCGGGCAATATATCCGTGTGTTGTTTGCGGAACTGTCGCGCATTCTCAACCATATTCTCAACATCACCACGCAGGCCTTAGATGTCGGCGCCATGACGCCGCTCCTGTGGCTGTTTGAAGAGCGCGAGAAAGTGATCGCTTTTCAGGAACGCGCCTCCGGTGCGCGGTTCCACTCCGCCTATTACCGCATTGGCGGGGTGCATCAGGACTTACCCGCCGGATTGCTGGAGGATATCGCCGCTTGGGCCAACGCCTTCCCGAAATATCTGGATGATGTGGAAACCCTGCTCACCGAAAACCGCATCTGGAAGCAGCGCACGGTGGATATCGGCACCGTCACCGCCGAAGAAGCGATGGATTGGGGCTTTTCCGGTGCCATGCTGCGCGGGTCTGGTGTGCCGTGGGACCTGCGCAAAAGCCAGCCCTATGATGTCTACGACCGCATGGATTTTCAGGTGGCGATCGGCAAACACGGCGATTGCTACGACCGCTATCTGGTGCGGATGGAGGAGATGAAGCAATCGCTGCGCATCATCCATCAATGCATCCACGAGATGCCGGAAGGTGCGGTGCTTTCGCAGGATCCCAAAATTGCGCCGCCGCGCCGGGGGGATGCGAAACAATCCATGGAAGCCCTCATCCACCATTTCAAGCTCTATACCGAAGGCGTCCATGTGCCCGCAGGCGAGGTCTATGCTGCGGTGGAAGCTCCCAAGGGCGAATTTGGCGTGTATCTGATCGCCGATGGCAGTAACAAGCCTTATCGCTGCAAAATCCGCGCACCGGGATTCGCGCATCTACAATCGCTGGAATTCATGAGTAAGGGGCACATGCTGCCCGACGTGGTGGCCATTATCGGCACGCAGGACATCGTGTTTGGTGAGATTGATCGGTAGAGATAGAGCGTTTTCGCTTTTCGTTTACGCTAGGAGCGTGAGGCGACGTGCAGTAAAGCTACACGAGACGAAACGCGATGCCACGTAAACGAAAATGGGAAATGCTATACATGACAGACGCGCAAATGGCCGGTATGGGAGTGGGATTACTGTTTGGTTATGCCGACGCCATGATCGTTGTGTATTTTCTCCGCCGCAAGATGGATCAGCTTCCCCCTGAGCGGCGCGCAGGAGTGCAGGCGATGACCCGCTACATCCCGTTTCTGTTTGCGATTCTCTTCCCCGTGGTGGGGTATTTTCTGGGCGGCACCCTGTTTCCGGAAACGCCGTAGGACTCGCGTCATCCTGAGGGGCTTGCCCCGAAGGATCTCTCTGTTTACGAAATATCGATAGGTTTGCGCAAGTGGGGTGATCCTTCGCTACGCTCAGGATGACCTCCCATCTACGCCGCGTGCTGGCGCAGCTCCCGCACCTGGAAGGCGGCTTGCGTTTTGGCGGTGATTTCCTCCAACGTCACGCCGGGCGCCAGTTCCGTGAGTTGCAGCCCACTTTCGTCAATCACAAACACGCCTAAGTCAGAAATCACCATATCCACCACGCCGCGCCCAGTGAGCGGTAATGAGCACTCCTTCAGCAGTTTAGGTTGGCCGTCCTTGGTGGTGTGGTCCATCAGCACCACCACTTTTTTGACCCCAGCCACCAGATCCATCGCCCCGCCCATGCCTTTGACCATTTTGCCCGGCACCATCCAGTTGGCGAGATCACCGGATTGCGAAACCTCCAGCGCGCCCAGAATAGAAAGATCAATATGCCCGCCGCGAATCATCGCAAAAGAGGTCGCGCTATCGAAATAGCTGCTATAGGGTAGTTCGGAAATCGTTTGCTTTCCGGCATTGATGAGGTCGGCATCCACGCTGTCCTCATGCGGAAACGGCCCCATGCCGAGCATCCCGTTTTCACTTTGTAGCACCACATGCATCCCCACCGGAATGTGGTTGGCGACCAGCGTCGGCATCCCAATGCCCAGATTCACATAAAACCCGTTGCGAAGTTCCGCAGCGGCACGACGGCACATACTGTCTTTATCCCACATTATGCGGCCTCCTGTGGACGGGTGGTGCGTTGCTCAATGCGTTTTTCAAAGGCGTCACCCACAAAAAACCGCTGCACAAAAATGCCCGGCGTGTGGATGGTGTCTGCGCCCAGTGCGCCTTCCGGCACCACTTCCTCGACCTCGGCGACGGTGATCTCTGCGGCCATGGCCATCATGGGGTTAAAATTGCGCGCCGTTTTGCGGTAGACAAGATTACCCTCCGTATCCGCCTTCCAGGCCTTGATAATGGCAAGATCGGCCTTCAGCGCCCGTTCCATCACATACCATTCGCCATCAAATTCGCGCACTTCCTTGCCTTCTGCCACCACCGTGCCATAGCCGGTGCGGGTGAAAAAGGCAGGAATCCCTGCTCCGCCAGCGCGAATACGCTCGGCCAATGTCCCCTGCGGGTTGAATTCCAGCTCCAGCTCACCGCTGAGGAATTGCCGTTCAAAGGTTTTATTTTCCCCGACATAAGAGGAGATCATTTTGCGGATTTGACGCGTGTGGAGCAACACCCCCAACCCGAAATCATCCACCCCGCAATTATTGCTGATGACCGTCAGCCCCTTCACCCCGGAATCGCGGATCGCCCGGATGCAATGCTCCGGAATCCCGCACAGGCCGAAGCCACCTGCCATAATCACCATATCGTCACGCAGGCACGCATGCAGTGCCTCCGCCGCGTCTGTGTATTGCTTCTGCATAGGATTCCGCTCCTAGATTGGCCTATCTGTGCCACAGTATAAAAAGGCGGGTGTAAAGAAAATCTTAGCAACTGTAGGTTTTAGTATAAATTGTGACAAAGCTGTGGTATATTTATTACGAATTAACGATAGGGGTGGTCTGTATCCATGAGTGATATACTCTCCAACAGAGACGTTAAGAAGCTCTCGAAGAAGCTTCCCCAGCCCTTGCGGGAAGATTTAGCCCGCGTTGTCGTCAACCAATATCAGAATACCGTTATCGACGACTCCCAGCGCCACATGGCGGAGGAAATTTTCCGTATCCTCGCCTGCGATGCCGAAGTCACGGTTCGCAAAATTCTGTCGGAGAGCCTAAAGAACGAACCTTCCCTGCCCCACGACGTCGCCCTCCAGTTGGCGCAGGATGTGGCAAAGGAAGTCTCCTCTCCGCTCCTGCAATATTCCGATGTGTTGACCGACGCCGATCTGGTGCAATTGGTTACCCATGCGAGCAGCACCGAGCAACGTCTGGCGATTGCTTCTCGCGCCCATGTGTCGGAAACGGTTTCCGAGGCGCTGGTCGATACGGGCGAAAAAGTCGTGATGGATACCCTCGTCTCCAACAAGGGGGCGGAGATCAACGAAGCCTCGCTTGGCACCATTGTCGAAACCTTCAAAAACGAAGAATCGGTACTGGAAAAACTGGTGACACGCGGCAGTCTGCCCGCCACCATCGCCGAACGGATGCTCACCATGGTGTCCGACCGGTTGCGTCAGGACCTGGTGCAACGTTACCACCTCTCCCCCTACACGATTCAGGATGTGGTGCAGGATAGTAACGAATGGGCGCTTCTCAGCGTACTGCACCCGCAAGCCAATACCGATATTGAGGCGCTGACGCTGGAAATGTACCGTGCCAAACGGCTCTCACCCTCCATCATTATGCGCGCCCTGTGCATGGGGAATATGCGGTTTTTTGTATCGGCCATGGCGCGTCTGGCACAAATCCCCACCGAAAACGCCGCCAAACTGATGTCGGATTCCGGATCGCTCGGCTTCAAAGCCCTCTACAAAGCAGCAGGGATGCCACCCGGCGTGTTTGATGCGATTCGCGTCTTGATTCGGCTAGTGCGTGTGGAAACCAACGACGGCACTTTTTACAGCCCTCACTTTCATACACGGATCGTGGAACGGATTCTGGAAGGTGGCTACGATACCGATGTGGATAACATGGCCTATATGATGTCCGTCATCGGACGTAGCATTCCAAGACTCCACCAACGGGGCGGCGAACGGCTGGCGATTGCCTCGTAGTATCGACAACACTCTCCTCCTCTTTTTCTACCTTGAGTGGGGGTGAGGTAAAAATGGCTTGTCGCTTT